>DASWEO010000211.1:0-3871 GCA_036394715.1 Steroidobacteraceae bacterium
CTAGCATCGAAGCGATGATGCGGTCTCGGCTCGACCCACTCGACCCGCAACGTCCGCTATCCGGGTCGCCATCAGGGGGTAACGGGAGATGCCGCGACGTGGCGGAACCGACGCGATTACCCGGACTGGACTCGCGGCCCGCGGCATTTGCGGAACGGGAGTTACGGAACGTCAGCCCGGATTGGTCGGCATCAGTCGGCCTTGATGCCGGCCGCCCGGATCACCTTACCCCACTTCTCGGTTTCGTCGGCGACGAGTTTGCCGAATTCAGCCGGCGTCATCGGCATGGGCTCGCCGGCAAGCTCGGCCAGACGGGTTTGCAACTTCGGGTCGGCCAATACCGCATTCACCGCCTGGTTTAGTTTCCCAACTATCTCGGATGGGGTGCCCCTGGGCGCCGCAATCCCGTACCAGATGCTGACCTCGTAGCCCGGCACAGTTTCGCCGATGGTCGGTACGTCTGGAATCGCAGCCACGCGTTTCGGCGCGGTGACGCCCAACGCGCGCACCTTGCCTGTCTTGATGTGCCCAATCGAACCAGGAATGTTATCGAACACCACTTGCACCTGACCGGCGAGCAGGTCGGCGAGCGCGAGGGCGGTGCCGCGGTACGGCACGTGAACAAGGTTGATGCCGGCCATCGTTTTGAGCAACTCACCTGATAGATGAGGCGACGTGCCGACGCCACCTGAACCAAAGTTGATCTTACCCGGATTGGCTTTCGCATAGACGATGAATTCGGCGAGGTTATTGGCCGGGAGTGCCGGATTCACTTCCATAACGTTGGCCAACCGCATTATGCCGGCAACCGGTACGCTGTCGCGGATGAAATCGAACGGAAGCTTATCGTAGAGCGCCGGGTTGATGGCGTAGTTTGGACCGACGAAGGCAATCGTGTAGCCATCGGGCGCAGAGTTGAGCGCGGATTGCATGCCGATATTGCCGGCCGCGCCGGCCCGGTTCTCAATCACAAATTGCTGCCCCAGATGATCCGACAGATATTGGCCGATGATGCGCGCGACGATGTCATTGGGGCCGCCCGCCGCAAAAGACACGATCAAGTGCACCGGCCGCGACGGATACATTTCCGCCGACGCGGCCTGCGAGAGGGCGGGGAGCGCGGCGGCACCGGCTGCCAGATGTAGGAAATTTCGGCGGGGAAGTTTCACGGCATTACCTCCGGAAATTAGGCAAGCGAGCCACTTCATTCCGCCTTGATGTTCGCGGCCTTGATGATCGGCCACCACTTCTCGATCTCGGCCTTTTGCTGGGCGGCGAGCGCCTCTGGCGTCTGGTGCTCGCGAGGCCAGATTCCCTGGCCCAAGTCGGCGAGCCGCTGGCGTACCGACGGATCGGCCAAGGTCTCCACGAGGGCGACATGAAGGCTGGCGATGACATCCTTCGGTGTGCCTTTGGGCGCCCATAGCCCGTGCCAGAACGACGCGTGAAGCCCGGGGACCCCTGCTTCGTCGAACGTCGGCGTATCGGGCGTCGCCGGCCAACGCCCCTTAGCCATCACGCCATAAGCTTTGAGCTGACCGGCGCGGACTTGCGCCAGCGCACTCGCCACCTGGGTGAAGGTCAGGTCGATCTGCCCCGCCACCAAATCCTGGATCATCGGCGCGGCGCCGCGGTAGGGCACGAACTGGAATCGGGTGCCGGTATTCTTTTGGAAGTAAGTCCCGACGACATCCGCGCCGCCGCCGACGCCGCCGATGCCCACGGTCGCCTTGCCCGGGTTGTCCTTCATCCAAGCGATGAGCTCCCCCAGATTCTTCGGCGGCAAAGTAGCTTTCCCGACGAACCACACAGGACAGTCCGCCACCAGTGATATCGGCGTGAAATCCTCCACCAAGTCGTACGGAAGCGCGTAGGTCGCGCCGTTGACAACATGCGTCTGCCAGTGGCCGAGGATGACCGTATAGCCATCGGGCGCGGCACGCGCGACGCGGCCGGTGCCGATGGTGCCCGCGGCCCCCGTCGGGTTTTCGACGATGACCGATTGGCCGAGTGCCCCCTTCATCCGATCGGCGAGCACGCGCGCAAGCGCGTCGGTCGGCCCGCCCGCTGGGAACGGCACGACAATGGTGATGGGTCGCGACGGATAGGACTGTGCCTGCGCCGCGAGCGGCCAGGCGACCGCGCCGCCAAGCGTGGCCAAGAATTTTCGTCGTTCGATGTGGCTTGCCATGTTGACCCTCCGGCTGGGGGTCATTCATGCGATGGGGGATGATACCACGCTTCCATCGCGCGGTCTGTGACTAGGGCCGATAGGCAAGTCCTATGAATGCTCCCGAAGACCGTTCAGGGTCAAAATGCGAAAAACTCGCATTGACCATATGTCGTCCGGTCTTCCCCCAATAGCCGACGTAAGTGAGTAGCGCCGCCACTTCCGACTCGTGTAGAGTCGAGATGTGGCGCGGTGGCTGTAGGCTGAACATATCTGTTGCCGCCTCTTTCGTCTGACGGTGCCTTAGTGGTTCAGCCATGGCTCCGTTTCCACATCCCGCTCATCGAACCGGACATGCAGATTTCCCGCATCCGGCTCTCGGGCAAGACTTCATCGCCTTCACCCACGGCACGTCGTGCCCAAGCCGGCTCAGGCGTACGAGCCCGAAGTGCCCGTAGAGGTGCGAGAGTGGATAAGCTCCGCCCTTGCGTCGCCTGACCTTGTGCTTGAAGCGCAACCACCGGCGCAACCGCACAGCGGTGTAGTTGTCGATCGCTCGGTACGCCTTGTTGACGGTGCCTACTTCGAAGTAGTTCGCCCATCCGCGCAGCGTGCGGTTCAACTTCTTCACCATCCCTGTGGTCTCTTGCCAAGTCCTCGATCGGGCGGTGAGCGCGTGGACATTCTCGACCATGCGCTTGATGCTCTTCCGCGATGGCCGGTACCCCAGGTACGGCTTGCCGGTTCGCGCTGAATACATCCACCCAAACGTGTATCCCAGGAAGTCGAACTCCCCTTCCGGTACCTTGCAGATTCGTGTCTTCTCCTCGTTGACCGTGAGCTTCAGCTTTCCCATGATCCCGCGCAATCGCTGCAAGGCCTCTGCGGCTTTGCCCCTCCGGCACAAGATCACAAGGTCATCGGCGTAGGTCACGATGCGAGAGCCGAGGCTTCGCTCCAGCCCGAGCATCTTCCATCCCAGCACGAACCGGCGCATGTACAGATTAGCCAGCAATGGTGAGATCGGTGAACCTTGCGGGATGCCGCGCCGGTTATCCCGGGCCTCGGTCGTGCGTATCTTCCTTCCTCTATCGTCGGTTTCTTCCACGGGGCATGCCAGCCACATCCTGATCAGATGCAGCACGCGCCGATCAACAATCCGGCGCGCTACCGACTTTAGAAGTTCGGCATGCGGAATGCTCCCGAAGTAGTCCGCGAGGTCGGCGTCAACGACTTCCAGGTGGCCATGGTCTAGCAGCGCTCCCACCTTGACCACCGCCTGTTGGGCGTTGCGCCCAGCACGGTAGGCGTACTGTTCTGGTGGAAGGTCGGCTTCGAAGATCGGTTCCAGCACCAGCATCGCTGCTGTCATGCAGACCCGATCCCGCAAGGTCGAGATGCCCAGCGGCCTGAGTTTGCCGTTGGCCTTCGGGATGAACACTCTTCTGATGGGCTCCGGTCGATAAGTCTCCTGCCTGAGCGCAAGCGCCAGTTCGCCAAGCCACCGCTGCACCCCATACGCGTCGATGTCCGCGAAGTCCTGACCGTCCACACCCGGTGCGCCCTTGTTGGAGCGGCACTCGGCATAGGCATGAGCCAGGATGTCTTCGCGGCTGATCTTGTCGTACAGGGCGTAGAAGCGATAGCCGGCTTCTGCCTTCGCTTTCACGTGCAACGCCTTCTGCAGTTTCTGAACACTCT
>DASWEO010000212.1:0-2107 GCA_036394715.1 Steroidobacteraceae bacterium
TTCTCGGCGAGCTGCTCAAGACGCTGGCGGGCGTCGACCTGCTGCACGTGCCGTATCGCGGCAATCCGTTGCCGGAATTGCTCAGCGGACAGGTCCAGGTGTTCTTTGGCCCGATCCAATCGGGGATCGAGTATATTCGCACCGGCAAGCTGCGCGCCTTGGCGGTGACGACGGCCGCGCGCTCGGAGATCCTGCCGGACGTTCCGGTACTCAGTGATTTCGTGCCGGGCTACGAGGCGAGCGCGTGGCTTGGCCTGGGCGCCCCCAGGAATACGCCTGCGGACATCGTCGAACGGCTCAACCGGGAGACCAATGCGAGTCTCATGAGCCCCGAGATGAAAGCGAGATTCCGCGATTTGGGCGATACAGCGTTTACCAGTCAGCCGGCCGAATTTGGCAAGCTCCTCGCCTCCGAAACCGAGAAGTGGGGCAAGGTCGTGAAATTCGCGGGCATCAAAGCCGGAGTGAATTCGGTCCTGCCGGCCCACATTCCATAACTCCCGTTGCACTAAACCGCTCCGCGGTAGGGAGCCTGTGGCGAAGGTCTGCAGCCCAATTGTCCAATTGCGAATGTTGGATTTGAGGATCTGATTGTCTGACGGTTGCGGTAATGGTCATGGCCTGTCGGTCGACTCGATCGAAGTGAGGGCATCGGTAGGCAGTCGCCTGTCTGCAAGGATTGCACGTTTTGTGCAGTCTAGAGACAGGAGTTCACCGATGATGAAGCCGATCTCTCCACTTCGCCAGCGCATGATCGATGACATGACCATGCGCAATTTGTCAGCGAACACCCAAGAGACGTACATCCGTTCGGTCGCGCAGTTCAGTGCGTTCCACCGGCGATCACCGGACAAGCTCGGGGTCGAGCATGTGCGGGATTTTCACCTGCATCTTGTATCCCGCGGCCTGGTGGCCAACTCCATCGCCGTGAAGATGGCGGCGCTGCACTTCTTCTATGGCACGAGCTTGCGGCGGCCGGATATCGCCGCGGAGATTCCGACGCCTCGCCGGCCGGATCGTTTGCCGACGGTTCTTGCCCGCGCAGAGGTCGAGCGACTGCTCAAGGCGGTGGGCGATCTCAAGCTGCGAACGGCGCTCATGACGATCTATTCGGCTGGTTTGCGCATCTCCGAGGCTATGCGGCTCACGGCACAGGATATCGACAGCGCGCGCATGGTGATCTGCGTGCGGCAAGGCAAAGGGCGCAAGGATCGCTATACGGTCCTGTCCGGCCAGCTGCTCGGCATTCTTCGCGACTACTGGCGAGCGACACGGCCATCGCACTGGCTGTTTCCTGGCCGCAATCCGGCCCGGCCGATGACCAAGCGGGCGTTGCAACTGGCCTGCCGGCGCGCGGCCGAGGCCGCCGGGCTGAGCAAGTCGGTCACGGTCCACACGTTGCGGCACAGTTTTGCGACCCACCTGCTTGAACAAGGCGTCGACATTCGCGTCATCCAGGACCTGCTCGGGCATCGGCACATCAAGACGACCGCGGGCTATGCCCGCGTTGCCGTCGACCTGATCCGGCAAGTCCAGAGCCCGCTCGAACACCTGAACCTGGCAGCGACAGCGCCGGACTGACACCCGGCAATGTCGCGTCCAAAGCTCGAAGTGGCGGATGTCTTCCGCCGCCATGGCGCCGCTTGGCGCGCCGCCAACAAGGCGCATCTGAGCCTCGCCCAACGGCGCGTCATGACCGCGATCGAGGTTTGCCGCACCGCAGCGCTGGGCGGTCATGTCGAGCGCTGCGAGGACTGCGCCCACACGCGCATTGCCTATAACTCCTGTCGCAACCGCCACTGCCCGAAGTGCCAGTGGCCGGCCGCTCAGGCATGGATGGCGGCGCGCGAGGCTGAACTCCTGCCAGTGCCCTACTTCCACGTGGTGTTCACGCTGCCGGCTGCGCTCGGAGCGATCGCCTACCAGAACAAGGCCAAGCTCTACGGATTGCTGTTCACGGCCGCAGCCGAGACGCTCACCACCATTGCCGGCGATCCCAAGCACCTTGGCGCCGACATCGGCGTCACCGCTGTGCTGCACACTTGGGGCCAGAACCTCCAGCACCATCCGCATGTGCATTGCATCGTGCCGGGTGGCGGACTATCGC
>DASWEO010000213.1:0-1595 GCA_036394715.1 Steroidobacteraceae bacterium
GCATCCTCCGGCGAGCGAGGCTTACGGCCCGCGACGGTGACGTAGATCGGACTGGTGGTCGCATACACATAGGTATCCAGTACCGGGTAGCGCCCCGCATCGGTGGATGCGCGCGCAACGCACCAGCCGCTGTCGTCGAGCGGAATGCTGCCGCTGAATTCGCCGTGATCCACGGCTTGGCGCGCGACGAAGGAGCGCACCACCCGGCCGTTGCACACCAGGTCCAAATGGTCCACGGCGACGATGGATCGCAATCGAACCGAGAAATTGACGCGCCGCTGCGCGCCGTCGAACTTCAATTCATCGCCGATCTCGGCGCCGCCCAGGGTGAAGCCCAGCAGCGGACCGTTGGTCGCAAAGCTACGCCCCGCCTTGAGCGCCGCCATCCACTCCTGCGGTTTGACCTCGCCGGCGGAAACCCGCGCATAGACCCGGTTCATACCCACCGGTCCGCGCAGAGAAGCGTAATTCGCCATGGCGTCCGTCCCGGCCGCCGCCGGTATGCGAAACCCCAGGTTCAGCAATTGATACCAGACGCGGGCGGTCGACCGATGATCGCTGAAGCCCAGGATCTCCATGTAGTCCACCTTGCCCAGCGCCACGTCCGCCGGCAGCTCCATGGTCAGCGCCTCGTGCGGCTTCAAGATGGGTTCCGGATAGTCGTCGAAGGGATGCACGTAACCCACCAAGGCGCCGCGAGAGTGCGCAATATCCGCCACGTCCGCGTTCATCGGATACAGACTCGACGCGGCGGTATCGGGATAACCGGCATACCCCGGCAGAATCACGCCGCCGGAAATGTCGAGCAATCCCAGATGTCCCCAGTAACTCGTGTGATATTCCTGACCGTGCACGACCAGAGCGTTTGCCTGCGAAGCAGGATCCTCTTGTCTTCCGTTGTGCGCGATATCCGGAAAGCGCTGCTCCTTGTTGACCAGCAATGAATTCACGATGGAGAGATTTTCGGCCTGCGCCTGCGTCGCCAGATGGGCGGGGGTATTGCGGTACTCACCGCCGTAGTTCATGTGCACGTGGACATCCGCGCTCACCCAATGCGCCGCGTCCGGAACGGACCACGTCCCTGCGTCGAGATTCACCTCAACGTTGACGGCCTGACCTGCGGTCGCCGTCACGTGCCGCTGTTCGAATCGGCGCTCGAAGCCGTGCAGTATGTCCACGTTCACGGCACCCGCCGGCACGTCGATCCACTCCTCGCCATGCGCATGGAAATAGTGCGCCTCTACGCGCCGCTCGCGCCGGTCGAAGGAATCGTCCGCGCTGATCCAGGCATTCGCCGGTGCGTAGAAGCGGCCCGCTGCATCCGTGACGCTCACTCGCGCGGACCCTGCCTGGCCGCGTGAGTCCTTGATGTCGAGATGCAGGCGCGCCATCGGCGCCAAGTAGCGCCGCTCCCGGACCGCGAGCGTCTCGGCCACTCCGCCCGGAATGCGCTCGATGCCGATTTCCGTATTGCCGTTCTTGTTCGAGATGAAGGCGATGCGCGTGCCGTCCGGCGCCCATCGCGGGTAGGTCTCATCCCAATCGCCGTAGCTGATCGGAAACGCATCGCCGCCTGCGGCCGGCATCACCCACAA
>DASWEO010000214.1:0-3135 GCA_036394715.1 Steroidobacteraceae bacterium
AAGGACGAGCGCATCGGCAACGTGACGATCACGGCTGTCGCCGTCACGGGTGACTTACGCACCGCGCGGGTGTACTACCTGGTCTTCGGCAAGGACGGCCCCGATCCGAAGGTGCAGCGGGGTCTGGAGAGCGCCGCCGGATTTTTGCGCAATGCGCTGTCGCGCTCCTTGATGATTCGCTACACACCTACGTTGACATTCGAGCTCGACACCTCGATCGAGCACGGCGTGCGATTGACCCAGCTGATCGATTCGGTCAACAAGCCGGACAAGCAGGCCGCGGGCGGCGCGGCGCCGGCGCACGACGGCGCCGATGATGACAGCCATGTGGTCGACGAAGGTTGACTATGCCGGCCGACGTCCACGGTATTTTATTGCTCGACAAACCCTTGGGTTTGAGCTCCGCGGGCGCCGTCGCGCGGATCAAGCGGCTGTTCAATGCCCGCAAGGCGGGCCATACGGGATCGCTCGATCCACTGGCTTCGGGTTTGCTGCCCATCTGTTTTGGCGAAGCCACGAAGTTCGGCGCGCAGCTCTTGGATGCGGACAAAACCTACCGCGTGACGGTTCGTCTGGGTGAGCGCACCCCCAGCGCGGATCTGGAATCCGAAGTGATAGAAAGGCGTGAACTGCCGTCCTATTCTTCGCAGCAGCTTGCCCAGGCGCTCGCGGATTTTCCGCGCGAATATGCCCAGGTACCGCCCATGCATTCCGCCCTCAAACAGGACGGCAAGCCGCTGTACGAATATGCGCGGGCCGGCATCACGCGCGAGCGTGCGGCGCGGGCCATCGTCATTCACGATATGCACCTGCTGAACTGGCAGCCTCCTGACCTGTCGTTCGACGTGCGCTGCTCGAAGGGTACCTACATCCGGGTGCTGGCGGAGGATTTGGCCGCGCAGCTCGGGACGATCGGCCACTTGTCGGCGCTGCGCAGACTTGGAGTGGCGCCGTTTGGTGCAGAACCACAATGGACCTTCGGGGCGCTGGAATCCATGAGCCCGGAGCAGCGGCAGGATGCCCTGCTGCCGGTGGATGCCGCGCTGACGGCCTGGCGGCGACTGGATCTTTCGCCAAGCGGCGTCAGCGCGTTTCGCCAGGGACAGCCGGTCTCGATTCCCGTGGAACCGCCCGGAATCGTGCCGGGAACCGTGCGTATCTACGCGGACGGCTTGGGATTTCTGGGTTTGGGGCAGATCGATGCCACCGGCCGCTTGGTTCCGCTGCGACTGATTTCGTCGGTCTTATTTCAACAGCGGCGAATCCTAAGCTTGAGGGTGGATGCGGCGACGCGTACAATGCGCGCCTCTTAAAAGGTCTAAGTTATTGATTGAGGTTTGATTTCAATGCCACTTACTCGAGAAGAAAAGACGGGCGTCGTCGGTAAATTCCAGCGCAGCGCGCAGGACACCGGTTCCCCCGAAGTTCAAATTGCCTTGTTGTCCGAGCGCATCAACGGCTTGAGTCAGCATTTCACCACGCACAAGGCCGACCATGCGTCGCGTCGCGGGCTGCTCAAGATGGTCAACCAGCGCCGCAAGCTGCTCGATTATCTCAAGAGCAGAACCCCGGACAAGTACACGCAATTAGTCGAACGCTTAGGGTTACGCCGCTAACAGGCGCCGCCGCAGGCCAGCTGCGGCCTTCGTTCATACGTTTTCTATTACGCTGAGGGGCTACGTGAGCGCTATCAAAAAAAGCTTTCAATATGGTGATCACACCGTAACCATTGAGACGGGTGAACTCGCCCGTCAGGCCGACGGCGCGGTGCTCGTCACCATGAGCGACACGGTGGTGCTCGTGACGGCGGTGGGCCTGAAGAAGGCAACCCCGGGACGCGACTTCTTCCCGCTGACTGTGAACTACCAGGAAAAGACCTACGCGGCCGGCCGCATCCCCGGCGGATTCTTCAAGCGCGAAGGACGCCCCACCGAGAAAGAGACTCTGACATCGCGCCTGATCGACCGGCCCATACGGCCGCTGTTCCCGGAAGGCTTCATCAATGACGTGCAAGTGGTTGCCTCGGTGCTATCGGTCAACGCCGAAGTGGACCCGGACATTGCATCGTTGCTGGGCGCGTCGGCGGCGCTGGCCATTTCCGGCATGCCGTTCATGGGCCCCATCGGCGCCGCGCGCGTCGGCTACTTGGACGGCAAGTACATCCTCAATCCCACCGCGACTCAGCTGACCGAATCGAAACTCGATCTCGTGGTCGCCGGTACCCAGGAAGGCGTGCTGATGGTCGAATCCGAAGCCGGCGGCCTGAACGAAGAAGTCATGCTCGGCGCCGTGATGTTCGGCCACGCTGAGATGCAGGCGGCGATCAAGGCGATCAATGAACTCGCGGCGGAAGCCGGCAAGCCCAAATGGTCCTGGGTCGCTCCGGAGCCGAATACGGCATTGAAGGATGCAGTGGCCGCGCTGGCCGAGAAGAGTCTCGCGGCGGCCTACACGTTGACCGAGAAGCAGCAGCGCTACGCCAAGATCGGCGAGATCAAGACCGCGACGCTCGAGGCGCTGACCAAGGGCGAGTCGCCCAAATTCACCGCGGAACAGGTCGGCAACGAATTTTTCAATCTCGAATACCGCCTGGTGCGCGAGCGAATCCTCGAGGGTCACCCGCGCATCGACGGCCGCGACACCAAGACCGTACGCGGCATCAATATCCGCACCGGCGTGCTCGCGCGAACCCACGGTTCCGCCTTGTTCACTCGCGGCGAAACCCAGGCGCTGGTGGTCACGACCTTGGGCACGGGACGCGATGCGCAGATCATCGACGGCCTCACGGGCGAACGCAAAGAGCCGTTCATGCTGCACTATAATTTCCCTCCGTTCAGCGTCGGCGAAACCGGCATGATGGGCTCGCCGAAACGGCGCGAGATCGGGCACGGCAACCTGGCCAAGCGCGGCGTCAAGGCCGTGATGCCGGGAGTGGAGAGATTTCCGTACGTCATCCGTGTCGTCTCGGAGATTCTCGAATCGAATGGATCGAGCTCCATGGCCTCCGTGTGCGGCACCAGCCTCGCGTTGATGGACGCCGGCGTGCCGATCAAGGCGCCGGTGGCCGGGGTCGCGATGGGTCTCGTGAAAGAGGGCGCGAGGTTCCAAGTTCTGACGGACATCCTGGGCGACGAG
>DASWEO010000215.1:0-7914 GCA_036394715.1 Steroidobacteraceae bacterium
GTCAACCGGTGAGCTCACTGCGAGAGCGGATACGATCAGCGAAACGGACGGCTGAGGTAGCGCGAGCCCGCGAGGCCAAAGCGCCAAGGCCGCTCGACTGCCTTGGAGATCCCTACCCGCGGCCCGCATACGACCCGGGCATGCGTGCTCGCCGCCGTCAAACTGAACGGCGCCGCATCGATGCTTTTTCCGTTCAGTTCGCGAGTGATCGCCAGAGCCTGTCCAAGCCGGCCGGGGCCCGCACAGAGCATTCGCGGATCCTGCTGCCGCCGGCGATTGATCATCGTTGAAACGCCTGCCGTCGGCTCCAGGGCGCGAATCAACACGCCCGCGCCGTGCCCGGGTTCCCGGCACACGAAATTCAGGCACCAATGGATGCCATAGGAAAGATAGACGTATGCACGGCCGGGAGGCCCGAACATCACGGCGTTGCGCGGCGTCGGACCCGAGAAACTGTGCGACGCCGGATCTTCCCCATCGTACGCCTCGGTCTCGACTATGATTCCACCGATCCCGCCGACGAGCAACGTTGCACCGATCAAGCGGTGGGCGACCTCCGGCGAGTTCCCCATGAAGTCGATCCCTTTCAATCGTGGAGTGCCTGGTGCACCTGCTGCACGCATGCGGATCCTTCGCCGACCGCGGCCGCCACCCGTTTGACGCTTCCGCAGCGCACGTCGCCGACCGCGAAAATCCCGGGCCAATTCGTCTCGAAAGACTGCGGCGGCCGCACGGCCGACCCATTCGCGGCCGGTAGATCCCCAGGGTCGAGATCAGCGCCCGTTCGCACGAATCCTTTGTCGTTCAGCGCGATGCAGCCTTTCAACCAGCGTGTACTGGGTACGGCGCCCGTCATGAGAAAGACGTGACCGATCGCGTGCGTTTGGAGGACGTAATCCGGCGCCGTCTTCCACACCACGCGTTCCAGCTGTTCGTCGCCCTCGAGCGACGTGATCTCGGTGCCCGTGTGCAGCGTGATGTTGGGAGTTTCGTCGATACGGCGGATGAGATAATGAGACATGGAGTCGGCCAGCCCCTTGGATCGAACCAGGAGGTGCACGTGGCGGCACTTGCTCGCGAGAAAGACCGCAGCTTGGCCCGCTGAATTGCCGCCGCCCACCACGATCACTTCCTTCATCTCGCAGCGCCTGGCTTCTGTCGCCGTCGCCGCGTAATAGATACCCGTGCCGAGAAAGCGGGACGCGTTTTCGATCGCGAGCTGGCGATACTCCGCACCGGTTGCGATGATGATCGCACGCGCACGCACCGCATTGCCGTGACAAAGTTCGACTGCATACGGCCGCTCATCGCAATTCAGCTTCAACGCCGAGTAAGCAGTCCTGATTTCGGCGCCGAATTTCTGCGCCTGAACCCGCGCGCGGCCAGCCAGGGCCAGGCCGGAAATGCCGGTGGGAAATCCGAGATAGTTTTCGATTTTCGAGCTCGATCCGGCTTGGCCGCCGGGCGTGCCCGTTTCGAGCACCAGCACATCGAGCCCTTCCGAGGCGGCGTAGACGGCGGCCGCCAACCCGGACGGCCCGGCGCCCACGACGATGACGTCCCGGATCCGGTCATCATCGATCTGCTGGTTCATCCCCAGGCAGGCGGCCACCTCTTCATTGCTGGGATTCTTGAGCACCACTTCGCCGCGGCACAGCACCACGGGAACCTCGTCGGCTTTGATATGAAAGCGTTCCAGCAGCGTCTGTACGGACGGATCCGTGTTCACGTCGAGGTTGACGTACGGAAACGCATTTCGGGTCAAGAATTGCTGTAGCCGCAGCGTTCCCGCCGAGTAGCTCGAACCGAGTAAAATGACGTCGCCCGCCTGGGAGGCGATCAGACCGACGCGCCTCAAGATGAAGGCACGCATGAACAGTTCGCTGAGGTCCGAGTCGGTCTGAATGACGGTGCGCAGGCGATCCTCGGCGATCACCAGAACCTCGCCCGCATCGCGGACGCGAGCCCGGACCAAGCTGCCGATGCCCTGAAGCGTGCTCATTTCTCCGGTGAAGCTGCCTGCCGTGTGCACCACGACCAAGACTTCCCCGTTCATGCCGGGTTGGACCACTTCGATGCTGCCCGAGAGAACCACCAGCATGGGACGATGGCGGTCGCCGGGCTCTGCCAAGATCTGTCCCTTGCTGATTCGGCTATGAGTTGCAACCGCTTGCAGCCGCGCAATCTGCGCCGGAGTCAATTGCGGAAACATCTGCGCCTTGCGGCCGCTGAAGGGAGGCTTAGCGGCTATGCCTTCGTCGTTGAGCTCCGCAGTCACGTCAAGAACACCTCGATCTCGTCGATGAAACACCAGCTCCAATCTTCTCCGCGCTCGAATGACGAAATGATCGCGTGCTTGGATTTTTGGAAATGCTTGCGCGCATGTCGATTCTTGGAGTCGTCACAGCACCCTACATGTCCGCAGGTCCTGCACAAGCGAAGATGCACCCAAGTGTCGCCCATGGCGAGGCATTCCTGACAGCCATCGCCGCTTGGAGCCGCGGCCGTGACCGTGTTGAGGTGTGTGCATTGCTGCCGCGCTCTAGCCATGCTCGTGTTTCCCCTAAAATACCATCGCAACCATACTCTCCGGCCCAGCTCTCTGCCCGCCGCGACGCCGGAACACGGTTGAAGCGCCTATTCCGCTGACGGCGCCGAGCCCGATACCTTGCCGCGGGCGCGAACTTCGCGGGCGAACGGTGTCTAAGCCAGCTGAACCCCCACCAAGAGGTGCCGAAGATCTCATGCGTTTGCGAAGCCGTCCGCTCATTTTAGCAATAATTCTCACTGCAGCGGTGCATGCCGCTCCCGCGCCGTTCGACCTCGCCGGTCCGACCCTTGACGTCAAAATTACCCGGGGCACAGAGACGCGGTCGGCGTCTGAAGTTCCCAATCTCGCGGCCGGCGACCGGATTTGGATCAAGGCTGATTTTCCGGCTACGCAATCCGCGCACTATCTGATGGTGATTGCATTTTTGAGCGGCTCGACCAATCCCCCGCCGGAGAGTTGGTTCTTTCCCTGCAAGACGTGGACGGGCAAATGCGGACATGACGGATTGACGGTAACCGTGCCCGAGGGCGCCCAGCAGGTCCTGGTATTCCTGGCCCCGGAAACGGGCGGTGATTTTAGAACGCTGGTGAGTGCGGTGCGGGGTCGTCCCGGTGCCTTCGTACGAACGTCGCAGGACCTCAACCAGGCGGCGCTGGATCGTTCCCGCTTGGAACGGTATCTCTCGGCGATCCGTGGCCTCAACGACTCCGATCCGTCCAAACTGACCGAGGCCGCCCCGCTGCTGGCCCGGAGCCTGGCGATCAAGGTCGATGAGAAGTGTCTCGACAGGCTTCCCGCACTGCAGGCGCCCTGCCTGACCCAGGGCCAGGAGTCGCTCATTTTGAATGACGGGCACAGCACATCGATCGTCGAGGCGCTGACTTCCGGCCCTGGCAGTGATCTGGCAATGGAGGCGAGCTATACCCCGCAATTGAGCTACGGCTATTACAGCCCCTACATCGCATCGGTGCTCGATATTGCGCGCATCTTCGACTCCTTCCGTACCGCGCGATATCAATATATTCCGGCCCTGGCTTCGCTGCATGGCGACAAACTCGCGCTGACCCTGAACGCGGCACCTTCCTTTCACAGCCCGCAATCGGTGTTGGTCGCGGCGCTGCCGGCGGTGGAAACGCCCCAGTTGCCACCGTTGCATGCGGTGAATCCCAAAGAAATTTACTGCGCCGGCAGAACCTCTCTGGTGTTGCCCGTCGACGGCGCGCCTTTGGTATTTTCCACCGGTTATGCGCATGACGTGACGCTGAGCCTGATGGGGAAAGACGGAAAGAGCATCGACCTGTCCGCCAAGCCCGATGCGGCTCAGGGAGGTTACGTCGTCAACACCGCTGCGCTGCATTCCGCGGACCTTGGGGACAGCGTGCAGGCGTCGCTGCAGGCATATTGGGGCTTCGAGCGCTACCACGGTCCGAGCTTCCTGTTGATGAATGCGCACGCGAAGTCCTGGGGGCTCGCGGCCGGCGACGAAGACGCGCTGGTGGTCGGCCGTCAGGATACGGTTCACCTGCAGGCCGATAGCGTCAGCTGTGTCGACGGCATCATGCTGAAAGACCCTGCAGGCAAAGAGCTGAAGGCTGATTGGAAGACGGTCAAGTCCAATGAGCTCGAGGTGAAGTTGCCGCTTCAGGAAGCGAAACCCGGGGCCATGACCCTGTGGGTGACCCAGTACGGCGTCAGTCAGGCGCAACCGATCTCGATACAGACCTTTGCCGAGGCGGGTCATTACGACAGCTTCATCGTGCATGCCGGCGATGCGCAAGGGGTCTTGAAGGGCAGTCGCCTCGACGAGGTCGCGACCCTGTCGATCAGAAATGTTGCCTTCGTGGCGGGCGAGCTGTCGACCCGCAACGGGGGCGATGAACTGCCGATGGCCGCCCAAGACGCACAGGCCGCGGCAAACCTCAAGCAAGAACGCGGCATTGCCGCGAAAGTCACGCTGAAAGATGGACGGATACTGCCGCTGACCGCCTCCGTGGATGCGCCGCGTCCCCGAGCCACACTGATCAGCAAAAGCGTACAACCGTCGCCTTCCAGCAAAGACAGCAATATTCAATTGGCCGATCAAGGCGAGCTGCCGCCGGATGCGACTCTCACATTCGCCGTGCGCACCCAGTGGCCGACGGTGTTTGCACACGACGAAAATATCGAGGTCGCCGCGGGGGACGAATCGTCCCCGACGGTGTTGAGCTTCATCAACGGCGGCGTCACGCTCGAAAACGCTCAAGTCGCCGTGGCCACGCTCAATCCCGCCAAGGCGTTCGGCACGTCCGCATTCGGACCTCTACAGTTTCGCGTGGTTGCCAAGGGAATCGCCGGAGACTGGCAACCCCTGGGCACTCTGGTGCGTCTGCCCGTGCTGATAAATCTCGCATGCCCGGCGACGCCGGAACTGGCATGCAAACTCTCCGGGACCAATCTCTTTCTCGTCGACTCCGTATCCAACGATCCGGGATTCAGCCATCCTGTGCTGGTTCCGGACGGCTTCTTGGGATCCGCGCTGCCGGTTCCGCATCCGGCCGCCGGCCCACTGTACGTGAAGCTGCGCGACAACCCCGCGGTGATCAACCCGACGACCTTGGAGATGCAGCAGCTTCCCGCCGCGCCCAGCGATGTGACCCGGGCGCGCGCACTCGCACCTGCGTCGGCTCCGGGCTTAGGTCCGACCCCCGCCCCGGCCGAAGGTAACCCGACTACGCCGCCGCCGTAGCCGTCAGACGAACCCGATCCAACGGCCCAGCGTCACTACACCAATCCACAGCCCCAGGGACACTCCGCCGGAGATTTTGGCGGCCCGCGGGGTTGGGGCCCGGCGGCCCCATAGGTCGACCGATCGATGAATCGTGGCGTGGTACGCCAGCATATTGAGGCCGGCCAGGGTGAGCAGGAGCATTTTCGCGCGAAACGGGACGGTGCCCCAGTATTTGGTTGCATTGGACGAAAACAGCAGTGCGCCGCTGAACACCGCCACCGCGAAGCTGGTCCACGTCCAGGGCAGTACTTCGGCGATCAATTCGCCGACGGGCCGTTCACGCAGGTTGATGTCGAGCAGCCGCAGATCCACCATGGTGATCGAACCCACCACCAAGGCGATGGCGAGCACATGAACGCTTTCAATGCCGGGAAACAGCCAGGAGGACTCGCTGATGGCAATCGCGGGCGGCGTGGATTCCAGCCATTGCAGGAAGCGATCGAACACGGCCTAACCTGTGTAGGCGATCAATCGCCCGGCGACCGCGATACCGACCCAGAGGGTCAGCGACAGGAGTCCGGTGATCTTGGCAAGGATGCCGTGCGCCGGCGCCAAATCGGCGCTGCCGCCCTCGAGATCGCGCTTCAGCACGGCTTGAAAGCCCAGCGTCACGATGATCGCCGCCGCAAGCATGCACATCTTCAACAGAAAGGACAGGTTGCCGAGCGCGCGCTTGGGTTCCCCGACGATGAGAATGCTGCCGCTGGCGGCCAGCACGATGAGAGCGCCCCAGAGCCACGGCATGAAGCGACGCGAAAGCGACGCGATGCTGCTGCGCTTGCCCGCGAGCCCAAGCAGCCGCAGATCGAACATCGCCATCGATGAGAGAACAACGGAGATGGCAAGAATGTGCACGGCCTGCACCGTCGGGATGATCCAGAACACCTTTTGAATCAACTGACTGAGCGGGGTGGCACCGAGCCAATGGATGAAATCGTCAAGCATGGTAGGCACTCGTACAAGCCAATCCCTGATGATAGCCAATACCTCGGCCCCTGAGGCCGCCTCCTGCGATTTACTCGTGTCGAGCTAGAATATTCCCAGCGCCAGGCCGGAGGCCAATGTCGCACCCAGCTCCTCGCAGGACTTCAGATGCTGTTCGCCAATGTGCTTCGGCCGCAGAATGGCTTCCGCGGACTCTGCATGCGTGCAGACGATGATCGGATCGGCAATGGGCCGCAGACGCCAGCCGGTTGCGATGCGTTCGATCTGCTGCGCGGCATTTCGGCCGTCGCTGCCGGCGCAGATCAGGGTTGCGTACGGCTTGCCGTTGAGCCGATCGAGCGCGGCATAGTAAGTGCGATCGAAGAAATCCTTCATCTTTCCGGACATCGCCGCCAGATTCTCGGGGGTCGCAAAAATATAGCCGCTGGCATCGAGCACATCGCCCGCTTGCGCATCCTCGGCGCGCAGCAGCGACACGCGCAGCGCAGCCTCGCTGCGGGCTCCGGCGGCGGCGGCCTGTGCCATTTGCAAAGTCCCGCCGGTCATGGAGTGGTACACGATGAGTAGCGTCTTCATCGACGCGCAGTATCGCAGAAACGCCCGCCCCTTAAGCCCCCAGGCGTGAGCTATGTCCTACAGAGGGCGGCGACGGCTTCCGACTGCAAAGCCAAGCCGACGCGCGGAGACTGCCCGTTACCCGTAGAAGGCTGCCCGTCGCAGAAGGTGCGATCATGCTTCACTATGCCGTCGTCTTCTTCGTCATTGCGTTGATTGCCGCCTTCTTTGGCTTTGGCGGCATCGCGGCCGGTGCGGCCGGTATCGCGAAAATACTATTCGTGGTGTTTCTCATCGGTGCACTGATCAGTTTATTGATGAGCATCGGCCGCCGCGCCTAGGGCGGCGACCTCATTCGAACAACGAGGAGCAGAAATGGAATCCGTACCCGGTGCGCAGGCGGCGCATAAAGTCGGCGAGTTCGCCAACGGTCAAGTCAATAGTTTCCTGGACAGTGTCGAGGATTTGACGAATGCACTGAAGGACGTCGAATCACCGGAGATCGCCAGAGTGCGCGCCAAGGTCAAGCTGGCGCTGGCGGCTGCCAAGAGCGCGGCGTCGGATACAGTCGCTCAACTCCGGACCCGGGCGGAGGACATGGGTCAGCGTACCGATACCTTCGTGCGCGACAATCCGTGGCAGGTCATCGGATTTGCGGCGGTCGTGGGTCTTGCGGTGGGAATTCTGGCGTCGCGCCGTTCCTGAACCCAGCGGCCGTTCCTGAACCCAGCCTCAGACGCGCGTAGGCCCACGCTGCGGAGGTTCCCGTGAGGGCCTAAGCCCGCCGCCATTGCGTGGCACCACCCGCCTTGTCTTCGAGCAGAATCCCGGCGGCGGTCAATTGCTCTCGAATGCGGTCGGATTCGGCGAAATTCTTGGCGGCGCGCGCCGCCCGGCGTGCCGCGAGCAGCGCTTCCACGTCTGAATCCGACATCAGCTTGTCGCCCACGCTGCGCTTCAAATACGTGTCCGGATCCTGCTGCAGCACACCGAGCACCGCACCCATGGCACGCAGAGTTGCCGCCGCATCCGCCGTCTTCGCCGCGCTCCCGGCGGCTTTGGCCTGATTGAGCTCCCTGGCCACGCCCTGCATGAC
>DASWEO010000216.1:0-14903 GCA_036394715.1 Steroidobacteraceae bacterium
ACGACACCGGTTTCACGGTCGATGCCGTGCAGGGGGTGCGGTGGCGCGCGTTGCCGATCGCCAGCAAACCCGCTCCCTATTCGCCCAACCGCGACTCACCCATTGCCGGCGACAATCTGGCGCTCATCATCGAGGATGAGGTCACCGGGCGAACGGCGGTGTACGCCCCGGGTTTGAGTGCCATCGACGATCGGTTATGGCGCGCCATGCAATCCGCCGACTGTGTGCTCGTGGACGGCACGTTCTGGGCCGACGATGAAATGATTCGGCTGGGGGTCTCGTCCAAACGCGCGCGCGACATCGGGCACCTGCCGCAAAGCGGTCCGGGCGGAATGCTGGAGTGGCTGGACCGCCTGCCGTCCGCCACTCGCAAGATCTTGATCCATATCAACAATACCAATCCCATTCTCGATGAGAGTTCCCCGGAAGCGGTCGAGCTTTCGCGCCGCGGCGTCGAGGCCGCGCGGGACGGCATGGAGATCGTGCTGTGAGCGCCGCCGCCTGGAGCCGAGAGGAATTCGAAGTGCAGCTGCGGAGTCTGGGCAGTGCCTACCACATCCATCATCCCTTCAATGTGATGATGAATTCCGGTGCGGCGACCCCGACGCAGATCCGCGCCTGGGTGGCGAATCGCTTCTATTACCAGATCAACATCCCGCTCAAGGATGCCGCCATCCTATCCAATTGCACGGACCGTACGGTGCGCCGCGCGTGGGTGCAGCGCATACTCGACCACGATGGCTACGGCGAGGATTCCGGCGGGATCGAATCTTGGCTGCGGCTGGCGGAGGCGGTGGGATTGTCGCGAGAGAGGACGGAGAGTCTGACGGAGGTGCTGCCCGGCGTTCGATTCGCGGTCGACGCCTATGTCAACTTCGCGCGCCGCGCACCCTGGCCGGAAGCCGTGTGCTCGTCGCTCACGGAGCTTTTCGCGCCGGAGATCCACAAACAGCGTCTCGCGAATTGGCCGCAGCACTATCCGTGGATCGACCGCACCGGGCTGCAATACTTCCAGAGCCGGGTCAGTTTGGCGCGCCGCGACGTGGAATTCAGCCTGGCCTTCACCCTGGATCGATTCAATACGCATGCCCTACAACTGCGTGCGCTCGAGATTCTGAAGTTCAAGCTCGACGTGCTGTGGCAAATCAGCGATGCCATGGCGCTGCGCCACATGGTGCCGTCATGAGTCAAGCCGTCGTGGACGCCATGTCGCGGCCCGCGGTTGCGCGCGGATTCCGGCTGCAATGGGAGGCCGCTCAAAACGCGCACGTGCTCCTCTATCCCGAAGGGATGATCAAGCTCAACACCAGCGCGGGCGAGATCTTGAAGCGCTGCGACGGTGCGACGACGATTGCCGACATCACATCGGATCTCGAACGCGCGTTCGCGACGTCCGATCTGTCCGCGGATGTCATTCGCTTCGTCACCTTCGCGGTGGAGAAGAAATGGCTGCAAATCCCGTCGTGAACGCGCCCGCGAAGCCCGTGAATACGCCGGCCAAGCCCGGGCCGCCGCTGTGGCTGCTGCTGGAGCTCACTTACCGGTGCCCCTTGCACTGCGTTTTCTGCTACAACCCCACGGACTTCGCGAGCACCGCCGCAGAGCTCGGCACGGACGATTGGCTGCGGGTGCTGCGGCAGGCGCGGGCCCTCGGCGCGGTGCAGCTGGGTTTGAGCGGCGGTGAACCGCTGACCCGGGACGATCTCGAGCCCATCGTGGCGGAGGCGCACCGGCTCGGTTTCTATACGAACCTCATTACGTCCGGTGTGGGCCTGAACGATGCGCGCCTGCACGCGCTCAAGGAAGCCGGGCTCGATCACATACAGCTCTCCTTCCAGGACAGCACGCAGCAGATGAATGATTTCCTGAGCAGCACGCGCACCTTCGATCTCAAGTCGACGGTGGCCGCACTCATCAAGCACTACGACTATCCCATGGTGCTCAACGTGGTTCTGCACCGGCTCAACATCGATCACGTGGAGGAAATCCTCGAGATGGCGCTGCGCCTCGGCGCCGACTATGTGGAACTGGCGAACACCCAGTACTACGGTTGGGCCTGGCACAACCGCGAGCAGTTGCTGCCGAGCCGAGCCCAAGTGGAGCGGGCGGAACAGACGATGAAGCGCTTCCGCGAACGCGTCGGAAGCCGGATGCAGATCTATTTCGTGGTGCCCGACTATTTCGAGCGCCGCCCCAAGCCCTGCATGAACGGCTTGGGCTCGATCTTTCTGACCATTGCGCCGGACGGAACCGCGCTTCCCTGTCACGCCGCGCGTATGTTGCCCGGCCTTAAATTCCCCAATGTGCGCGACGCCGGCATCGAGGACATCTGGTACGGCTCCGCGAGCTTCAATCATTTTCGCGGCGATGCGTGGATGAAGGAACCCTGTCGAAGCTGTCCGGAAAGAACCCGGGACTTCGGCGGATGCCGCTGCCAGGCATACCTGATGACGGGCGACGCGGCGAATGCGGATCCGGTGTGCGATTTGTCTCCGTACCATCATCTGGTGACGGAGGCGGTTGCGCGGGCGGAACGGCCGGCGGTCGAGGCGCCGCGGCTGGGGCCCGAGGAAAAGCCGCTGGTGTTTCGCAGCGCGCGCAATTCGTCTAGGCTGTTCCCCAAATGAAAACCGACAGCCTGCAGTGGTTGACTTGGGCGTTCCTGTTCGCCGTCGCGGCGGAGACTCTGACGCGCCTGTGGCTGGGGTCGCGTCAGATCGCGGCTGTGCAGGCGCATCGCGACGAGGTTCCCGAGCCGTTTCGCGGACAAATCGCGCTCGCCGATCAGCAGAAGGCGGCCGACTACACCACCGCCCGAGTGCGGCTGGGGCGATGGGCGACCGTCGTCGAGGCGCTGGTCAAAGTCCTGCTGACCTTGGGCGGCGGCCTCGCGGCGGTCGACGCAGTCTGGCGCCATACGGGGCTTGGCGAACCGTGGCGCGGTGCGTGCGTCGTGGCTACCGTGATGCTGCTGCTGCAGCTGGTCGGTTTACCTTTTTCACTGTGGAGAACTTTCAGGATTGAAGCGAGCTTCGGCTTCAACCGGGTCTCGCCGCAGCTCTACGCGGTGGACCTGCTCAAGCAATTGCTGCTGGCCGTGTTGCTCGGCGGTCCGCTGTTGCTGGCCACGCTCACCCTCATGGATCGGGCCGGGGCCGGGTGGTGGGTGTGGGCGTGGTTGATCTGGTTGGCTTGGACCTTGGGCTTGACCTGGGCGGCCCCCAGGTTCATTGCGCCGCTGTTCAATCGGTTCTCGCCGCTCACCGATGAATCGCTCAAGAAACGGGTCGAGACTTTGCTCGAACGCTGCGGATTCGCGGCGCGCGGGGGCGTGTTCGTCATGGACGGATCGCTGCGCTCGGCGCACGGTAACGCGTACTTCACCGGCATCGGGCGCAACAAACGCATCGTGTTCTTCGACACATTGCTGTCGCGCATCGAGGCGCCGGAAATCGAGGCAGTGCTGGCGCATGAGCTCGGGCATTTTCGCCTGCATCATGTGCGCCAGCGGCTGGCGGCGTCCGTGCTGCTGACCTTCGGCGGGTTGGCGCTGCTCGCGTGGGCCGCGCGGCAACCGGGGTTCTACGGCGCGCTTGGCGTGCCGGTGCCGTCCGCCGCCATGGCGCTGCTCTTGTTCGCGGTGACCGTCCCGGTCTTTGCGTTCTTTGCGACGCCCGTCATGTCCTCGTGGTCGCGCCGACACGAGAGGCAGGCGGACGATTTTGCGGCCGAATACGCCGATGCAGGCAAGTTGGCAGCCGCCTTGGTCAAGCTGTTTCGAGACAATGCGGCGACTCTCACGCCCGATCGCATTCACTCGGCGTTCTTCGATTCCCACCCGCCGGCGCTGGAGCGCATCGGGCGACTGACGACTTTGGCATCGAACTCGTGATTGCAGCCAGATCAGCTGCAGCCACACGAACGGTGGCGTGCAGACGCGGGCGCCGATTCTACGTATCATCCGCGAATGAAAACGTCTGGCGCGGGAAGTTCAGATCTGCTCGGCGGCATTGCGCGGCGCGCGATGTTGGAGCGGGGCCTATTGCCGGAGTTCTCCGCGGCGGCCCTGGCGCAGAGCGACGCCATTACCGGGCCTGCCGCGGCGGCAGGCTCCGCTATTCGCGATCTGCGTGCGCTGCTGTGGGCATCGATCGACAACGACGATTCGCGCGACCTGGATCAACTCTCGGTGGCGCAGCCGCTCGGCGGCGGAGCGGTGAAGATATTGGTGGCGATTGCCGATGTCGACGCCGTCGTCCGCCGGGGTTCGCCGATCGACGATCACGCCCGCACCAACACCACCTCCGTTTACACGGTTCCGCGGATATTTCCGATGCTGCCCGAAAAGCTGTCGACCAACCTCACGTCGCTGGGTGAAGGGCAGGAGCGTCTCGCCGTCGTCGTCGATATGACGGTGACCGCCGACGGCGGATTGGGCGCGTCGGAAGTCTATCGTGCACTCGTCCGCAATCAGGCCAAACTCACCTATAATGGGGTGGGCGCTTGGCTGGAGGGCAGGGGTCCTGCACCAGCCCGCCTGGCCGCGGTTCCAGGACTCGATGAGCAGCTGCGCATCCAGGATCGGATCGCACAGGCGCTGAGAGGTGTGCGGCGGGCTCACGGCGCATTGGCGTTGGAGACCATCGAGGCTTTGCCGGTGTTCCACGGCGAGGTATTGAGCGACTTGCGGCCGGACGAGAAAAATAGGGCCCATGAACTCATCGAGGATTTCATGATCGCAGCCAACGGCGTGACCGCACGGTACCTGGCGGCCAAGGGCGCGCCGTCACTACGGCGGGTGTTGCGGACACCCAAGAAATGGAGCCGGATCGTCGACCTGGCGAAGCAACTCGGTGAGACCCTTCCGCGAGAGCCCTCAGCACCGGCGCTCAATGCCTTCCTCGACAAGCGTCGTCAGGCCGATCCGACGCGCTTTGCGGATTTGTCTCTGAGCGTCATCAAACTGCTGGGCAGGGGTGAATACATGCTCGATCTACCCGGACAGAAGATCGAAGGACATTTCGGTCTCGCGGTCAGCGACTACACGCATTCCACGGCACCGAATCGGCGTTTCCCCGACCTGCTGACGCAGCGCCTGCTCAAATCCACGCTGATCGGGCAAGCCCCTGAATATTCGCCGGACGAGCTGCGTTCACTGGCCGCGCACTGCACGGCGCAGGAGGACAACGCCGCCAAGGTGGAACGACAGGTAGCCAAGTCGGCGGCGGCGCTGTTGTTGGCACCGCGTGTCGGTCAACGCTTCGACGCCATCGTCACCGGGGCCTCGGACAAGGGAACCTGGGTCCGGATCCCGGTGCCGACGGCCGAGGGTAAGCTGATCAAGGGATTTGAGGGTCTGGACGTCGGCGACCAAGTCCAGGTCAAACTGGTCCGGACAGACATCGCCCGAGGCTTCATCGATTTCGAGCGCCTGACATAGACCTCATGCAATCCAACGGCACGCCAAAATCCTCCCAACTCGCCTATGAAGACGAAACCTTCCTTGCCAGTGACGACGGGCGACCGGTGCGCATTCTGGCGGAATACCTTGGACCGTTGCACCGTTTTCGTCGTGCCGACATTCACGACACGATCGTGTTCTTCGGATCGGCGCGGCTGACGAGCGATGGCCCGCTCGGACGCTATTACGCCGAGGCGAGGGAACTGTCTCGTTTGCTTACCCAATGGTCCAAAAATCTCCCATCGCACGCTCATCGCTATGTCGTGTGTACGGGCGGCGGCGGTGGAATCATGGAAGCCGCCAACCGCGGGGCTGCCGACGCCGGAGGCCGAACGATAGGCCTCAATATCAGCCTGCCGCATGAACAGCGGCCGAATGCCTATGTGACGCGCGAGCTATCGTTCGAATTTCATTACTTCTTCATGCGCAAGCTCTGGTTCGCGCACTTGGCGCGCGCGTTGGTGGTTTTCCCCGGTGGCTTCGGCACGCTGGACGAGCTCACCGAAATCCTGACGCTGGCCCAGACCCGCAAGCTGCAGAGCCCGATTCCGGTGATTCTCTACGGCGCCAGCTACTGGAATGAGATCATCAATTTCGAAGCGCTGGTACGGCACGGCATGATCGAGCGCAAAGACCTTGGGTTGTTCCAGTACGCGGACGATCCAGCAACCGCGCTGGCGCTGTTGCAAGGCACATTGCAAGCGGGACCCGATGAGACCAACCCCTGCTTCGCGCACTCGAGAACGCGCGAATCGAACGACCGCTGACCGTGTATTTTCGCACGGGAGGCGGGCGCAGCACGCGTCATTGAGGTAAGTGCCAACTTACCGATGTCATGGTCTTCGCTCCATGCCGCTGTGGTTTCTGTCGTTCGCAAGCGAATTAACTTATCAAACGGTAATACATTGTTCACTTGTGCTGTGTTCCGGCGTGTATAGCCTAGCTTCGAGGAAGCGGCCTTGATCCCGGCACGGGCAACCAGCGCCGCACCGATGGCTATAGATGAGAGAATGCGTCCATGTTGAGATCGCTGCGCGATTGGTTCAAGACAAAGAAGATCGGCACGGGGCTGCCGTATCTACGGCGTTCGTCCGAAGTGGGTCCCAGCCGATTTCTCAAGGCGAGATTCAAGGATCCGCGCGCCTCAGATGTGTTCAAGCTGGGTATGCACCGCGAGCTCGGCTATCGACTTTATCTGCCAAGCGGTTCCTCGGGTCGCGACAGCCTGCCGTTGGTCGTCATGTTGCATGGATGCCGGCAAGATTCACTCAGTTTTGCCAAGGGTACGCGCATGAACGCGCTGGCCGAAGAAGGCCGCTTTGCGGTGTTGTATCCGGAACAAAGCAAGCATGCGAACCCGCTGCGTTGCTGGAATTGGTTCGATTCGGCCTCACTGGCGGGGCAGGGCGAGGCAGCCTTGATTGCGCGTCTGATCGATCAAGTCAAGGAGCGCCGTCCCATTGATCCTCGACGCGTTCATGTCGTGGGAATGTCGGCTGGCGGTGCGATGGCTTGTATCTTGGCCGTGCGCCACAGTCGCCTATTTGCCGCGTGCGCCATTCATTCCGGCATGATGTACGGCGCTGCAGGTTCGGCGATGCAAGCGCTCGCCGCGATGGGGTCCGGTCCGTCGGCCGCGTCCATCGACAAGGCGCGGCGACTCGTCCGTGAGGCGGGCGAATCGGAGGTCGCGGTGCCGACGCTCGTGATCCACGGCGACGCCGACGCGACGGTCAATCCCGTGAATGCGGATCAAATCATCGAGCAGCTGAGGGCACGTGCCGAATACATTGATCCAAGCGCCGGTCCATTATTTGCGTCCGATGAACGGCGCATCGACAGCGGAGGCCACCCCTACCGACAGCAAGACTACACGCAGCAAGGGCGGATCGTGCTGCGAAAAGTTCTCGTTGAAGGATTGGGTCATGCTTGGAGCGGCGGCGATGCGCAGTATGAATTCAACGACGCCGCCGGGCCTGACGCCAGTCGGCTCATCTTGGATTTTGTGACGCAGTATCGTCGGGAACTCCATCCGATCGCATCGCGCATGCCGCAGGAGCAGGAGCGCGCGTCCATTGACTCAGGGGGTGCGTGACGACGCCCGCAACTTTGTGTAGGGTCGTCTCGAAACGGATCGTCAGCGCGGCGCGAGCCACCGGGCAATGGCCGCCGGCACCTCGCGTTGCGCCCGCGCGCTGACGTACATGCCGATGTGTCCGAGATCGAATTCGAGCACCGTGTAATCATCGCTCCCGACCAGCCGTTGCAGCGCAGCGGATGCAGCGGGCGGCACCAGGTGATCTCTCTTGCCGATCAGGTTCAACAGGGGCAGTCTTACGGTATGGAGATCGACTTTGCGGCCGGCGATTTCAAGCCGGTTCTTGACCAATCGATTCTCCTGATAGAACCAAAGCACGAACTCGCGAAACGCAGCGCCCGCCTGGTCAGGGCTGTCGAAAATCCATTGCTCCACGCGCATGAAGTTCTCGATTCGGTCTTGATCCGGGCTTCCCGCGAACAGATCCACGTATTTCTGGTGCATCAGCCGGAACGGCATCAGCGATAAGAACAGCTGATTGAGCGCATCGCCGGAAACGTTGCCTTCACCCACCCAGGCCGCCACGTCGATCTTGCTGACCCACTTCGACAGCAGATCCGCGGGGCTGTGGAAATCCACCGGCGTAACCATGGTGATCAGATTCCGCACGCGCTTCGGATGGAGCGCGGTAAAGCACAAGCTGAGTACGCCGCCCTGACAGACCCCGAGCATGTTGAGAGCATTCAGCCGGTGCGTGTTCAAGATGTAGTCCACGCAGCCGACGAGATAGTCGTCGATGTAATCGGCCAAGGTGGTGAACCGGTCCGCGCCATCGGGGTAGCCCCAGTCGATGAGATACACGTCCAGGCCTTCGGCCAAGAGGCCGCGGATCAGCGAACGGTCCTCTTGCAGATCCATCATGTACGGCCGATTGACCAGCGCATAGACAATGAGCAGGGGCACGCCCCCAGCGGCCGGCCGCGCGATCGGCCGGTAGCGATACAGTGAGAGCTTGCCCGATTGCCATACGGCCTCCTTCTGCGAGCAACCGGCGGCGCAATGGCTCGCCGCCGCCAGCGCCGCGTAAATGGCCGCGCTCGTCATGGCTTAGCCCTGCGGCGCGCACGCTTTGCTCCGCTCGCCGGCGCTCGCGGCTTGCGCGTTTTCGATGCCGCTCGCAGTTGCTCCTCCACCGATTTAAGCCGATGCGTCAGCGTATTGATTTCACTTCGCGTCGGCAGGTCGAGCAACTTCGCCGAATGTTCGATGCTCGCCTGCACCTCTCGGCGCCATTGGCTGCTCGCGTTCACGAATTCGGACAATGCCTCGCAGAAAGCGTCGCCGTGAGCCGCACGCGCATAAGCCTCTTCCGCGCACTCGATCCACAAGTCATAGAGCTTGCGCACCGCTTCTGCGCTCAGGGCGGCCGCGTGCGGCGGTCCGAGCCGCGCCGCAAATGCTGCCGCAGCTTCGCTGAGGGCATCGGACCACAGGCGTTGCAGGCGGCGCCGCGCATCATCGATGCGCCGCCAGGCTTCGGCCGTACGTTGCCAGCGCTGCTGGTGTTCGCGGGTTGGGCCGAGCGCAGGTGAGTCCTCCATGGGCGCCGGTTGTACGCCGGCGGCACCAAGGCCGGCGCTCCAAGGCATTTGAAAATCAGCGAACTGTTCTCGCAGAAAATCGCTGAAGGTTCGCGCCGCCTCCTCTGCTGTCCTCGCCGAAGCATTACCGGCACCGTCGAGAATGGTCCGCGCGGCCACCGTGAAGCGCTCGGCTGCGTCGATGAACGGCGCGAAACCAAACCCACCGTCGCTGGCTGACCTCGCTTGCGGGGCGGGATTGGCAGAACTCAATAGCGAAGCGAATGCTTGCCACTGCCGCCACAGGTCATGATCCACGATGCGGCTCTCCATACGCACTGCAAAAGATGATATCTTGCACGAAGAGCGTACCTGATATTGTGGTTATCAATATATAAGTCATTGTTTCAAGACAATAATCATTGCATGCAAAAATGAGACGAATGATGTGTCCGTGCGGCTAGTTGTGCAATGCGAAAGGATCGTCTAGGATCCGTTGAATACGTTGGATCAGCACAATGCCGCAAGAACGCCTCATACGGAAGTACTCGAATCGCCGCCTCTATGACACGGTGGGCAGCCGCCACGTTACGCTCGACGACCTGCGCCAGCTGATCGTGTCGGGTGAGAAAATCAAGGTGATCGACGACAAGTCGGGAGAGGATCTCACCCGGTCGGTACTGTTGCAGATCATCGCCGAGCAGGAGCAGGACGGTTCTCCGGTCTTGGGCGCGGAATTACTCGAGATGATCATCCGCTTCTATGGCGGTCCGATGCAAGCGCTGCTCAGCCGTTACCTCGAGCAAGCCTTCACGACGATGCTGCGGCAGCAGGAGGCCATGCATTTGGAAATAGCCAAAGCATTGCAGACCCCGCTCGCTCCGTTGACCGAACTCGCGCGCAAGAACGTCGAGATGTGGGACCAAATGCAGGCAGCTACCCGCGACGCGTTCAGCGGCCGAAGCCCCGACAGCTCCAAAACGGCGAACCACGGCGACGCGAAAACAAAGAATAACCAACAGAACAATCGCCGGAAAGGTAAATGATTCGTCATGGATATTAGCAACAAGACAGTCGTCGTGACCGGCGCGGGACGCGGCATTGGCCGAGCGATAGCCTTGAAGCTCGCCCGTCACGGCGCGGATATCGCCCTCTTCGATTTGAATGCGGATGATCTAGCAGAGACGAGCGCGCTGTGCGCGGCCCAATCGGTCCAGGCACGCGGTTACCGCGTGAACGTCGCCGACGAAGGCGAAGTCTCCGCCGCCATGACGCGTGTCGCGGCCGACTTCGGCCGATTGGATGGTCTCGTGAACAACGCGGGGATAGTGCGCGACGGCCTGCTCGTGAAAGTGAAAGACGGCGAGGTGGTCGGACGCATGACGATGGATCAATGGAATGCGGTCATCGGCGTGAATCTCAGCGGAGTATTCCTGTGCGCGCGTGAAGCTGCCGCGCACATGATCGAGCTCGGCAACGGCGGCGTGATCGTAAATATTTCCAGTATTTCCCGCGCCGGCAATGCCGGGCAGAGCAACTACAGTGCGGCCAAAGCCGGGGTTGAATCCATGGGGGTGGTCTGGGCGAAGGAACTCGCGCGCTACGGTATCCGCGTCGGGTCGATAGCGCCCGGCTTCACTCATACCGAGATCCTCTCCTCGATGCGTCCGGAAGTGCTGGACAAACTGACTGCGCCGGTGCCGTTAAAGCGTCTGGGACAACCCGACGAAATCGCCCACGCCGTGCTGTTCATATTCGAGAACGATTTCTTTACCGGCCGCTGCCTCGAGGTGGACGGGGGTTTGCGGCTTTGAGGGCGTCCGCTCGGTTTCCAGGCCGAGCGCACCACAAATACGACTGCTCGCCCAGTTCACTCGCGTAACGGACGCCGACAGCAGACCATCCGTTGGTCTGTCGAAATCGACCGCGTCGAGCCCGGTTCTCGCCATTCCCAGGCGCGTCATCACCACCGCCTCAACCGCTTCGGCTTCGTATTCAAACACCGTGCAATACAGGCCGGGGCATGCGTCTCGATGCGCGAGCCAATGCACCAGTTCGTGCACGAGCGTCAGCAATTCCTGTTCCGGAGTTAGGCCGGTGCGCAGCGTAATCAGGTCGCAGCATACTCGGCCATGCACGCACTCGGGCAAAGTGGTGCGCACCAGGCGAGCGCCGCTGCGCTCAACGTAGCCTTCGAGCGAACGAATGTGGTCGAGGATCGCTGCCACGGCTTAACCCCCTGTTTGGCGGGCTCCCATCATGCGCTCCCGGGGATTGTGCCGTCGACTGTCTGATGCGTATTTTGCATTGCAAATATTTTCTACGTTACTTATACGTATATTGATAGGTACATATAGATTTACTTAATAATAACAATTAGTTATGATACATAAAGGTGCAAATTGGATTTCCAATCAATCCTCTTGCACTGCATACAAAACGCGCTATAATGGCTCCCGTAGCGATACCACCGACCAGGAGACCAACATGAGCGACTCAACTTTTGATCCCAAAGCAATCATCGACACCTATAAAAATGCGTTCGCGCCGGTGCTGAAGGCCCAGCAGGAAGGCATCACGGCCATTGACCGCGTTGGCCGTTACCAGTACGCCGTTGCCGGCGACTATCTGGAGTGGAGCCTGGCCCAGGCCAAGGCCGCCCTCGGCGCACAGACCCCGGCCGAGTTCGTGTCCAAACAGGTAGAACTCACCACGGCACTCAGCGAGAAGCTGCGCGCACGTGCCCAGGAGTTTGTTACGCTGGCCACCGAGACTCAGAACAGCTTTACGAACGTAGTGAACGAAGCGACCGCCAAAGTCGCGGAAGTGAGCAAGAAGAAAGCGGGCTGATGCCGTACACCACCGGAGGCGGGGGCGCCGCAGGGCGCCCGCGCCGAAGGTAGCAGCAAGGGGCAATTCCCCAACGCGACGGACGGCAGACAGCGATGGAAAGCAGAGCCACGGACAGCAGCATGACGAATCCCAGTGCCGATAATGCCAAAGCTATGCCACCTCCCGACGCGGCCGGGCTGGCGAGCGCCTTGCGCGCACAGTTGGCGACGGTAACCGGCGGATTGGCCCCCGACGTCTACGTCAATGCATGGTGGGACTGGTACTTGAATCTCGCCAAGGAACCGCCCATTCAGCTCGAGATCATGCAGGATGCGATGGCCAAGGCTGCCGACAACTGGAGCTTTGCCTTGCGGGCGGCCACCGGCCAGTCACTGTCGCCGGCCGAGGGTGATGCTCGCTATGGCGGCGAAGCATGGGCGCAGTGGCCCTTCAACGTGTACGCACGCAGCTATCGCAATTACGTCGACTGGTGGCAGAAGGCGTGGTCGAACGTACCGGGTGTGACTCCTGAGAATGAACGCACCTTGGATTTCGTCGCCCGCAATGCTCTCGAGTCGATTTCCCCGGCCAACTTTCTTTCCACCAATCCCGAGCTCCTCGACACCACCCGCGCCGAAGCCGGGGCGAATCTGGTGCGCGGATTCGGCCATTGGCTCGAGGACATCAAGCGTACGTTCGGCGGCAAGAAACCGAACGAAGCTGAAAAATTCATCGTGGGCCGCGATATCGCCGCAACGCCCGGCAAAGTCGTGATGCGCAACGACCTGGTCGAATTGATCCAGTATTCGCCGGCGACCGAGACCGTGTTTGCCGAACCGATCCTCATCGTCCCGGCCTGGATCATGAAGTACTACATCCTCGACCTGTCGGCGACCAATTCCATGGTGAAATACCTGGTCGCACAAGGTCACACCGTGTTCATGGTGTCGTGGAAGAACCCGACCGCCAGCGACCGCGGCTTTGGTATGGACGACTACCTCAGGCTCGGCATACGGGCCACGGTCGACGCCGTTTCGCGCATCGTGCCGGACCGAAAAATTCATTCGGTGGGGTATTGTATCGGCGGCACGCTGCTGTCGATCGCCGCCGCGGTGTACGCCGCCGACGGTGATGAGCGGATAGCGAGTGTATCCCTGCTTGCGGCACAACAGGATTTCAGCGAGCCCGGCGAACTCTCGGTTTTCATCAGCCCGAGCCAGCTCGATATGCTGGAGGCGGTCATGCAACGCACCGGCGTGCTCAAGAGCGAGCAGATGGGCGCGGCATTCGCGCTGCTGCGCTCGCGTGATCTGCTGTGGACGCCGGCCGTCAACACTTATCTGCGCGGCAAACGCGAATCTCAAAACGATTTGATGGCCTGGAACGCGGACGGTACGCGTATGCCAAGCCGAATGCATGCAGAATATCTGCGCCAGCTCTACCTCAACAACGCGCTTGCCCGCGGCGAATTCGAGGCCGGCGGCCGACGCGTGGATCTTGCCGGCATTCATGTCCCGATGTTCGTCGTCGGCACGGAAACCGATCACGTCGCGCCGTGGCAATCGGTCTACAAAGCGCGCGGCTTGACGCGCGCGACGGATTACACTTTCCTGCTGACGTCGGGCGGTCACAATGCCGGTATCGTCAGCGGCCCCGCGCACCCACGACGACGCTACCGCGTCCGCACCTGGCTGAACGCCGGCGAGACGCTGGCGCCGCAGACCTGGTTCGAGACGACACAGCCTCACGCGGGATCGTGGTGGCCGGTCTGGCAACACTGGCTCGCGCAGCACTCCACGGAAGCACGGGTGGCCCCACCGCCGCTGGGATCCGCTGCGGCCGGCTACGCGCCGATCGCCGAAGCACCCGGCGCGTACGTGTTGCAAAAGTAGCAGCCGTCTCTTCGACACCCACGTCGACTGCTAGATGGCGCTAGATACCGTCAGAGATCCGCGATCGCATCGATGCGGCGCTGCCGCACGGTATGGTGCACGGGTTAGTACTTAGCGACAGCGACAACCCCTAGTGGACGTTTTTTCGTGCGCGGCGTATATCGAATGCACGTACGGATAAAACAGCCTGCGTAATGTGCGCAGGTGCGATCGACAAGGAAACGGAGGGTATGACCATGGCACGACTGGCTGAAAAAATTGCATTGGTGACCGGAGCATCCCGGGGCATCGGGCGCGCAATCGCCATTGCGCTCGCAAAAGAAGGCGCGGCGGTCGCCGTCAATTACCGGGTAAGCGAGATGGAGGCGCGGCGTGTGGTGGAAGAGATAAGCGCACTGGGCGTCAGGACCATGCTGGTGCCCGCCAACGTGAGCCTCGGTGCAGAGACACGCGCAATGGTGGAGCAGGTGGTCAAGGCCTGGGGGCGAATCGACGTGATGGTGAACAGCGCCGGAATCACGCGCGACAAATCCTTGCGGAAAATGACCGATGAAGACTGGTTCGAGGTCATCAGCACGAATCTCAATAGCGTGTATTACGGCGTCATGGCGGTGATGCCGCACATGATCGAGCAAAAATTCGGGCGCATCATCAACATCAGCTCCTTCGTCGGCCAGGCGGGGAATTTCGGCCAGGCGAATTATTCCGCCAGCAAGGGTGGGATCATTGCGTTCACCAAGACGGCCGCGATCGAGCTTGCCAAATACAACATCACGGTAAACTCACTGGCGCCGGGGTTTACGCTCACCGACATGCTCGCCAAGGTACCGGAAAATGTTCAAGAGCAAATCAAATCGCGCATCCCCATGGGTCGTTTCGGCATGCCCGAGGAGATAGCGAAAGCGGTGCTCTTTCTGGCTGCGGATGCCGACTATGTGACCGGCCAACAGATCAACGTGAATGGCGGTGTCTATATGTGACGCTGCGGTACTGGGTTGGCGCGGGCGGCACTCGTGCTCAACGCAGGTGGTTTCACGCCCCCATATCCCACAGCAAGCTTGCGTCGTCGCAGGACGAGTGACAGGCTGGAAACACTTCTC
>DASWEO010000217.1:0-26242 GCA_036394715.1 Steroidobacteraceae bacterium
GTCGCCACGATGTTGAACACCGCGACGGCGACGATGAGCATGAGCATCAAACCCATCATGGTCTTTTCGATGCGTATGGCGCGAAAATACGCCTGGTTGTCCTCCGTCCAATCGCGTACCTGCAAGCGTGGGCTCAGCCGCGCCGCGGCGCTGCGGGCCAGCTCCGGCGCCTTCAGCACGTCGCGGAATTTGAGCCGTATCCCGGTAGGGCCGTCGATGCCTCGAAAGGCCTCTGCATCCTGCAGATTGACGAGCGCCAGCACACTGTCGTGCTCCTGCAGCCCCACCTCGAAAATGCCCGCTACATAGAAATCCCGCAGACGCGGCACGATCGTATCGCTCGCGGCGCCGGCATTGCCCGGGATCATGACCGTCACCTGATCGCCCATGCCTACTTGCAGCTGATAGGCGAGCATGCGCCCGAGAATGATTCGATTCGAATTGGGCGTAAGATCGCTCAGCCTGCCCTCTCGCATGGCATCGCCGATGGACGATACTTGGGCCTCGAGCCCGGGGTCGATGCCGCGAACGATGGCGCCGCTCATCGAGGGCTGCCGGCTCAACATGGCATCGGTGTCGAGGAATGGCGCGGCGGCCGTGAGGCCCGGCGATCCTTGCAGTTGCCGGATGCGGGTCAGCCAATCGCCGATCGGCGCCCCCGCCGCGTTCAAAGTCGCGTGCGCGGTCAGACTGAGCAGGCGGGTCCGTAATTCGGATTCCAGGCCGTTCATGACCGACAGTACCGTGATCAGGGCGGCCACGCCCAGCGCGACCCCGGCCAGCGAGACCCAGGTGATGAAAGACACGAAAAAGCTGTGCTCGCGGGCCAGCGAGTAGCGCAGGCCCACGAAAACTGGAACGGGCTGGAACATGCGCGGCGATTAAACCACAATTAACAATGTAATCAGAGTGTTAATTGGGTCAAAGATTGACCCCGGGGGCTGATGTTATAGTTTGGGGGGACCATGGAATGATCAGAATCTGGGGGTAAACAAATGAGGTGCGCCATGAGGTATCGATACCTACTGCTTGCCGCGGTGCTCGCCAGCAGCCTCGCGGGGGCCGAGACCATTGCGGTCGACAGCGGCATTGCCGTCAAGGAGTCCGATGTCGTCACGCCGGCTCGCGGCATGAGCATGGATCAGGTAGCGACCAAGTTCGGAGCTCCGGTCACCAAAGTTCCCGCCGTCGGCAAGCCGCCGATCTCGCGCTGGGAATATCCGGGCTTCGTCGTGTATTTCGAAGCCGACCGCGTCATTCACAGCGTGGTCGCAAACTCCTAAACTAAAATCGCGTAAGATCGTCTTAAAGTCAGTTCTAGCCCACCGCGACCGGTTCGCGGCGGGCGTTTATTTTTCTTTTTTTCGAAGTGTCGATGCCCTTACTTGAACCCACCCTACCCAGCGTCGAGACGCCCGTCGTCAAATGGGGCAAGCTGTACGGTGCCGCGGCGGCGCTCGCCATCGCCGAGGCCGCGACGCGGGCCGGGGGACCGCTCATCGTCATCACGCAAAGTTCGCGTGAAGCGGAGGCGTTGAGCGATGAAGTTCGATTCTTTGCCGGCAGCGGCCTGAGTGTCGGAGTTTTCCCTGATTTAGAGACCCTGCCCTACGACGGCTTCTCCGCGCATCCGGATATCACTTCCGGCCGGCTCGCCGCCTTGGCGGCGCTGCCGCGCGCCCGAAAGGGCGTCTGGCTGGTCGCCATCGACACGTTGCTGCAGCGGTTGGCGCCCCGCAGCTACGTCGAAGCCTATTCCCTCAAAGTTCACGTCGGCGAAAGCCTCGACCTCGACGCCCTGCGCGCCCAATTGGCCCTGGCCGGATATGCCGCCGTCACCCAGGTCGTGGCGCACGGGGAATTCGCGGTGCGGGGCTCGCTGATCGACGTCTACCCCATGGGCTCGGACACTCCCTTTCGCATCGACATGCTGGATCGCGATGTCGACAGCATCCGGCGCTTCGATCCGGACACGCAGCGCTCCCTGGACAAGCTGGACCGGATCGAGCTGCTGCCCGCGCGCGAGACGCCGCTGAATCCCGACGCGGTGCGCGAGTTCCGCCGCCGCTACCGCCTGCGCTTCACCGGCGATCTGTCCGAGCAGGCGATTTATCGCGACGTGAGTTCCGGGATAGCGCCCGGCGGCATCGAATATTTCCTGCCCCTGTTCTTCGATCGCACTTCCCATCTGTTCGAGTATCTGCCGCCGGACAGCGTGCTCGTCGTCATGAACGACGCGGCCTCCGGCGCCGACGGCCTCTGGAACGGCATCGTCGAACGGCATGAGCAATTGCGTCACGATCGCCATCGGCCGATCTTGGATCCTGCGGAAGTCTATTTGACGCCCGCGGAATTCCAAGAGTCATACGCGGCCTGGCCGCAGGTTCAACTGCACACCTTCGAATGGCCCCCGGAGACTCGCGGAGTCACGCAGAATTTCCCCAGCGCCGCGCCGGCCGCGGTGCGCATCGACCCGCGTGCCGAACAGCCGGCGGCTGAGTTGGCGGCGCACCTCCAGGCGAGCCCCGCGCGCATCCTGCTCGCCGCCGAGTCCGCCGGACGCCGGGAATTGCTGCTCGATCTGCTTCGCGGGCGCGGCATTCAGGCCAAGATTTTCGACAATTTTGCGAATTTTCTCGCCAGCTCCCTGAATCTCGGGATTACCGTATCGGGGGCCGTGTCGGGCTTGAGGCTGGACACGCCCGCGCTGGAAATACTCACCGAGGCGCAGTTGTTCGGGGATCGCGCCCGGCAGGAACGCCGGCGCCGCCGCGCCGAGCGCGATCCGGCGAAGATACTCAAAGAACTGTCGGACCTCCGCATCGGCGCGCCGGTGGTGCACGAATCCTACGGGGTCGGCCGCTACGCCGGACTGCAGACCATGGACGTCGCCGGGTACACCGGCGAGTTTCTCGTGCTCGAATATGCCGACGGCGACAAATTGTATGTTCCCGTGCAGGCGCTGCACCTCGTGTCCCGCTACACCGGAGCGCCGGCCGAAACCGCGCCGCTCCACAAACTCGGCGGCGAGCAATGGCAGAAGGCGCGCCGCAAGGCGGCACAGCGCATTCGCGATGTGGCCGCCGAACTCTTGGATCTGTACTCGCGCCGCGCCGCTCGGCAGGGCACCCAGATGCTGGCCGGTGAAGCCGAATATCGCGCCTTCCAAGCCGGCTTCCCCTTCGAGGAGACCGCAGACCAGGCCGCCGCCATCGATCAGGTGCTGAGCGACCTCAAATCCGACAAACCCATGGACCGCGTCATCTGCGGCGACGTTGGATTCGGCAAGACCGAGGTCGCGCTGCGCGCTGCGTTCGTCGCCGTGCAAGCCGGCAAACAAGTCGCGGTACTGGTGCCCACCACTCTTCTCGCTCAGCAACACCACACCACCTTCGTCGATCGCTTCGCCGACTGGCCGGTCCGTATCGAGAGCCTGTCGCGCTTTCGCAGCAACAAGGAGGCGGAGGGAGTCCTCGCCGGCGTCGCCGCAGGCAAGGTCGACATCGTCATCGCCACGCAACGACTGCTGCAGGGTAAGACGCGCTTCAAGGACTTGGGACTGGTGGTGATCGACGAGGAACATCGTTTCGGCGTACGCGACAAGGAGAGACTGAAGGCCCTGCGAACCGAGGTGGACGTTCTCACCCTGACCGCAACCCCGATTCCGCGCACCCTGAACATGGCCATGGGGGGCTTGCGCGATTTGTCGCTGATCACGACTCCGCCCGCGGAGCGCCTCGCCGTCAAGACCTTCGTGCTCGAATGGAATGAAACCGTCGTACGCGAAGCCTCGTTGCGCGAGATTCGGCGCGGCGGGCAAATATACTTCGTCCACAACACCATCGAGACCATCGAGAAAACGGCGCAGGCCATCCGCAAACTCGTGCCGGAGGCGAATGTCGCGGTGGGGCACGGCCAGATGCGCGAACGTGACCTGGAACAGCTCATGCTCGACTTCTATCATCGGCGTTTCAACGTTCTGGTGTGCACGACCATCATCGAAAGCGGCATCGACGTGCCGACGGCGAACACCATCGTCATCGACCGCGCGGACCGATTCGGCCTGGCGCAAATCCATCAGTTGCGGGGCCGCGTCGGACGATCGCATCACCGAGCCTATGCCTACCTGATTACGCCGCCGCGAAAGGCGATGACGGCCGATGCGGTCAAGCGCCTGGAAGCGCTGGAATCGCTCGAGGAGCTCGGCGCCGGATTCACGCTGGCCACCCACGATCTCGAGATTCGCGGCGCGGGCGAGCTCCTCGGCGATGAGCAAAGCGGCCAGATCCAAGAGATCGGCTACAACCTGTACATGGAATTGCTGGAGCGCGCCGTTTCGGCCTTGAAATCCGGGAAGCAACCCGATCTCGAACGGCCGCTCGACGCCGGGCCCGAGGTCGAGCTGCACGTGCCCGCGCTGATCCCCGAGGATTACGTCCCCGACGTGCATCTGCGGTTGGTGCTCTACAAGCGCATCGCCGGCACGCCGTCCCGCGAAGAGCTCGACGAGATGAAAGCCGAGATGATCGACCGCTTCGGACCGATGCCGGAGTATGCGCAATCGCTGTTTCGCGCAACGCGGCTCAAGTTGCGCGCCGCGGAACTGGGAATTCGCAAGATCGACGCCGGCGCGACCAGCGGCTATTTCATCTTCGAGGAGACGAACCAGGTCGATGCCAAACGTGTGCTCAAAATGATCCAAGGAAAACCGAAGGAATATCGTCTCGACGGTCCGCTGAAATTGCGCTTCGCCCACGACGCGCGCACCGAAGAGAAACTGTTCACCCGCGTCGAACAGTTGGTCGAACAACTCACGTAGGAGCCTGTCTGACCAATGATCGCCGTCGCCGCAGCAGGCGCATCATTAGTCAGACAGGCTCCCGGCGGCGCCGTCGCGGGCGGAAGCCCGCCGGGGCGCCGCTCATGCCACGGCTACTGAATGTCTCCGAGAAAATCGCTCTTGCCGATTTCTATTCCATTTTTGCGCAGCAGTGCGTAGACCATGCTCACATGGAAGAAGAAATTCGGCAGCACGAAGTCGTTCCAATACGCGATACCGGTGAATTTCCAGGAACCGTTCGGAAACTTGATCTCGATGGCGCGGCTTTCCGCGTCTTTCAGCTGCGCCGCGCTAACCGACTTTACGACATCCAACGTTTTGGCAATTCGCTTCTTCAGTTCGGCAAACGTCACCTCGGTGTCTTCGTGCTTCGGTACCTCGATCCCCGCCAAACGCGCCGCCGCCCCTTTGGCGGTGTCGCAGGCGATTTGCACCTGACGCACCAGCGGGTACATGTCGGGGAACAGGCGCGCCTGGGCGAGAACCGCGGTATCGAATTTCTTCGCCGCGGCCTGCGCCGCCGCCTTGTCGAGGACGGCCGACATAGTGGTCAAACCGCGCGTCAACACCGGAATCGAGAAATCGTACATGGAAATCGACATTGTCATCCCCCCCTTTGTGAGCCTTTAGCCGGGGCGACACTGTAACCAAAGTTCGGGCGGCTGGTAAGCTATTGCGGTCCGAGCAGATCATCGTCCATGCCAAAGGGCAAAATCGAGGTCCCCATGCTCCCCTTCTCCGCTGCCTGCGAACGCAACAAGGACCCCATCCTCGGAGTATTGCGAATCCGCCTTGCCGGCCGGTCCCAGGTGCTGGAAATCGGCAGCGGCACGGGTCAGCACGCCGCGTATTTCGCCCGGGCTCTCGACCATTTGATCTGGCACCCCACGGAGCAATTGGCGTACTTGGCGGATCTGGCGGAGCGCGTCAAGCTCGAGGGTTCCCACAATCTGCGCGCACCCACGCTGCTCGACGTCCGTCAGGCCGTTTGGCCGGTGCGCAGCGTCGATGCCGTGTTCACCGCCAACACCCTGCACATCATGTCGTGGGCCGAGGTCACAGCCCTGTTCAGAGGGGTCGGCAACGTGCTCGCGCCGGGCGGCGTGCTCTGCATCTACGGCCCGTTCCGCTATGCAGGCCGATATACATCGGACAGCAACCAGGAATTCGATCGCATGCTGCAGGAACGCGACCCTCAATCGGGCTTGCGCGACATCCAGGCAATCACTGCGCTCGCCGGACAGTACGGTTTGCGCTTGGACACGGATCATGACCTCCCGGCCAACAATCGCTTGCTTATCCTCACCAAGGAACCCGGCTAGGGGTTGATGCATTGAGCCGACGCGAGCGCTGCCATGCCGGACGTGTAAGATTGCCGCCATGGAGCGCTTCTGACAAATGAGCACTATCGTCGTTGACGCGTCTCAATCCCGTGCCTCCACCGCCGTCGAGCGCTGGTATGTCGTGATCGTCATGTGCCTGGTGTACGCGGTCAGCATTGCGGACCGGTATGTGGTGTCCACGGTGCTCGAGCCGATCCGCCTGGATCTACAATTGACCGACGCCGGCGTAGGCTTTCTCACCGGAGTGCCTCTGGGTCTCTTCTACGTCTCCTTCGGCATTCCGATGTCCTGGCTGGCGGACCGCAAAAACCGGCGAAATATTCTGGCTGCGTCCCTGATCCTCTGGTCGGGTTTCACCGCACTGTGCGGACTGTCGAGAAACTATTGGCAATTCCTGGCGGCCCGCATTGGCGTCGGCATCGGCGAAACGGGCGGAACGCCGCCGGCAAACTCCATCATCGCGGACCACTTTCCGGCGGATCGGCGCCCCATGGCGCTCGGCGTGTTCGCGCTCGGAGCGCCGATCGGCGCCTGGCTGGGCGCGGACATGGCGGGTGCGGTGGCGCACGCCTACGGTTGGCGCGCGGCATTTCTTGCGCTGGGCATTCCGGGCGTGATCATGGGAACGGTCATCTATCTGACCATTCGGGAACCGGCGCGCGGACGCTTGGATGCCGTGGCCGACACCGGCGCGCCGCCGCTGTTGGAGTCCCTGCGATTCCTGTGGCGCCAAAAGGCTGCATTTCATGTGGTCATGGGCTCGGGTGTGTGCGCTCTCTGGGGTTGGGGTCTCGTTTGGTTCACGCCCACCTTTCTCATGCGCACTTACAGCCTCAATGTCGGCGAAGCGGGTGCGGTCACCGGACATATTCACTTGGTAGGCGGCATTGTCGCGACGGCGGGCACCGCCTGGATCTTATCGCGCCCCTCCATGGCCGATCCGCGGCGCGTCCTCTGGCTGCTGGCGGCGGGCGTCGGATTGACTACCATTCCGTCGTTCGTCGCCTACTGGACCCAATCCCTGTGGATCGCGAAATCGATGTTCTGGATTTTCATTCCCGCCATCTATTTCTACATCGGCCCTTGCATGGGCTTGATGCAAAATCTTGCACCCCCCCGCATGCGGGCCATGTTCACCGCATGGTCCTTGGTCGTCGGCAATGTATTCAATCTGATCATCGCGCCGCAGGGCGTCGGACTGTTGAGCGACTGGTTCGCGGGCAGTCGCGGTGCGGACGCGGGATCACTGCGCCTGGCCCTGCTGGTACTCGCCCCCACTGGATTCTGGGCCGCCTATCATTTTTGCATGGCCGGGAGAACGGTCGTCGCGGATCAGAAACGCGCCATAGGTTATGTGACGACGGTCTAACGCGCCAACCACCCGCCGTCGACCACGAGGTTCGAGCCCGTCATGTAGGTGGCGCGATCGCTGGCGAGAAACACCGCGGCATTGGCGATATCTTGCGGCAACCCCAGGCGCGGCCACGGCGTGCGCCGGCGAGCGTTTTCGAGCAGCGCCGGGTCCATGGGCAAACCGGGCTGACCGGTGACGATCTTGCCGGGCGAAATACAATTGCAGACGATGAGGTCCTGCGCATAGTCGACGGCGATTTGCTTGGTCAAATAGATCGCTCCCGCCTTGCTCACGCCGTAGGGTGCGTCGCGGGGCGCCGTGACGATCCCCTGCTGCGACCCCAAATTGATCACGCGCCCTCTCACCTCGTGGCGCGGTTCCTGAGTGACCATCTGCTGGATGGCGCGCTTGCAGCCGTTGAACATGCCGGTCAAGTTGACCGCCAAGACTCTTTCCCACTGCGCGGCAGTGGTGTCGAGCAGAGCCGTTCCCGAGTAAATCGCCGCATTGTTCACCATCACGTCGAGCCGGCCATGGCGCGCGACGGTTTTGCCGATCAGTGCATCGACATCCTCCCAGCTGCCGACGTCGGTTTTCTCGAAAGACGCCGCACCCGAGGCCGCACCGCCGGATCGCGCTATGAGATCCAGAGTCGGTTCGCCGCCCTCGAGTGGATCCGCCACGACATCGGCAATGACGACGATGGCTCCCTCGGCCGCAAAGCTCGCAGCGATTGCGCGGCCAATACCTGAGCTCGCTCCGGTGACGACGGCGACTTTCCCCGCAAGTAAATTGGACATCCGCGTGCATCCCTTTGGTTGGGTTACTATAGCTTCTCACCATGGAACCTGATCTTAAGCTGGCGGCGGCGTTGTTCGATAGTCTCAGCAGCGCCACCCGGCGCGGACGGGGCATCGTGCGCGACAGCTACGGGGCCGGTGAGCAGGCGGCGCACGACATCATGCGTGCCGCGGCCGAGAGCATGGGTCTCGACGTCTCGATCGATGCCATCGGCAACCTGATGATGACTCTCCCCGGGCGCGATCGGCTCGCGCCGCGCATCATCATCGGCTCGCATCTCGACAGCGTGCCGCAGGGCGGCAACTACGACGGCGCCGCCGGCGTGGTCGCGGGACTATGCGCCATGTCTTCATTCAAGCGCGCCGGGACCGCGGCTGCTTGCGATATCACGGTGATGGGTATTCGCGCCGAAGAATCAGCCTGGTTCGACATTGCGTATCTTGGCAGCGGCGGCGCGTTCGGATTGCTCGACCCTGCCTGCCTCTCGATACCGCGCTCCGACAATGGCCGCAGTCTTGAAGCCACCCTGATCGAGCGCGGCTTCGATCCAGGGGCGATCCGGGAGCGGCGGTCGCTCCTCGATCCAGCGCGGATCCGCGCCTATTTGGAGCTGCACATCGAGCAGGGTCCGACGCTCGCGGCGGAGCGGCTGCCCGCCGCGGTGGTGACCGGCATCAGAGGATGCAAACGATTTCGCAACGCCCGCTGCGTCGGCCAGTACGGTCATTCCGGTGCCGTCAATCGCCCGCATCGCCACGACGCGGTGGCCGCCACCGTGGCGCTGCTGCACCATATGGAGACGATTTGGCTGCAGCAGGAGCGGGCCGGCGCGGATCTCGTGATCACGTCGGGTGAGCTCTATACGGACCCTGTCATGCATGGGCCCAGCAAGATCGCCGGCGAAACGCATTTTGTCATCGACGTGCGCAGCGTGTCCGAAGACACGATGAATGTGGTCGCCGCCGAAGCCCGGCAGGCGGCGGCGCGCATCGGCGAGGCGTATCGGGTCACCTTCGACCTCGGCGCGACCAGCGACTCGCCGCCGGCCGTGATGGACAGCCGGCTGCGCGCCGCCCTGCGGAACCAGCTGGAACGACCGTTCGAAATGGCGAGCGGCGCCGGCCACGACGCGGCCGTATTTGCAAAGATGGGAATTCCCACGGGTATGATCTTCGTACGCAACGAATATGGCAGCCACAATCCGGATGAGGCAATGACCCTGGACGACTTCGGCGTCGCCACGCGTGCCTTGCTTGGGCTGCTGCTGAACTTTCCCCCGTCATGACATTGCTGGTCACCGGCGGGACGGGTTTCGTCATGAGTGTTCTCGGGCGGTATTGGCTCGACGCCTTCCCGGACGAGCGCCTGGTGGTGCTCGATGCCGCGGCGCCGGATGCGGCGGCGGTGCGCTACTTTGCTCCGGTGGCGGATCGGCTCGACGTCGTGGTGGCGGACGTGACCCGACCCGATACGTGGCGGGCTGCGCTCGGCCGCGCCCACATCACTCACATCGTCCACGGCGCCACGATAACGCCGTTGTCGCGCGGCACCATGCTCGAGGCCAAGCGCGAACCGGAAGCGGATAATCCCGGACGCATCATCGACGTCAACGTCATGGGAACGGTGGCCGTGCTCGATTGGGCACGCACGCTGCCCGAGCTTCAGAGATTCATCTACGTGAGCTCGGGCGCGGTGTACAAGCATCACGGTCCGGATCGTCCCGGCGAGCCCTTGCCGGAAGACGGTTATGTCATGCCGCGGCGGCTGTACGGCATCTCGAAGCTGGCCTCCGAGCTCATCACGGAGCGTTACGGAGATCTTTTCGGCCTGTCGACCGCGTCGGTGCGCCCCTCGTCGGTATACGGGACCATGGACCGAATCACGTCGACCCGGAATTTCCGGCATGTTCCGAATCGAATCGCACACATGGCCCTGGAAGGAGTAAAGCGCGTGCGGGTCAATACGCTCGCCGCGGTGGGAGACTATATTCATGTCGAGGACGTGGCGCGCGCAGTGGTCTCGCTGCTGCGTGCGCGGGCGCTGCGCTACGGCGCCTACAACGTCGCGGCCGGCACGACAGCGACGGTGGGCGACCTGGTGGGTTGGGCGGCGGAAAAGGTGCCGGGTTTCCAAGCCGAGATCACCGCGGCCGCCGATGCCGATATTGTGCAGGACGCTTCTTTGAGCGACGGCATGTGGGGCGCCTACGATATTTCGCGCATCAGTGCCGAAACCGGTTGGAAGCCTCGCCCCGTGCGCGAGGCGCTGCATGCCTACATGGACTGGATCGCCGCACATGAAACCCTCTGATCACTATCCGCGCGATCTGATCGGCTACGGCGCCCGGCCTCCGCATCCACGCTGGCCGCACGAGGCCCGCGTCGCCGTTTCCATCGTGCTCAATTATGAGGAGGGCGGCGAGCACTGCGTACTGCATGGCGACGCTCATTCGGAATCGGTGTTGACGGACATGGCCGCCGATCCTCTACGGAACGCGCGCAGCCTCAACGTCGAATCGAATTTCGAATACGGCAGCCGCGTCGGATTCTGGGAGATCATGCGAATCCTGCGCGAACGCCGGGTGGACGCGACCATCTACGCCGTCGGAATGGCGCTGGAGCGCAATCCCGAAGCCGCCGCCGCGATGGTGGACAGCGGCTTCGAAGTCGCCTGCCACGGGCAGCGCTGGATCGACTATCAGTCCGTTGGCGAAGAGGTGGAACGCGCCGACATGCTGCGTAACATCGAGGTAATCACGCGCCTCATCGGCCAAAGACCGCTCGGCTGGTACACCGGCCGGCCCGGCCCCAACACGCGTCGGCTCGTGGTGGCGACCGGCGGCTTTTTGTACGACAGCGACGCATACAACGACGACCTGCCCTACTGGGTTCGAGTCGGCGGCCGGCCGCATCTCGTGATTCCTCATAGCTTCGATAACAACGACAGCCGCCTGCAGCGCGGCGGCGACTTTGCCACCGGCGACGATTTCTTCACCTATTGTCGCGATGCCTTCGACTGGCTATACCGATTGGGCAATGAAGGCCGGCCGCGCATGATGACCGTCAGCTTGCACGCTCGCATCATCGGGCGTCCAGGCCGCATCGGCGCATTGGTCCGCTTGCTCGATCACATGCAGCGCCATGAGGGCGTTTGGCTGTGCAAACGAGAAGCGATCGCACGGCATTGGACCCTGCATCATCCGGCCTAAATGCTGCGGATCATGCCGCCGTCCACCCGAATGATCCCTCCCGTCATATAAGACGCCCGCGGGCTGGCCAGAAAAGCGGCGACGGAAGCGAACTCGGCGGCGTCGCCGTAACGGCCGACGGGGATAACCGCCCGCGACTCTTGTTCTACCCGGCTCACGTCGATTCCTTCGCGCTTCGCGCGGCCTTGATCCAATTCGGCGACCCGGTCGGTGGCGATACGGCCGGGGGCGACGCAGTTGACGGTAATGCCGTCGCTCGCCACTTCGCCTGCCAGGGTCTTGGCCCAGCCCACCAGCGCCGCCCGCAGAGCGTTGGAAATGCCCAGATTGGGAATTGGCTGAATCACACCGGACGAAACGACCGCCAGAATCCGGCCGAATCCACGCTGGCGCATGCCGGGCAACGCCAGCCGTGTCAGCCGGATGGCGCAGAGAAACATCGCCTCGAATTGCCGGCTCCATACCGCATCCGGCGTGTCGGCGACGGGCCCCGGCGGCGGACCGCCGGTATTGAGCACGAGAATATCGGTTTGCTGCAGCAGTGGGCCCAGGCTCTCGATCGCCGATGCATCGGTGAGGTCGCAGGCGCGCGCGGCGATCGTTCCGCCCCCTGCGGGGGTTTCGGCCACGAGTGCGTTCAGCCGCTCGAGATTGCGCGCCACGGCCACGACCTCCGCGCCTTCCGCCGCCAGCGCCGAAGCGATCGCCCGGCCGAGTCCGCGCGAGGCACCCGTCACCAACGCGTGACGCTTCGTGAGTCCCAAGTCCATTGCGCGTGCCCTCGAGATGATACAAACTTGTTACCGACCTGTAACATCCTATCATACGCCTCAGTCGAGTCCCTCCATGCATCCCATGGCAATGTGGGCCAGAAATCGCTTTCACTACGCGTGGATCGCGATCGCAGTGACGTTCGTGATCATGCTGGTGACGGCGGGAATTCGCGCGACGCCGAGCGTCATGATGGTGCCGCTGGAGCGCAGCTTCGGCTGGTCGCGCACCACCATCTCCCTGGCGCTGGCGATCAATCTTGCGCTGTTCGGATTGATGGGACCGTTTGCGGCCGCAGCCATGCAGCGTTTTGGGATGCGCCGCACCGTGATCGGCGCGCTGGCAATCCTGGCCGGCGGCGTCGCGCTGTCCAGCAGAATGAACGCAGCCTGGCAGATGGTGCTGATCTGGGGCGTGCTCGTCGGAGGTGCGACCGGAGCGACTTCGATGACACTCGGCGCCGCGGTCGTGAACCGTTGGTTCACGCAACATCGTGGCCTGGCGATGGGCATTCTCACGGCGAGCTCGGCGACCGGACAATTGCTGTTTCTGCCCTTGATGGCGTGGGTGGTTGAGCATCAGGGCTGGCAGTCCATCGTGCTGTTGGTCGCGGCCTCGGCGACAATCGTGCTGCCCATCGTGGCGCTGCTGCTGCCGGAGCAACCCTCCTCCATCGGACTGCGCCGCTTCGGTGAAGCCGCCGATGCGCCTGCCGAATCCGCGCCACCCCATGCCAATCCCATCTCCATCGCCTTTGCCGCGTTGAGCAAGGCCGTAAAGCTCGGGGATTTCTGGCTGTTGTTTTTCACCTTCTTCATATGCGGTGCCAGCACCAACGGCTACATCGGCACGCACTTCATCGCGATGTGCGGCGACTACGGGCTATCGGAGGTTCGCGGCGCAGGCGTGCTCGCTGCGATGGGTGTGTGCGATTTGTTCGGCACGACGCTCTCAGGCTGGTTATCCGACCGCTTCAACAACCGCGTGCTGCTGTTTTGGTATTACGGACTGCGCGGACTGGCACTGATATTCCTGCCGTTCGCTTTTGGCTACCAATATTACGGCCTGCCGCTGTTCGGCCTGTTCTACGGACTGGATTGGGTCGCCACGGTGCCGCCCACCGTACGCATCACCACCGATGTGTTCGGCAGTAATGACGCACCCGTGGTATTCGGGTGGGTAGTCGCCGGCCATCAACTGGGTGCCGCATTCGCCGCGCTGGGCGCAGGCATGCTGCGCAGCATGCTGGGCACTTACACCGTGGCGACGATGATCTCCGGCGGTCTTTGCCTGATCAGCGCATTGCTGATCTTACGGGTCAGGCCGGGTTTTGCGTCCGCCCTGGCAAGCGGCTAGGCAGAAGATAGAGCAACGCAATAGTACTTCAGGGGGAATGTGCTTTAATCTAAGGGGTCCGACAAATAGAACAGGGGATCACGATGCAGCCACACTCAAAGTTGTCTTACGCAATCGCGGCTATTCTGGGCGGCGGCGCCTTTGGGTCTGCGGTCGCGGCCAATTCGACGGAAGCGAGTTCGGCCAGTGATCAGATTCAAGAAATTACCGTGACCGCACAGCGGCGCACCGAAAACGTACAAAACGTACCGATCGCGATCCAGGCGCTCACCGGCGAAACCCTGAAGCAATTGAACGTTACGACGTTCGATGATCTCATCAAATATCTTCCCAACGTGACCGCACCGACCGCAGGTCCAGGCCAAGCCCAAATCTTCATGCGAGGCTTGAGTGCCGGAAGCAACGGTACCCAATCCGGGGGTTCGATCAACGGGTTTCCCAACGTCGCCATCTATCTCGACGACCAGTCGGGCCAGCTGCCCGGCCGCAACCTCGATGTCTACGCGGCAGACCTGGAACGCGTCGAAGTCCTTGAAGGGCCCCAGGGAACCTTGTTCGGTGCCGGTGCTCAGGCGGGCGTCATTCGCTACATCACCAACAAGCCGAAGATCAACGTGACGGAGGGTAGCGTGTCCGCCGGTTACGGCACGACCGCGGGCGGCGACCCCAATAGCGACCTGACCGCAGTCCTCAATCTGCCGCTGATTGCGGATACCCTCGCGGTCCGTGGCGTCATCTACAATGACCGACGGGGCGGCTACATCAACAACGTGCCGGCCACTTTCACTCGCAAGGCGAGCGATCTTGGCATCGGCTACGCTCAGTATCCGACGGGCTGCGGGCCCAACACCACCCCTTGCCAGGTCCCGCCTGACAGCCAGGTCATCAATAACTATGGCATTGCGGCAAGGGCGATCAACCCGGTGACCTACCAAGGGATTCGCGTGTCGGCTCTTTGGGATATCAATTCTGACTGGAATGCGCTGGTTACTCAGAGCTACCAGAACGTCGACGCCCAAGGTGTGTTTTACCAGATGCCCAATTCCTCGGACGGTGCGCCGCTGCCCAAGCAGTCGGTCACGCTGTTCAACAATTCATTCAACAAGGACAAGTTCGAAAATACGGCCTTGACGATCAATGGACGACTCGGCGACCTCAAAGCGGTCTACACGGGAGCGTATCTCGTGCGCAACGTGACCCAGATACAGGACTACACGAATTATGCGCGTGGTGTATATGCGGACTATTACCAGTGTCATGGCGCCGAGCCGGCGAACGGATTGGCTTCGAAGTGTTATTCGCCGAGCACCACCTGGAACGAGACGGAACACAATTCCCATCAGAGCCATGAGTTTCGACTCAGCACCCCCGACGATTGGCGCTTTCGCGGGATCGTCGGTGCCTTTTGGGAACAGCTGAAGATTGAAGACCAGCTGAACTGGCTCTATAAGACCTTACCGGCGTGTACCACGACCGTTACCGCGGGGTGTTTGACTGATATTGGGCCCGCTCCCGGTACGACCGTATCCGATCCCAATACGCGCAATGACAATGTCGCCTTCTTCAATGACGTTCACCGTGGATACAAACAGCTGGCGTTTTTCACGTCGCTGGATTTCGACATCATTCCTAAAGTGTTGACGGTGACGGCCGGTACTCGCCACTACGATTTTGACAATACCGAGAAAGGTGCCGTCTCCGGCAGCTTCTTCTGTTACGAGGCGGGTCCAGCCCCCTGCTTGAACTACGCCACCAACGTCGACGCTGAGAACCTGCATACGAAATACAAGGGTTTCAAGAGCCGCGCCAATCTGACATGGCACATCTTGCCGGATGTACTGGTTTACTATACCTGGTCGCAGGGTTTCCGCCCCGGCGCTTTCAATCGGAATTTCGCCTGCTACATCCCGGACGCCAAGGGTGTCGCGCTGTACTGCTCGCCGTTATCGTTCACCTCCGACAATCTGACCAATAACGAGTTCGGCTGGAAAACCGAATTCTTCGATCACCGCCTGCAGTGGAACGGAGCGGTTTATCAAGAAGACTGGAACAACGTGCAGGTCAACTTTTTTGACCCGGGAGTACTCGGTAATGTCGGCTTCGGCACGAATGGGCCGAACTACCGGGTTCGCGGTGTGGAGACTTCCTTCATCGCGGTGATCGCCCCGGGCCTGACGGCGCAGGGAGGTGCTTCCTGGAACAGCAGCAAACAGACCAACTCGCCTTACCTGATCGCCAACAATCCCGCGCTGCTATCGGACCCGGCAACCAAGGCCGAATATGGACAGCCGATCCTCAGCGTTCAGAATCCGTACGGTCCCCCCGGCAGCCCCGCCGCCAATTCTCCGCCGCTGCAGTTCAACTTGCGTTTGCGGTACGAGTGGACGATGAACTCTTACAATGCCTTCGCACAAGCCGGCGGCACGCATACCGGCCATTCTTTCACCCAGTCCGGCAGTAACCCCGCGCTCTCCGCCGGTTCGAACGTGAGCACGACAAACCTCCGGTTTGAAAATCCCGCGTACTCTCAGTACGACGCATCGATCGGCGTCGCGAAGGATGCGTGGACGACGGAGCTGTACGCCCAAAACCTGACTAACGTGATCAAGAGCGTATTCACTTCGAGCACGCAGTTCGTTCAGGCGGAGGCCATCACGAGGCCGCGGGTGCTTGGCGTGAGGTTCGGATACAAATTCTGAGGTTTTCTGTGAAAAACGCGATTCTCAGCCTGGTATTCGCTCTCATGGGTTTCGCCGCTCATGCCGACACCCTCCGCGTCCTCAACGGTGACGCGCACTTTCCTGAAGGACCCGTCTGGCATCACGGCAAGCTGTACTACGTGGAGTACGACCGCAATTCGGTAACGACTTGGGACGGGCAGAAGAACACGATATTTTGGTCGCAGAAGGACTGCGGGCCGTCGGCGGTCATTGCCACGGCGCATGGCGAGTTCCTCACCACGTGCTATGACAACGGCACGATCGGCCGGATTTCGGCCGATGGTAAGGCGCTCCCTCCCTACTCGCACGACAAGGATGGCAATCCGTTCGTAGGTCCGAACGACTTCGCGCCCGACGCTCAGGGAGGCATTTATTTCACGGCATCGGGAGATCCCGGACCCGTGATCAACGGCAAGGTCTTTTATCTGGCGGCGGATGAAACGATCTCGCAAAAAGCAAGCGACGTGCACAGTGCCAACGGCGTGGCCGTCTCGAAGGACGGCAAGGTTCTTTACGTTGTGGAAACCGAGGGGCACCGCCTGCTGCAGTTTAAAATCGGACCGGGAGCGACACTCTCCGACCGACGCGTGTTTGTGAACCTTGACGATCTCTCTCACAATGTCGTTCACATCTACCCGGATGGCGTCAAGATCGATTCGAAAGGCCAAATTTATATTGGCCAGAACCCGCGCGACGTGCACGCTCCCCTGGCCGGCACGATCTTTGTAGTCAATGCCGACGGGCAGTTACTGCGCAAGTTGACACTCCCGTCGCCCGGTGTGCCGAACCTCGCATTCAGCCCCGACGAGAAGACCGTCTACGTGACGGCGCTCGATCAGCTCGACAAGCCGCCCTACCAAGGGAAGGTGTACTCGATTCCAAACAACTGACGGGCGACTCTCGGGAGGCCACAGTGACGACGAGTGAGCGAATCGGCGGCGGGAAGGAGCCGGGTGTGGAGCAGGATGCGCCGCGCAAGGTGGCGTTCATCGCCAACTGCCTCTTGAACCAGAACGCCAAAGTCTGCGAGGGCGCCCGCTATCGGGGTCTGGTCAATCCGGTCGTGGAGGCGCTGCGCAGCCGGGGGTACCAGCTGCAGCAGCTGCCCTGCCCCGAGCTGGCCTTCGCCGGTGTGCGACGTTGGTGGGCCGTCTATGAGCAATACGACACGCCGGCCTATCGCGCCCACTGCCGGCGACTGGCACAGGCCATCGCGCCGCTGATTGAGCAGCATTTACGCCGTGGCGACGAGGTGATTCTCATCGGTCTCGACGGCAGCCCGTCAACCGGCGTGCGCTTTACTTCCAGCAAGCCCGATTGGGGCGGGCGCCCCAACCGCCCCGAAGATGACTGGGAAATCGTGCCGCGCCGCGGCGTGTGGATCGAGGAACTGGAGGCTGAGCTGGCGCGCCGTGGCCTGCCACCCCTGCCCGCCACGGGCTGGGCACTGGACATGGGGCGATTCGATGAGGCCGGCTCGCGCCGTGACCTGGAGCAGTTCCTGGACGGTCGCGAGATCGCTGCGGGCTCGGGTGGCGACGATTCGGCGGCGCCGTGAACGGCGATGCGCGCGGCTGGCGTATGGCGCTGGTGCCCGACACACTGATCAATCCGCGTACCCTAGCCCGCGCGGCGCTGCCCGACGTGCTGGGCGTCCTTACGGCCTGCGGCTACGGTGTGCTGCAGCTTCCCCCACCGGGCGAGCATGGTCTGCTGCTCGCCGTGATCGCCGATCAGGTCGCGGAGTATGCGCACCACGGCTATGCGGTGGTGGCCATCGGGGTGCGCGGGGAGCCGGGCGACGGACTCCACTGGCACCGCCTGGCTCCCCTGCTGCGACACCGGGGCGCGGCGCTGCCGCCCCGCCATTTCATCCGGCCGGGCGTCGATGCCGCGGCCGAGGGGCAACGGTTCGCCGTCTTCCTGTCCGGCTACGATCTACCGGTAGAGGAGCAACGCCGCTGGCGCGTGTAGCGGCCCCTGCGCCGCTGCGAGAGGGGAACTTCAGGCCAGCAGCACACTATCCGATCAACGACCTCAGCCGCTGGGTACGGGTACCCGCCGCGGTTTCGGCCGCCCGGACCAGCAGCTTGTGCGCGTCCGCTGCCGGCAGCGCACGGCTGAACAGGAATCCCTGCGCCTCCTGGCATTCGTGCTCCTGGAGGAACAAGAGCTGCGGAAAGCTCTCGACGCCCTCCGCGGTCACGTTGATCCGCAATGATCGCGACATCGCAATGATCGCCGCGGCAATCGCCCGATCATCGCTGCAGTCGATGAGACTGGTCATGAATGACCGGTCGATTTTCAGCCGATCGACGGCAAAATGCCGCAGCCGGCCGAAGCTCGAGTAGCCCGTTCCGAAGTCATCGATCGCCAGCATCACGCCTTGTTCCTTCAGTTGCGCCAGTGCCTGTTCGGCCCACGCCTCGTCCTTCATGACCACCGATTCGGTGATTTCGAGCTCGAGCATCGACGCTTCGATTCCGGTCTCCTTGATGATGGCCGCCACCGTTTGCGGAAAATCCTTGAGCACGAACTGCTGCCCCGAGACGTTGACCGCCATGCGCGCCACGGGCAACCCTTCGTCCACCCAGCTCTTGGCCTGCAGGCAGGCATTGCGCAGCACCCACTCCCCTATCCCTAAGATCAATCCCGTTTCCTCGGCCACCGGAATGAATTCCACCGGCGGCACGACGCCCAGCTCATCGTTGGTCCAGCGCAGCAGGGCCTCCATACCGGAAACCCCGCCCGTGCGCACGTCGAATTGCGGCTGATAGTGCAGGGTGAACTCGCCCCGCTCCAAGGCGCCGCGCAATTTGGCTTCCAGGGTGAAGCGGTGCAGCGCCGCGTCGTTCATCGAGGCGTCGAAGAACGCTGACATGCCGGGACCCTTGCGCTTGGCGAAGTACATGGCAAGGTCCGCGTTGCGCAGCAATGTATCCGCTTCCACGCCGTCCTCCGGGAACATGGAGACGCCGATGCTCGGTGTGACGACCAAGGTATGCTGCGCGAGGCGCATCGGTTCCTGCAGTTCGGAAATGAGGCGGGCCGCGACCGCGGCCGCATCGTCCGCCGAGCGAATGTTCGGCAGAATCACGATGAATTCGTCGCCGCCCAGCCGGGCGATATGACTCGACCGGGCGATCGGCAATTCATCCACCGTATCGTCCAAGCGCAACGAGCTGCGCAGCCGCGCCGCGACCAGGCAGAGCAGCTCGTCGCCGACCGCATGGCCGAGCGTGTCGTTCACCCTCTTGAAATTGTCGAGATCCAGGTACAGCACCGCCAGCATCCGCTGCTGCTGCTTCGCCGCCGCCAGCGCACTGTTCAAGCGATTGCGCAACTGTTCTCTGTTCGGCAGCCCGGTCAGGGCATCGAAATACGCCAATTTCACGATGCGGTGTTCCGATCGCCATTTGCTGGCCAAGGAAATCGTCATCTGCCGGATTTCATGCGGGTGAAAGGGCTTCTGTAAATACGAGAGCTTCTCCTCCGGCGGCACCATCGCGCCGATATCGCGCGGGTCGACGTCCGAATAAGCGGTGCACACCACGATTTCGATGGCCGGATCGAGTTCCCGTATCCGCGCCGCGGCCCAAACGCCGTCGGGACCCGGCGGCATCCGCATGTCCAAGAATGCCACGGCAAAGGGATCGTCCGCCGCCAGCGCTTCGCGCACGGCCGCGACGGCTGCCTCCGCGCCCCCGCAGAAGACCGGCGCGAACGCGGTATCGCTGGACGAGAGATTTTTCGCCAGTTGCTCCGGCGGCTTGCTGAAGAGCCGCTCGCGCAGATTGTGAAACACGGCGGTTTCGCTGCTCATGTCGGCTTCGAACAATATCTGCCGGTAAGCGTCGCGCACCTCCGCTTCATCGTCGGCGATGAGCACACGAATCGGCGGTCGTTTTTTGTCGGACACGGGCAACCTCACGTAGTCTGAGTATTCGAGCGTCTCTCTCGAACCGGCAACGGCAACATCAAATGCATGGACGCACCCATCCCTAAGCCCTCGCTCACCGCCCAAATTCGGCCGCCCAACGCGCCGATCGCATTGGCGCACCAATGCAGACCGATGCCGTAGTTGGTGTCGCGGGATTTGGTGGAGAACCCCTTGTCGAAAACACGCTGTAGATTGTCGGCCGCGATGCCTATGCCGTCGTCCTTGCAGTGCAAGTGCAGCTGTTCGCTGTCGGCCTCGCCGACGATCTCGGCGGCAAATTGCAGCATGCCCCGGTCCCGCCCCGCATCCCGCACGGCGTCGGCGGCATTGATGATCAGATTCTGCAGGATCAGCCGCAGCACGGTGCGCGCCACCTGCACGGCTCCCACTTTTCGCAATGATTCGTCGGTATCCACCACCAGCCGTAGGCGGCAGGCATCGGGCACGATTTCCAGGGTCTGCGCGACCAGATCGGGAAGGCGCACCGTCTCGACCACGTGCGCGTTGCGCGTCGAGCGCATGAGCTCGCTGAATGCCGTTTGGACGATCGTGGACTGCCGCTGCGCCACCGCGACGTCGTCCTGCGCTTCCTTGACGCATGCCGCGAGCTCCCGGCACGCCAGACGCAGAAATTCTTCGAGATCCTCGCGCCGCGCGGATGGTGCCCCTGAGGATGCCGCCTTTTCCTTGGCGAGCTCCGACAGCGCGAGCTCCACGTCGCCGGCTCCCGCATTGCGCAGGCGGTCGCCGAGCTTCGCGAGTCTGACGCCGAGCGGCGTCATGGCATTCCCGAGATTGTGCAGCACTCCCTTGGCGAGTTCGGCAAATCCGGCCTGGAACGACTGATCGACGAGTTGCCGCCGCGAGTCCGCCACGCGCTCGACCATTCGGTCGAACTCCCGTGCAAGCTGGGCAATCTCGTCCTGTCCCGGGAGGCTCAGGCGGGCCGACAAGTCCGTGCCCTCTCCGACCGCCACGGCATGCCGGGTCACGCGGGCCAGGGGCTTGAGAACGATGCGATTGAGCGCAACGACGAGGAGCAGCAAAACGGTGACCGCCGCGCCGATCAGGTATAGCGATGCGTAGGTCACGGCCCCGTGGCCGCGCGCGGTGATCCTCCGCGGAACGTCGACACGGAAAGTCATGAGCGGCCGGCCGTAGACATCCATGAACGACTTGAAGATCTGCGTGGACGTATCGGTTTCGGCGATCTCCTCGCCGCCGGCGGACAGGTGATCGCGCACCATCGCGAGACTTGCCTGTGCCTGCGCGCCGATCAACCGCACTTGGGCGGGTGTCAGCAGCCGGCCCATGATCACCATCCCTAAGGGTTGTCCGCTGCCGCTGCCGTTCAGCACGGGCGCCGCCACGGTCATCATGACCCCCCTATTGGTCCGCAGCAGTCCCCTGGCCGGTTTGCCGTCGGCCAGGTTCTTGCGCCAGGGAAAATCCTCCGGCAACGCTTTGCGCGCCGTGAAATCGAGATCCAGCGCCTCGCCGGTATCCCAAATCCGTGCGCTGGACAACAGGTAGTCGCCGTTCAAATCGACGATGAGCATCGCGTTCACCTTGAGTTGCTTCATCGACGAGGCAGTGACGTTGGTGTTCACGAAGTCCACATTCGGCGATTGCACGAATTGATACGCGTCGGCCCAGTTGCCCCAATCCCCGGTCATCGACTCGATGCTCTCGAGCGTCATGTCGAGCGCATAGCCGATTCGCTTCATCGACGTCTCCGCGTCCTCCCGCTCGAGCTCCGCAAAACTCGGCATCAGCACCTGCCTTTGAACGGCGATCTCGAGCACGATCAGCACCGCAAACAGCAGCGCCAGCAGCGATATCATTTTGGTACGGATATTCATCCGGCCCTTCGTACCAGAAATCCCGATTTGCGGCCGTGCCTCTGTCTTATTTCAGGTTATTCGGCGCACCGGCAGCGCCCGGAATGAGACGTGGATCACGGTCGAGGGGATGCAGCGCGGGGATTCCGCCGAAATGATCGGACGGTCCGTGCGCAGTCCGGCTCAGGCAGCCTGATTGCGCCCGGACTTCTTGGCGAGCTGCAGCTGGCTCTGCGACTTCTGCAGCAGGCTTGCGGGACTATCGGCGGGATCCGGCACGACGGCGCACACGCCCACGCTCACGCTGACATAGCGCAGAACGGCCGAACGAGGATGATGGACTCTAAGGTCCCTTACTCTTTCGGCCATGAGTTGCCCGATGCGCAGTGCCTGCTCGTTGGTGAGGCCGGGCGCAAACGCAATCAAGCTGCCGCCGTCGATGCGCGCCGTGACGTCGCTCGAACGGCGCAGGCATCCCGACACGACGTGCGCCACGCGGCGGATGGTGGAGTCGCCGGCCGCGCGTCCAAAAGTCGTGTTGTAGAGCTCCAAGGCGTCGATGTCGATCGCGAACATCGCGATACTGCGCTTTTCCCGCTGCGCGACCGCCCAATCGCGTTTCAGCAGCTCCTCGAGATAAGCCAACGTGAACAGGCCCGTCAAGCGGTCGTCGCGGATCGCCACTCCGGTCGGTTGATGCGCACCGCTCAACGAATCCCGGGTCAGCTTCGGATCGATGCGCAGACGCTCGCCCGCGTCTCGATGATGGCCCACGAAGTGAGTGACGCGTCCGCTCTCATCGAGCAGCGGCGAAACCGTCATCTCGTTCCAAAATACGCTCCCGTCCTTGCGATAGTTGCGCAGCAGCACGCGGCAGGATTCCCCCTTCGCAAGCGCCTCGCGCAATCGATGCCGGCCGTCCTGCTCGCGATCGTCCGCCTGCAAGAGGCGCAGATTGCGGCCGGCCAGTTCCGCCGCAGAGTAACCCGTCAAGGCCTCGAATCCGGGATTGACGTAAATCACCGGACGCTCGGGATCCAGCGCATCCACGAGCGCGATCCCGTCGGGCGAACTCTCGACCAAGCGCCTGTAGATACTTGCGTCAAAGCCCGTCATGACTGGCCCTCTGTCAACACCAGCGGCGGAATGACCGACAGACCGGCGATCCTGGCCGCGGTTTCCTGCCAATGCGGGTCCGCGTGCAGATGCGCCGGCGGCTCGCCGCGGGCGCGCATCCGCACCAGCCGTGCCTGGGATGCCGCGGAGCCGACATTCGCCCCGAAACGCCCCAGCACCAATTCTACGGAATGTCGATCGTTGCAAATGGGCAGGACGTCGCAACCCGAGGCTAAGCCAAGCTCGACGCGCGCCATCGCGTCGCCAAATGCGGCGGCTCCCGCCATGGTCAGGTCGTCCGCGAACACGCAGCCGTGAAATCCCATCTCGCCGCGCAAGACCCCGGTAATCCAGCGCTTGGAGAGGCTGGCGGGCAACGCATCCATCGCCGGAAACACCACATGGGCCGCCATGATTCCAGGGAGATTGTTGTCGATCAGCGGGCGGTAGGGCCGGATATCCGCCTCCAAGTCGACGAATTCGCGGCGATCGACCGGCAATGCGATGTGCGAATCGGCGACGACCGCACCATGTCCGGGAAAGTGCTTGGCGACCGCCGCCATTCCGGCCTCGCGCATGCCCGTCATGGTGGCTACGGCCAACGCAGCCACGGTATCCGGATCGCTGTGGAAGGCTCGATCGCCGATGATCTCGCTCACACCGTAGTCGAGGTCGATGCAGGGAGCGAAGCTGAAATCCACCCCTACCGCGCGCAATTCGCCGGCCATGAGCCAGCCGACCGACTGCGCCAGCGCCAGCGCGTCGCGCCGGTCCTCATCGAATCGTCTACCGAGCAGGCGCGCGGCCGGAAGGCGCGTAAATCCCTCGCGAAAACGCTGCACGCGGCCCCCCTCATGGTCCACCGCGATCAAGAGATGCGGCGTGCGCAGGGCGCGGATCGCCGCCGTGAGCGCTGCGGCCTGCCGTGGATTGCTGTAATTCCGGGTGAACAGGAGGACGCTGCCGACCATGGGATGTGAAAGCACGCGGACATCCTCGGCGCTCAATTCCGTGCCGGCGATATCGACCATGAGCGGCCCCAAACTCATTCGGGACCCTCGAACACCGCGATCGATTCGACGTGCGTCGTCTGCGGAAACATGTCCATCACCCCTGCGCAGGCCAGCTTGAACCCTTGCGTGTACACCAAGATCTCGGCATCCCGCGCCAAACTCCCCGGATGGCAGGAAATATACACGACTCGGCGCGGTCGCCAATGCGCCATTCGCGGCAGCAGAGCGGAAGCGCCCGCTCGCGGCGGATCGAGCAGCACCAAATCATAGCGCTCGTTCGCCCACGATCCGAACTGCGTCGGTTCGAATAGATTGTCCCTGAAGAATGCCGCGTTGCCAACGCCGTTGCGGCCGGCGTTGCTCTGCGCTTTGCTCACTAGCGCCGAGTCCCCTTCCACACCCACCGCGCGCCGGGCCCGATGCGCCAGGGGCAGGGTGAAATTGCCCAAGCCGCAAAACAAGTCGAGCACGGTGTCGCCCGCCGTGGGAAGCAGCAATTCCATGGCGGCGGTCACCATCGACGCATTGATCTCGCGGTTGATCTGAATGAAGTCGACCGGCCCGAACTCGATGACGACACGGCCGCCGTCCACCGCATAGGTCAGGGGTGGATAGTCCTGGCTCAAGGGCTGCACGCTGTCGAGGCCGCCGGTTTGCAGAAAGATCTGCAGGCCCTGCTTGGCGCCGAAGGCCGCGATTTTCTCGACATCTCGAGGCCCGGGCGCCTCCAGCACGCGGAATACCAGTGCGGTCGCCGCGTCGCCGGCCGACACCTCCACCTGCGGTATTTTTTCTCTGATGGCCAGCGTCTCGACCAGTGCGGCAAGGTCGCTGGGCAAGGTAGCCAGGGGCTCCAGAATGACCTCACAGCGCCGCAGATCCGCGAGGTAGGGTTTTTCGCGTTCGCGGAAACCGGCAAGCACCCGTCCTTTCTTGTGCACATACTTGACGCCGAGCCGCGCTCGGCGGCGATAGCCCCACGCGGGACCGCGCAGCGGCGGCAGCACGCGCCCCGGGCGCACTCTGCCGATCCGCTCCAAATTGTCGAGCAGCTGCCGCTCTTTCGCGGCCAATTGAGCCGGCGCCGACAGGTGCTGCAGCGAGCAGCCGCCGCAAACCCCGAAGTGCTCGCAGGCCGGCACCACACGATCCGGCGAGGCCGCGAGAACTTCGGTCAAGCCGGCCTCGTCCAATTGCCGGCGCCGCTTGATCACCCGGAAACGAACGCGTTCCCCCGGCAATGCGCCGTCGATGAACACGGTCTTGCCGCCGACGCGAGCTACTCCGCGGCCGTCGTGGGCAAGATCCACGATGTCGGCTTCCTGCACCTCACTGGGGCTCAATTCTCGGGCCACGCCGCCGCGAATTCCTTGAGGTGCTCCGCGGTCGATTCGCTCAGAGCTTTGCGCACGCGTGCAACCTCATGGGCGTGCTCGCTCGCGCTCAGGTGCCCGCGCAGGAGCTCGAACCGCAAATAAATCAAGAAAGTATTCAGCACGTCGGTCTCGCAGTAGGCACGGATGCGCGCAAGTCCGCCCTTCAGGTACGCCGGCCAAACGTCGGCGCCGTGCATTCCCACCTTGCCGGGGAAGCCGAGCAGCGTCGCAATGTCGTTGAGGCTCGCCCGGCCGCGTCCCTGGAAGCCGGACAAGATGTCCATCAGATCCATGTGCCGCCAATGAAATCGGCTCAAGTAATTGCTGAATCTGAAGCTGTGATCGGAATCGCCCGTCTCCCAGTACCGCGCGGCGGTTACGCTGTGCAGGAGACTGCGATAGTGCAGCACGGGCAGATCGAACCCGGCGCCGTTCCACGAGACGAGGTCCGGCGTGAACTTGTCCAGGCCGTCGAAGAATCGCTCGATCAATACCTTCTCGGACGATGTCTCGTCCCCGACGCTCCACACCTTCAGAGAATCCCTCGATCGCATCACCACGGA
>DASWEO010000218.1:0-2006 GCA_036394715.1 Steroidobacteraceae bacterium
AGCAGTAGTTTCTTCACCGGCGCCCGCGACTGCCGACGGCAGCGAGGCCAACGCCATCTACCCATCCAATCTTCAGGCGTTCGTGTACGCATTGTTCTTTGCCTTCGGCGGGATCACCAGTCTCAATGACGTGCTCATCCCCAAGCTCAAGGCGCTGTTCACGCTCAAGTATGGCGAGGTGATGCTGGTGCAGTTTGCGTTCTTCGTGGCGTACTTCATCATTTCGATACCGGCTGCCGCGCTGGTAAGGCGCATCGGCTACATGCGCTCGGCGGTCGCCGGTCTGTTGACCATGACGGTGGGATGTCTCCTGTTCATACCGGCGTCCTCGTTCGGTTTGTTCGGCTTGTTTCTCTTGGCCCTGTTCGTGCTGGCATCCGGAATCACCACCGTCCAAGTGGTCGCGAACCCCTTGATCTCCATGCTGGGGCCGGCGCGTACCGCGAGCAGCCGATTGACCTTTGCGCAGGCGTTCAATTCGCTGGGCACGACCCTCTTTCCCTACGTCGGATCGATTCTGATCCTGGGCTCGCTGGCGACGGTGGATCCCGCGACGCTGTCGGGTGCGGCTCTCGACGCCTTTCGCGGCGTCGAGACCCAGGTCGTGGTCCACACCTACATGGGTCTCGCCATCGCGCTCACTCTGCTGGCCGCGGTCGTCTGGCTGCGCCGCAAGAGCTTGGTCGAGACGCCGGCGGCGCCGACGCCGATATTGCGCGCGTTCAATCTGCTCACGCGGCCGCGTTTTGCATTCGGCACGCTGTGTATCTTTCTCTATGTGGGCGGTGAAGTGGCGATCGGCTCATTGATCGTGAGCTATCTCATGCAGCCGAGCGTGATGGGCTTGGCGCCGGGTCTGGCCGGGAAGCACCTAATCGTCTATTGGGGCGGTGCCATGGTGGGGCGGTTCATCGGTGCCTGGCTGCTGCGGCTGTTCTCGCCCGGTAAGGTGCTGGCCTGTGCGGCGGGAACCGTCATCATCTTGCTGACGGTGTCGGCGAATACCGTCGGCCTCGTCTCCGGTTGGTCGCTGCTTGCCATCGGGCTGTTCAATTCCATCATGTTTCCGACCATATTCACTCTGGCCAGCGAGGGCTTGGGCAAGCGCGCCGCGGAAGGTTCCGGTGTCATCTGCGTGGCCATCGTCGGCGGCGCCATCGTACCGCTGGTGACGGGCAACGCCGCGGATGTGTGGGGGTTGAAGCTCGCCCTCATCGTGCCGGCGGTTTGCTACTTCACCATCCTCGCCTTCGGCTGGTTTGCGCGCCGGCCGTTGAACGCCGGCACGTCGAGCTAGCTGGGAACCCCCGCGACTCGCCGCGGTCCGTTCAAGTGCTGGGTCACACTTAGCCCGGGGCTAACGTAGCTCAGGGTTGCCGCGCCATCATCGGGAATCATCCATGACCAACATACCTCTGAAGGGCAGTGAACGCGCCGCGATGCGCGGTGCCCGTGTGCTTGCACCCGCCGATCCGGCCGAGCGCCTGGAAGTGACCCTACTCGTGAGGCGGCGCGCCCGGCAGGATTTTGCGGCCAGAGTGGCCGCGTGCGCATCGGGCCTTGGCCCAAGTCCCTATTTGAGCCGCGATGAATTTGCCAAACGACATGGCGCCGACGCTCCGGACTTGGCCGCGGTGCGTGCCTTCGCGGCCGCGCACGGCCTTGCCGTGGAGCAGGAGGACGCACCTCGCCGCACGGTGGTGCTGTCGGGATCGGTGGCGCAATTCGGCGCCGCCTTCAACGTTCAATTGCAGCAAATGTCCCACGCCGGACGCAGCTACCGCGGGCGCACGGGCGCCATTCTCCTGCCCGCCAATTTGGACGGCATCGTCGAGGCCGTCTTAGGATTGGACAGCCGCCCGCAGGCATCGCCGCACTGTCGGATTCGGCGCCTGGCCGCGAGCGGCGCGGTGTCTTATACGCCGATCCAGGTGGCCACTGCCTATGGATTCCCCAACGGCACGGGCCAGGGCCAGTGCGTCGCCATCATTGAATTGGGCGGCGGT
>DASWEO010000219.1:0-4985 GCA_036394715.1 Steroidobacteraceae bacterium
GTGCCTCAGGTTGCAGTTGCAGCGAATACCGCAGCAACAGGGCGGCGCTCAAAATGGCCGCGTAAGGATTGGCGATGCCGCGCCCGGCGATGTCGGGGGCGGATCCGTGGATGGGTTCGAACAGCCCGCCGCGTGCGCTTAGCCCAAGCGACGCGGACGGCAACAAGCCGAGGGAGCCCGCCAGCATGGAGGCCTCGTCGGTGAGAATATCGCCGAACATATTCTCGGTCACGATCACATCGAAGTCGCGCGGCCGCTTCAGGAGATGCATGGCGGCCGCATCCACCAGCATATGCTCGAAGCTCACCCCGGGAAATTCCTGGGGCATGATCCGCTCGACGACCGAGCGCCACAGCCGCGAGGTTTCGAGCACGTTGGCCTTATCGATCGACGTCAACTTGCTGCGGCGGGTCAGGGCGAGCCGTGCCGCCAGGCGAACGACGCGCTCGATTTCTTCCACCGTGTAGCGGCAAACGTCGACCGCTTCGGTCGCCGTGCGCGACTTGTCGCCGAAGTAGATGCCGCCGGTCAGTTCGCGCACCACCATGATGTCCACGCCGGTCAGCAAGTCGGCCTTGATCGGCGAGGCATGAAGCACCGCGGGGTGCGGCACCACGGGCCGCAAATTGGCGAAGAGGCCGAGCGCCTGCCGAAGCTGCAGCAAGCCCTGTTCAGGCCGAACCAAGGCGTCGGGAGCCGACCACTTCGGACCGCCGACGGCACCCAACAAAATCGCATCCGCCCGCCGTGCCAGGGCCAGCGTCGCCGCGGGCAGCGCCTGGCCCGTCGCGTCGATGGCGGCGCCGCCCAGCAATGCCGGCTGGAATTCGAAGGCATGTCCGAAACGCACCGCCACCGCGGTGAGCACGCGCACGGCCTCGTCGGTGACCTCGCCGCCGATGCCATCGCCGGCGAGAACTGCGATCAGTGCCTTCACCAGAGTGTCCTGTCCCACCAATAACTCGCTCGCTGCGCCGCGTCTTTTCGCGCCGGGCGGCGTTGCGCCTCCTCGCCATAGTACCCACTATGCCTCGTCGGCGCGCCTTGCCCGGCACGAAAATCCGCAGGCGGATCGAGCAAGTTATTGGTGGGACAGGACACTAGCGCGCCGCTTCGTAGCGTTCGATATCGCTCAACCGGCTGCGCAGATAGCCGAGTTCATCGATACCGTTCAATAGACAGTGCCGCGCAAATGCCTCGAGGGGGAAGGAGACCGATGCGCCGGTCGGCAGCGTCAAACGGGTACGCTCGAGGTCGATGTCGACTTCGGCGCCTGGATTGTCGAGCAGCCATCCTGAGGTGGCGTCGTCCACCGTTACGGGCAGCAGTCCATTCTTCAGGGAATTGCCGCGAAAGATGTCGGCGATTTCCGTGCTGATGACCGCGCGAATCCCAAAATCGAGCAGCGCCCAGGGCGCATGTTCGCGCGAGGAGCCGCAACCAAAATTTCGGCCGGCGACCAGCACCTGGGCGCCGCGCGCTTCAGGGCGGTTCAGGATGAAATCCGGATTCGGCGAGCCGTCGGCTCGATAGCGCCAATCGGCAAACAGCTGCCGGCCCAGGCCGTCCTTGGTGGTCGTCGTCAAAAAGCGCGCCGGAATGATTTGATCGGTGTCGATATTGCTCGACGCGATGACCAGCGTTCTGGACCGAACGCGTTTCAAGGGTTCCAAGACAGCTTCTCCGTGGGACAGGCAATGCGATGGTCAATGCGATGATGGGTCCGACGTTTCCGCGGAAACTTTCCGCGTTCCACTACAGCATCTCCCGGGGGTCGGTAATTCTGCCCTTCACGGCGCTCGCGGCCGCGGTGAAAGGACTGACCAACAGAGTTCGCGCCCCCACGCCCTGGCGGCCCTCGAAGTTGCGATTGCTGGTGCTGATCGAATACTGGCCGGCGGCGACGGTGTCGCCGTTCATCCCCAGGCACATCGAGCAGCCGGACTCGCGCCAATCCGCCCCGGCCGCCTTGAAAATGTCGGCGTAGCCCGCGGCTTCGGCTTCGCGCTTGACCTCTTGCGAACCCGGCACGATGAGCAGGCGCACCCCGGGTGCGACTTTGCGGCCTTTGAGTATGTGCGCGGCCGCCTGCAAATCGGCGAGTCGCCCGTTGGTGCAGCTGCCGATGAATACCACGTCGACCGGCTTGCCCAGCATGGCGTCGCCGCCGTGAAACCCCATGTAACGCAGCGCCTTGTCGAAAACCGGGTCCCCGGCCCTGTCGGGGATGGACGCGCCGATGGGAATCACCATGCCGGGGTTCGTGCCGTAGGTGATCATCGGCTCTACGCCCACGGCGTCGATGTCCACCGACGCATCGAAGACGGCACCGGGATCGGTGACGAAGGTTCGCCATCGGGCGAGCGCCGCGTCCCAATCGGAACCTTTGGGCGCGCGCGGCTTGCTCTCGAGGTAGGCGAAGGTGGTGTCGTCGGGCGCGATCATCCCGGCGCGCGCGCCGGCTTCGATGGACATATTGCACACGGTCATCCGTTCATCCATGGACAGGGCGCGGATGGCCGGCCCCCGATATTCGAACACATGGCCGGTGCCGCCGGAGACGCCTATTTTTCCGATGACGGCGAGGATCAGATCCTTCGCAGTCACGCCGGGACGCAGTCGACCCTCGACGTTCACTGCGAACGTTTTGGGCTTGCGCTGCAGCAGCGACTGGGTCGCGAAAACATGTCCGACTTCCGTGGTGCCGATTCCGAAGGCCAGCGCACCGAACGCCCCGTGCGTGCTGGTGTGGCTGTCGCCGCAGACGATGGTCATGCCGGGTTGCGTCGCCCCGATTTCCGGACTGATGACGTGCACGATACCGCGCCGCGCGTCGCGCATTCCGAACAGCTCGACCCCGAATTCGGCGGCGTTCTGCTCGAGTTGGCGCACCTGTTTCGCCGCGGCATCGACCTTGATCGGCACCTTGCCGAACACCTGGTCGGTGCTGGTCGGCGTCGAATGGTCCATGGTCGCGAGAGTGCGATCGGGACGGCGCACCGGCAGCCCCAGGCTCTTCAGCACGCTGAATGCCTGCGGCGAGGTGACCTCGTGAATGAGATGCAAATCGATGTACAGCACCGCCGGCGTGTCCGGCGTTTCAGCGACGACCTCGTGTGCCGTCCATACCTTGTCGAACAGTGTGCGCATGAATCTGAAACGTCAGGCCTTCGCGGATTCCAGCCAAGGCATGCGGGCGCGCAGTTGCGCTCCGACCTTTTCGATCGAGTGCGTGAGATCGGCCTTCAGCAGCTTGGAGTACTTGCGGCGGCCGTTCTTGTTCTCCGAAATCCATTGGCGTGCAAATTTGCCTTGCTGGATCTCGGACAGAATCTTGCGCATTTCCTTCTTGGTGGCCTTGTTGACGATGCGCGGACCGCGCGTCAGATCGCCGTACTTCGCCGTCTCGCTGATGAAGCGGTGCATTTTCGTGATGCCTCCCTCATGCAGCAAGTCGACGATCAGCTTGAGCTCGTGCAGACATTCGTAATAGGCGACCGCGGGCTGGTAGCCGGCCTCGACCAAGGTCTCGTACCCCTTGACCACGAGCTCGGTCGCGCCGCCGCACAGCACCGCCTGCTCGCCGAACAAGTCGGTCTCGGTCTCCTCGCCGAAGGTGGTTTCCAGAACGCCGCCGCGCGTTCCGCCGATGCCGTCCGCGTAGGCCAGCGCCTTGGCCTTGGCCCGCTTGGAAGGGTTCTGAGCGACGGCGATCAGGCAGGGCACGCCGCGTCCCTGCTGGTACTGACGCCGCACCAAATCTCCCGGGCCTTTCGGCGCGATCAACACCACGTCCAGATCCTTGCGCGGCTTGATTTGCTTGAAGTGAATATTGAAGCCGTGGGCGAACAGCAGTGTCGCGCCTTTTTCGAAGACGTCCTTCAGCTCCGTGTACAGGGACTTTTGGGTGAGATCAGGGACCAGCATCGCCGCCAGCTGCGCGCCCTTGACGGCTGCCGCGGGTTCCATCACTTTCAGGCCGTCCTTCTTGGCCTTGTTCCAGCTGTCGCCCTTCCGGACGCCGACCACCACGTCATATCCGCTGTCGTGCAAATTGAGCGCGTGCGCGCGGCCCTGGCTGCCGTAACCCAGGACGGCGATGCGCGCTCCGCGCAGCGCTTTCTTGTCGACGTCTTTTTGCGAATACAAACGCATGCAATTCTCCTATAACCAAAATCCGTACCTGTAAAATGCAAGACCCCGCTTTGGAGACTTTCGCCTGAGCGGGGTCCGTCACTTCGCGCTGGTTTAAATTGTGCCGGCGCGTGATCGCGAACCCCGGCAACTAGTTACTATAGGAGCAATGCGGTGGTAATTCAATGTAAGGAGCGGCACTTCCTCCTCGGCCTCAAAGCCCTGGTTTTTGTGGCGAATATCTGATGAACCTCGGTAGTAATGATTCGGTTCCGTTGTGGTTGCTGTACGAGAACGAAATCGACGCGTGGCGCGCGGAGCAAACACCGCTGGTTGCGCGCTGGCTCGCCGAGCAAAATTTCAAAGGGGAAAAACATCGCGTGGTGCTGCTGCCGGATTCCGCCGGCGGGGTCGCGGCCGCGGTGGGCGGCTTGGGTAAACGGCTGGGAGAATTGTCGCTGTGGCATGCCGCGGGCATCGTCGAACGGCTGCCGAGCCGCCGATTCCGTCTGGTCCAGGAGTTCAGCGCCGCAGAGGCCACGCAGCTCTGCCTTGGGTTCGCCTATGGCGGCTATCGCTTCGACCGCTACCGTGCAGCGAGGAACGATGCCGCGAGCGTCGAGGCGCCGCCGAATGCCGACGTGCGGTACGTCGCTCTGGCGACCGAGTCGTTGCGCATGGCGCGCGACTGGATCAATACCCCGGCGTCCGACCTAGGACCCGCGGAACTTGGCGCCGCGGCGCGCCGTCTTGCCGAGCGTCACCAAGCCGCCTACCACGAGTGGGTGGGCGAGGGCTTGCTCGCCGCCAACTTGCCCGCCATTCACGCGGTCGGGCGCGCCAGCAGCGAG
>DASWEO010000220.1:0-14599 GCA_036394715.1 Steroidobacteraceae bacterium
GCGAGCGCCGCAGCGACCATGAGGGCGATGAATCGCTGCCGGCTCATGTCGCTCTCGATACCGCTGCTGCCGCCGCGCTGCCCGCGCCCGTGGCCGCCGTTCTGCGCCGTCGGCGCAGCACCAGAATGATGACGCCGGCCACGGCCACACAGAGCGGCGCAATGCCGATGTTGATGACCTTGAGCCAGGAATTCAGGCGGTTGATATCGACATCCAGCCCGCGCTGAGTCTCGCGCAGCTCCTTGCGCACGCGCGCCTTCTCGGCGACGAATCGCTTCAGCTCCGCCTCTTGTTCCGGCGACAGCATGAGCGATGACTGATCGTTGCGTTTGCCTTGCAATTCGGTCAACTTGGTTTCCGTCTGCTGCAGCTCCGCCTGAAGCTCCAGCGCCTTGCCGCGCAAGCGGTCGTCCGCCTGGCGCCTGAGCGCTTCCACGCGCTCGAAGGGCCGCGAGAACGTCGCGCGGCCGCGGACGCTGATCAGCGCGCTGGTGCCGCTCAGGTTGTCGAGAATGTTGGCCACCAAATCGCCGTTGTTGGCAAACGCCTGCGAGACGCGCTGACCGAACACTTCGCGCGTCTGCACCCACAGGTAGTCCATCAGTAAATCCGTATCGGCGATGATCACGATATTGGCGGAAGGAGACTTCGCCAGATGGGCGGCCGGCGGACCGGCGGCGGCTTTCTGATCCGGCGGCGCTCCCTGGGGAAACGCGGATTCCACGGGTCCGGTGACGCGCGCGGCGAGAGCGTAGCGAATACCTGTGGGTTTGAATCCGTCGCGCAAGGTGGCGGGATCGTTAAGCGCATTGAAGCGCTGCGCCGGGATGGGCGCTGCGCTGGTCGAGCTTTGCAGCAGAGGCTCGAATGTGGTCTTGGCGCCGGGCCGCGCGGCGAGCCAGCCGGCCGTGGAGAGATTGATCTTGTCGAGCGACGCCGACACCACGTCTTTTTGAGTCATATCGTCATGGCCGAGGCCGAGGATGCCGATGTGCCGTACCAGCGGCGACTGCATGCTGGTGCGCACTTCGAGCCCGCGCTGTAAGTCGCCGATGACTTTGGTCGCGTCGTAGTCGACGCCCCAGGCCGCGAGCAGCGGCGCGAGGTCCGAGGAGTGACTGGCCATCATCCCGGCAAGGGGATTCGACGGATCCTGACCGCTGGTGTCCGCGCCCGCATTCGGATCGACCAACAGCAGCATTCTGCCGCCGCGCATCACGAATTGATCGATGGCGTACAAAGTCTTCTGCGGCAGCCCCTTCGGATGGACCAGCATCAACACATCGACGTCTTTGTCGATGTGATCGACGTCGGCCGTCAAGGTACGAACCGTGAACAGCTCCTGGATCTGGGTGAAAATCGGCCAGGGTTCGCCCATTTGACCCGTCATCGGGTTGAATCGTCCCTGTAGTCCGATCGAGCTCATGAGGCCGATCACCGGCTTCTTCGGCGTGCCCAGCTCGTTGATGAGCTTCACCACGTCATACTCCAGGAACCCCTCGCGGTCCGCCTGGAAGCTCGGTATCACCGAACGGCCGTCGGTGGAATTGGTGCCCGCCAATCCAAAATAGAGGGCATCGCCGCCGCCGGCCTGGAGCGATTGCAGTCCGTATTCGGCGGCGCGGTCCTCGTCGTCCGAGAACGGCTGCGGATCGACCAGCACCAAACGGATCTTGCCGCCGGCACGGGCCGCCAGTTCTTCGAGGAGCTCGCGCACCCGGGTGGCGTACGGCATGATCAGCGGTGCCTGCTTGGCGGCGGCTTCGCGCGAGAAATAAAAATACAGATTGACCGGCTCCTTGAGCTCCGCGAGCACTTGCTGCGTGCCCGGACTCAGGGTGTAGAGCTTGTTCTGTGTGAGGTCCACGCGCATGCCGCGAAGACCCACGTTCGACAGCATCACTAGGCCCAAGAACAACACGGCGAGCGCGATCAGCCCACCGACCCCAAATCCCGTTCTTCGCCAGCGACTCGCGTTCACTATTCCGCCTTCTTCATGTCGAGTACCAAGGCCGTGGCGGCCAACCAAAAGCCGATCAGAGCGCCGAAGTACACGAGGTCGCGTAAATCGATGACACCCTTCGAGATGGCTTCGAAGTGAGTGTAAAAGCTCAACGAGGCGATCGCATCGACGATGGCCTGCGGCAGGATGCCGCGCACGAAATCGAGCACCAGCGGAAATCCGGCCAGCAGGAACACGAATCCGACCAGTGCCGCGGTGATGAACGCGATCACTTGATTGCGCGTGGCCGCGGAGAGGCACATGCCGATCGAGAGGAAACCGCCGGCCATCAGGAAGCTCCCGACATAGGCGGCGATGATGGCACCGTTGTCCGGAGAGCCGAGGTAATTGACGGTGATCCAGATCGGGAAGGTGAGCATCAGCGCGATTCCGGCGAACACCCAAGCAGCCAGGAATTTGCCGACCACCGCCTGCCACAGGGTGAGGGGCAGCGTCATGAGCAATTCGATGCTTCCGCTGTTGCGCTCCTCGGCCCACAGGCGCATCGAGATGGCGGGAATCAACACCAGGTACAGCCAGGGATGCCAGTGGAAGAAGGACTGCAAATCCGCCTGGCCGCGCTCGAAGAAGCCGCCCAACTGAAAAGTGAACACCGCCGACAGCACCAGGAATATGACGATGAAGACATAGGCCAAGGGCGTCGCAAAATAGCTGCGCAGTTCGCGCCGGAATACCACGAGGACTTTACTCACGCACCGGCTCCTTGCGCGGCGTCGGGTACCGCGATGCCCGGCGGTTGCGTCAGCGAGCGGAACACCTCGTCGAGGCGCCCCGATTCGAGATGCAGCTCAGGTACGTCCCAATTGTTTTTGACGATGATCGCGCTCACCGCCGACAAGGTATTGGCGCCCCGCTTCGGCACCGCCGTGAGCCTGAGCTCGCGCGCATCGAATTCCACGGCGGCGACCTCCGCGAGCAGGCTGATCTCGCGGCGCGCCGCATCGAGTTGCTCGGGTTTTTCGAAGCGCAGGCTGACCGCATGGTGGTAGCGGGAGCGCGCTTCGAGCGCAGTCGGGGTTTCGTCGGCGACGATGCGGCCGTCGGCGATGATGATGGCGCGCGTGCACACCTCGTGGACCTCCTCCAGGATGTGAGTGGAAACGATGACCAGCTTGTCCTTGCCGAGGTCATTGATCAGGCGCCGCACTTCATGCTTTTGATTCGGATCGAGGCCGTCGGTCGGCTCGTCCAGGATCAGGACCTGCGGGTCGTGAATCAATGCCTGCGCGAGGCCGACGCGGCGTCGAAAGCCCTTGGAGAGCGTCTCGATGACCTGCTGGATCACCGGGGCCAATCCCAGCCGGTCGACGACGACGGCGAGCCGCTGGCGTCGCCGCTCTCCCGTGAGGCCGCGCATGTCGGCGACGAAATCCAGAAATTCGGCCACCGTCATTTCGCCGTAACTGGGAGCTCCCTCGGGGAGATATCCCATGCAGGACTTGGCCGCCACGGGCGCATCCTCGATGTCGTGCCCGCAGACCGAGACCTGGCCGGCGGAGGGCGCAATGAAGCCTGCGATCATGCGCATGGTGGTGGATTTGCCCGCGCCGTTGGCGCCCAAGAATCCCAGCACTTCGCCCGGCGACACGCTGAACGTCAAATCATCGACGGCCAACTTGTCGCCATAGCGTTTGGATAAATTTTTTGTCGTAATCATGGGCGCCTTTGAGCATTCATGGACGGAGGAGGTTCAAAAAATTTTGAGCGCGATTTTATCGCGGATATTTCAGGTGGCAACCCATTATTCCGCGGTCGCCCGCAGAGCGCCGCCGGCTAGGCGCCCCCCGCCTTTGAATCGATCGCAGGTTTATTTTCTTTGAGTATACGCCGTACCTCGGGCAACGTCGGCCGGTCCGCCATGCGCGCGATGAGTTCCGGCAACTCGTACCACTTCCGTCCCCATTGCACCAAGCGGGCCGCATCGGCAATGACCTGCGCGCGTGCGGCATCCGAGGGCCCGCCGCGCTCGGAGGGTGCGCCGGGCGTGATTTTGGGGGCTGGTTTACCGACGGGGCGTGCGGGCTTCGCCGGGTGTCTTGCGGCGGGCTTTGCGGCCGGTTTGGCGGCCACGGCAGCCTTGCGTTCGGTGCGGGCGACCTGTGCGGTACCCGAGGGCGGCGGCGTGCGTTTGGCGGCAAGAAATTTCGGCATCTCCCGCGTGGCCGTAACCGAGACCACCGGGGTCCGGGCGGAGTCGTCCGGCGTGCGTTTGGCGTCGGGGAATATCGGCATTTCCCGCGTGGCCGTGTCCGCCGGTGGGGGAGCGGCGTCGTCCGGCGCCCCGGCCGTCAAGGAACGCTCGCTCTCGGCATCGGCGAGCGGGATGAAGCGCTCGATGTGCTCGGATCCCACGAGGTTGGCGAGGAAGATCATCAGTTCCAGCGAATCCGAATACTTCGCGTCGCCCGTCTTGACGCGTTCTTCGACATGGGCCTTGAGCGCGAGAGTCTTTTGCTTCGCTACATCGATGATCCACCGGCTCGGCCGCTGATGTTCCACCCAGGGCTGGATCTTCCAATAGCTGTCGTCGTCGAGGGAACAATACTTGGCATGGAGCTCGAGGCTCTTGAGCCATTTTTCCAGTAGTTCCAGCAGTCGTTGATCGGCGGGTGTTGCCATGGTGTTTGGGACTCCAGGACGCACCCTAAACGAACCGCCGCCCGATGGCTAGTGTCCTGTCCCACAGATAACTGACTCGCTGCGCCGCGTCTTTTCGCGCCGGGCGGCGTTGCGCCTCCTCGCCATAGTGCCCACTATGACTCGTCGGCGCGCCTTGCCCGGCACGAAAATTCGCAGGCGGATCGAGTCAGTTATCTGTGGGACAGGACACTAGCGGTACATCGCCCGTCGGCCGCGTTAGACTGCCGGCTATGTGTGGAATAGCCGGCATTGTAGGTTCGAGGGCGAGCGTCGAGATCGCCCGCAGCATGGCGCAGCGTCTGCGGCATCGCGGTCCGGACGGCGAAGGGGACTGGGTTCAACCCGGAGTCGCACTGGCTCATCGCCGGCTGGCCATCTTGGACTTATCCGAGGGCGGTCACCAGCCCATGGTGTTCGATTCCCAGGTGCTGAGCTACAACGGAGAGATTTACAACCACGCGCAATTGCGCGCCGAGCTTCCGGGACCATGGCACTCGACCGGGGATACCGAGGTGCTCGTCCATCTTCTGGCGAAGCAAGGCAGCGTCTGCCTGCACCGTCTGGTTGGGATGTTCGCGTTTGCCGCTTGGGACATGCGCGAGCAGCGCCTGCTGCTGGTCCGCGATCGCTTGGGCATCAAACCCTTGTACTACCAGCTGTTGCCGGACGGTATCGCGTTCGCTTCGGAGCTCAAGGCGCTGTTGGTTCTGGGTCAGCCTGAGATCGATCAGAGCGCCGTGCGTGATTTCCTGTTCCATGGCTATATTCCCGCACCGAAAACCATTTATCGCGGTATCGCGAAGTTGCCCGCCGGACACGTGCTCACTTGGGCTGCGGGCCGCGTGCGCATCGACCGTTACTGGAACCCGTCGCCCGAGATCATCGCGCGCAGCGCCGCAGACACCGTGCGCGAACTCGATGCCTTGCTGGGCGATGTCGTGCCGGCGCATACATTGTCGGATGTGCCGGTCGGGGTCTTTTTGAGCGGCGGCATCGATTCGGCGCTCACGGCGTACTACTTGGATACCCCGCGGACCTATACCCTGGGATTCGATTCGGGCGCCCGAACCGAAACGGCGGCCGCGCGCAGGGCGGCGGCGCATTTGCAAACCGAGCACCTGGAGATGACGGCGCCGCTGGCGGATTTTGCGGAGGCTCTCGACAGAATTCCCGCGCTGTTCGATGAGCCTTTCGGAGACAGCGCCGCCTGGTCGAATTATCTCATCGCCCAATTTGCGCGGCGCGAGGTGACGGTTGCCTTGAGCGGCGAGGGCGGCGATGAAATATTTTGCGGCTATCCGCGGTACTGGTCGAGGATCGGCGCGCGCTCGACCCTCTTCAACAGATCGCTCGCCCGATACTTGCCGCCGCTGTCGCGCTTGGGCTCGTCGATGCAGCGGCACTCCTACGTGGGATTGCCTGCCTATGCCGCGGCGCTGGGAGGCCTGACGGCGCAGCAGATCGATTCCTTGTTGACGGAGTCCTGGCGGGAGCCGGAGTACGACTATCTGTGGTTCTATCGGCAATATTGGCGTGAGGATCTTGGCCCGCTCGCTCAATTGCGCTGGCTCGATTTGAATACGGATCTCGCGGAGGGTCTCCTGACCAAGGTCGATCGAACCAGCATGGCGCATTCGCTCGAAGTACGGCCGCCGCTGCTGGATCATCGCCTGGTCGAGTTCATGCTGAGCGTGGATCCAGCGGTGCTCGTCGATCAGCAGCGGCGGCGCGGCAAGTTGCTGGTGCGTGAGCTCATGGAGCCGAGATTGCCGCCGGGTCATTTGAATCAGCCGAAATCCGGCTTTGGTCTTCCGGTGCATCGATGGCTGCGCCATCACCCGCAGGTATTGCGCGAGGCGGTGGGACGCCTGATGGATCGCGGAATATTGCGCCGTCCGGTGGGAAGCGAATTTCGCCGCGCCTGGTACCTCCTGGTGTTGGACCGCTGGTTCACCGCCTTTGCTTGACAGCGTCGTGACCGACCCAGCCGCCACTGTCTCCGCCGTGACCGACCCCGCCGGCAGCGTCTCCGCGGTGACCGACGCGCCGGGTCCGGGGCAAGCGCCGCGAATTCTCTTCGTGCCGGTGTCGGGGACTTACGGCATGGGCGAATATGCGCGCTCCATGGCGATCGCGCATGCTGCGAGCCGGCGTTGGCGGGACGCTGCCATACACTTCGTGTTGAGCCGCGAGGCTCCGTATGCGGCCGATGCGCCGTTCCCCGCAACCTTGTTGGCCTCATCCCCGACGTTTCATTCCAAGGCCGTCATCGAGTTGCTCGAGAAGTGGCGGCCCGGCGTCGTGGTATTCGACAACGCCGGGCGCACCGCGCAGCTGCGCGCGGCGCGGCGGCTGGGCGCGCGCGTCGTCTATATCAGCGCGCGCCCGCGCCAGAGACGCAAGGCGTTTCGCTGGCAATGGATGCGGCTGATCGACGAACACTGGATCGCGTACCCGGAATTCAGCGCCGGCTCCTTGAGGTTCTTCGAAAGGCTCAAGCTCAAGCTGGTTGGCCGGCCCGTCGTGCGCTACTTGGACGTCATTTTGCCGCGCGCGGACTTGGGCCGGCGCCGCGCCATTCTGTCGCGCGCCGGCTGCGGAGCGGGAACGTTCGTGTTGCTCGTTCCGGGCGGCGGCACCGGTCATCCGGGCGCGGACGATGCGGTGGGTCAATTCACGGCGGCGGCGCGCACTCTCGCCTCACGCGGAGTGCCGACGGTGTACGTAGGTCCCACCGGTGCGGGCGCGGACCGCCGCACGAGCGGCGGCAGCGCTGCGACCGGCGAGGCCGGCGAGCCGAATTGGCATCCTCTCGGGCCGCTCCCGCAGGCTGACTTGGCGGAACTCATGCGCTCGGCGCGGTTGATCCTCGCCAATGGCGGCTCGACCTTGCTGCAGGCCATAGCCTGCGGCGGCGCCTGTATCGCGGTACCCATAGCCGGGGATCAGATCGAGCGCACGCGGCGCTGCGTTGCCGCCGGTGTGGCAGTGGCTGCGGCTCTCGACGCAGCCGGCATGGTGCAAGCCGCGGACCGGCTGCTGCAGAACGAGCCGCAGCGCGCGGCGCTTGCCGAACGCGCCGCCCATCTCGAACTCGCCGACGGGGTCGAAGTCGCGATCCAGGCGCTCTGCGCTCTCGTCGAAGCGGCGCCTCACGCGGCGCCGCGGTAACGGATCGCTCGCGCAAAGGGAATCCATGTCGACCGTCGTTCTGTTGGGCTACGATCTCGAACAGCCATCGTTCCGGCATCGCATGCGCACGCTCATCGGCACGCTCGACGCCGCCGGTTGGGAGGTGCGGGCGGAGCGTTTTCCCAGCGGCCGCTATGGGATTCGAACCTGGGAGCGCCGCTCGCTGCTGCGCGAGGCGGACGTGGTGGTCCTGCACCAGATCAAGTTGAGCGCCATGGAGGCGCGCCTGTTCGCCTCCTTCAGCCGGCGGCGGATCTTCGACGTCGATGATGCCATTTACGTGCGCAAGCCGCGGCAGCTCGGTGACGCACCGGACGATTCGCGCTGGCGCAAAAGAAAATTCGCCGCGACCTGCCGCTGGGTGGACGTGGTCGCCGCCGGCAACGACGTCTTGGCCGAGGTCGCGCGCGCCTCCGCGCCGGCCGTCATGGTCCTGCCCACCTCGATCGACACCGCCGCCTATCAGCCGACGACGGCCACGGCGGCCGATCCGCCGACCATCGTTTGGATCGGCAGTCCGGAGAACCTGGTCTATCTGGAGATGATTCGGCCCGCGCTGGCGCGCCTGACCACCCGGTATCCGACGCTCAAGATGCGCGTCATCTGCTCTCGGTTTCCGGACTGGCCCCTAATCAACGTCGAGCGCATTGCGTGGAGCTCGGCGACCGAGGCCAAGGAACTCGCCGCGGCGCATATCGGCGTCATGCCGCTGACCGACGACGAATGGGCGCGCGGCAAGTGCGCGTTCAAGCTGCTGCAATACATGGCCGCCGCATTGCCCTGCGTGGCCTCGCCGGTCGGTGCCAACACCGAGGCCGTGATCGACGGCTTCAACGGGTTTCACGCCCGCACCGTCGATGACTGGGAACGGCATCTGGAGGCGCTGATCCGGTCGCCCGAGCTGCGCGCGCGCTTCGGCGCAAGCGGGCGTGCGCACGTGGAATCCCGCTACGCGATGCGTACCTACCAAGCGCGGTATTTGGAATTGCTGCAGCGGCTGGCGGGCGCGGATTGAATGCGTCCGGCCTCCGAAGCCGGTATCCTTCCGCCATGCATGCCATGCATATTTATCAGATCCTGAACCACTATACCTCGCGCCAAGAACTGGATCCGGGCTTCAGGGTCTTGGACAACTCCACGAATGAGCGGCCGGATTGGTTCGAGTACTGGCCGATCCGACGATTCTTGCTGAACGAGGCACTGGATGAGGATGCCTTTTACGGGTTTCTGTCGCCGAAATTCAAGCTCAAGACCAGCTTGAGCGCCGACGTGGTGCGCGAGTCCGTTCTCGCCGCCGACTCTGCGACCGACGTCATCCTGTTGAGTCCCAGCATTCACAACAGCGCTTACTATCTGAACGTCTTCGAACACGGCGACGCCGAACACCCGGGCCTCAAGAATGTCGCCGGGCGCCTATTCGAACGGCTCGACATGCAGAGCGACCTGGACTCGCTCGTGTCCGATTCGAGGAACACCGTGCATTCGAATTACTTCATCGCCAAGCCGCGTTTCTGGCGAGCGTGGCTCGCGGTCAACGAGAGGATGTTCGCGATTGCGGAGACCCCGTCCGATGCGCTGGGCGAAGCATTGCGCACGCCCACACGCTATCGCGGCGGCTCGAACGTGCAGATGAAGATATTCATCATGGAGCGGATTGCCACGTGGCTGCTGACCCGCGACCGCAGTTTCGCCGCGCAGGTCCGCGATCCCTTCGTGGCGCGCGCGCGGATTTACAAACTGCCGGTCGCCGTTGTGTGCGATGCGCTGAAAATCGCCTACGCCACGCAAGGCCGTGCCCAATACAAGGAAGTTTTTCTGTTGGTTCGGGGTTTGCGAAGATTCTTGAACTTGCAGATTCGCCTCGGCGGCGCGTTGGGATTTCGGCACGTCCGGCCGTACCTGCGGGTTTTGAAATCCTACTGGCTGGACTAGCGGTACATCGATGACGGAGGCTCACACCATGACGGATTTCTGGCTCGGCCGGCGAGTACTGCTGACCGGGCACACTGGCTTCAAAGGCGCCTGGATGACCCTATGGCTCGAGAGCTTGGGCGCCGAAGTCACGGGATACGCGCTGCCTCCGGCCGGCGAACCCAATCTGTGGAGCATCGTGGCCGCGCCGGCGCGTGAGGGCCGCGCGCTGCACTCGGTGATTGCGGATATCCGTGATGCCGAGCGCGTGCGCGAAGCCGTGGCTCGGGCCGACCCGCAGATCGTGATTCACATGGCGGCCCAGGCGCTGGTCCGAGAATCCTACCGCGATCCGCTCGCCACTTACGCCACCAATGTCATGGGCACTGCCGCGCTGCTGGAGGCTTGCCGCTCTCTGCGCCGTCTCGAGTGTGTGGTCGTCGTTACCAGCGACAAAGTCTACGAGAACCACGGCGAAGGCCGCGCCTTCGACGAACGTGACCGGCTGGGCGGTCATGATCCCTACAGCAACAGCAAGGCCTGTGCCGAACTGGTCACCGCCGGTTTTCGCGACAGCTTTTTTGCCGACGGACCGCCGATCGCCAGCGCCCGCGCGGGCAATGTCATCGGCGGCGGCGACTGGTCGGAGGATCGCCTCATTCCCGACTGTGTCAGGGCGCTCGAGTCCGGCCGATCCGTGAATCTTCGCTATCCCGATGCCATTCGGCCCTGGCAGCACGTGCTCGAGCCCTTGTCCGGCTACCTGGCTTTGGCGGAGTCTCTGGTGACGGCGCCGAAAAAGACGCCGCGTGCTGTCAATTTCGGCCCGGACCCGGCATCCTTCTGCACGGTGCGCGAGGTAGTGGATGCCTTCGGTGCGCGGTTCGCGGGCAAGCCCGGCTGGGTGCGCGATCCGTCGCCGCAGCCGCCGGAAGCCCAGGCGTTGACCCTGTCCTCGGGATTGGCCGCGGACACTCTCGGCTGGCACCCGAGGCTCGACATCCGCGAATCGCTGTCGTGGACGGCGGACTGGTATTTGGCCCATTCGGCGGGGGAGAACATGGCCGCATTTTCCGCAGCGCAGGTGGCGCAGTATGGTGAACTCATGAAGCGATCGCCATGAAGTGCGTGATTCTCGCCGGCGGCAGGGGCACGCGCATCGCCGAGGAGTCGAACACTCGCCCGAAACCCATGGTGGAAATCGGAACGCAACCCATCCTGTGGCACATCATGAAGCTGTATGCCTCATTCGGCGTGCGGGAGTTCGTGGTCTGTCTCGGCTACAAGGGATATGTCATCAAGGAATATTTTGCGAATTATTTCTTGCATCAGGCCGATGTCACCTTCGATATGACGGAGAACCGGGTCGAGTATCACGATTGCCGAAGCGAGCCCTGGAAGGTCACTCTCGTCGATACCGGCGAGGACAGCATGACCGGCGGCCGGCTCTTGCAGGTGCGAAAATACCTGAATGCCGGCGAACCATTTTGCATGACCTACGGAGACGGCCTGGCCAACATCGACATCGGCGCAGAGCTTGCCTTCCACGCCGATCACGGCCGCAAGGCCACGGTGGCCTGCGTGCGGCCGCCGGCGCGATTCGGCCGTATCGTCACCCAGGGCACTCAGGTCCTTTCCTTCGAGGAGAAGCCGACGGCGGAGGGCGGCCTGATCAACGGCGGCTTCTTCGTCCTGGAGCCGAGCGTGCTCGAGCTCATCGACGGGCATGACACGGTCTGGGAAAAAGAACCCATGGAGAGTTTGGCCGCGGATGGCCAGTTGGCCGCCTGGGTCCACCGCGGGTTCTGGCAGCCGATGGATACCCTGCGCGACAAGCAAAACCTCAATTCGTTATGGGACAGCGGAGCCGCTCCCTGGAAGCTATGGGAAGGATGAACGCGATGGGAAGGGTGACGCGATGGCAAGGTCGGCGATGAGTGGGCCGGTGCGATGCTGAGGCCGCTGCAATGCTGAGGCCGGTGCGATGGCGGGCCTCGTGACGGGCTGCCGCGCATGCGGCGGCCGTTTGACCGTGACCATGGCGGACTTGGGATTGCAGCCGGCGTCGAACGCCTTCATCACGTCATTGGAGGCGGCGCGCGACGAGAAGCGCTATCCGCTGCGAGCCAAGGTCTGCGAATCCTGCAAATTGGTGCAAGTGGACTATGACGTTGCGCCGCAGGAACTGTTCGGCAACTATGTCTACTTCTCGTCCTATTCCGACGACTGGCTGGCCCATGCCAAAGAGTACTGCACCATGGCGCGCCGGCGGTTCGGCCTCGACGCCGGCAGCCTGGTGGTTGAACTCGCGAGCAACGACGGCTATCTGCTGAAAAACTTCATCGACATGGGGGTGCCGGTTCTCGGCATCGACCCGTCCGATACCGTCGCGGCCGCGGCGGAAAAGATCGGTGTCCCCACCCTGGTCGAGTTCTTCGGCGAGCGTCTGGCGAAGGAACTGGCCGGCAGCGGCCGGCAGGCGGACCTGATCATCGGCAACAATGTGCTGGCGCATGTCCCGCTGCTCAATGATTTCGTCGCCGGCATAGCCTTGCTGCTGAAACCCAAGGGTTCCGCGACGATCGAGTTTCCGCACCTTCTCGAGCTGATCGAACATGTCGAGTTCGATACCATCTACCACGAGCATTACTCGTACATTTCACTCTACGCCATCGAGCAGGTGTTCAGCCGCCACGGCCTTCGAATCTACGACGTGGAAACGCTGCCGACGCACGGCGGGTCGCTGCGAATCTTTGCCGCGCACTCGAACCGCACAGACCTCGAGGACAGCGCCTCGCTGCGCCGGGTGCGGGCGCAGGAGAGCGCAGCGGGCCTGGCCGATCTCGGCACCTATCTGCGCTTCGCGGAACGCGTCGAGAACTGCCGGCGATCTTTGCTGGCGTTCCTCGCCGAGGCGAAGCGCGAGGGCAAGACGGTCGCGGGCTACGGCGCGGCGGCGAAGGGCAATACCCTGCTCAATTACTGCGGCGTCACGCCGGCCGACATTTCCCAGGTGGCGGACAGGAACCCCCACAAGCAATCGAAATTCCTTCCCGGCACGCATATCCCGGTGGTTTCGCCGGAGGCGTTGCTGCAATCGAGGCCGGACTACGTGCTGATTCTGCCCTGGAACCTGCAGCACGAAATCCGCCAGCAATTACAGGCAATCACCCAGTGGGGCGGCCGGTTCGTCACTCCGGTACCCGAGGTTCGTATCTACCCATGATGCGCAAAGCCCGAACGATGTCGGCCGGCGTCCAACCGAATTCGGCCGCGACCCATGATATTCACTGAATCGCCTTTGCCCGGGGCTTATGTGGTCGACATGGAGCGCCTCCCGGACGAACGAGGTTTTTTTGCCCGCTCGTACTGCGCGGATGAATTTTCCGCGAGAGGCTTGGGTCCCGAGTTGCGACAGTGCAGCGTGTCGTACAACGCGCGCAAGGGCACGCTGCGCGGCATGCACTATCAGGCCGCGCCCCACGAGGAGCACAAGCTGGTGCGCTGCACGGCGGGTGCGATCTTCGACGCCATCGTGGATCTGCGCACCGCGTCGCCCACTTACCGGCGCTGGTTCGGAGCGGAGTTGACGATGGACAATCGCCGTTCTCTGTTCATCCCCCCGGGATTTGCCCATGGGTTCGTGAGCCTCACCGACGACACCGAGGTGTACTACATGATCTCGGTGGCGTATGCGCCGACGTTCAGCCGTGGGGTCCGCTGGAACGATCCGGCATTCTCCATCGAGTGGCCTTTGCCGCCGGCGGTGATCTCCGAGCGCGACGCCGCCTACCCGCTGCTCGACGTGCCGGACGGCGTGTGACGCAGGGCAAGCGCGTGCTCGTCAGCGGAGCCGGCGGCTTCATCGGCCGCTGGAGCGTCCCCGCGCTGCTGCGCCTGGGTTACGAGGTGCACGCAGTACTCTCTGGGAAGGCGAGTCGCGACGTCCCTGAGCAACTGCGGGGCGCGAAGCCACACTTCGCGGATCTGCTCGATGACTCGGCCATCGATGAATTGACGCGCGAAGTGAGGCCCACTCATTTGCTGCACTTCGCCTGGATCGCCGCGCCCGGTGTGTACTGGAACAGTGAGGAAAATTTTCGCTGGCTGGCGGCGAGCGAACGCCTGCTGCGCAGTTTTCGCGCGCAAGGCGGCAGCCGCGTGATGATGGCGGGGACCTGCGCGGAATACGACTGGTCCCGAGTGGAGGTGTGCGACGAGCTGTCGAGCCCCCTGGCGAAGACAAAAGCCGCTACCCTGCGAGGTGCAGGCGCGACGCGCCATGATGCAGCCACTGCCGCGAGTGATGTAGCCACTGCCGCGAGTGATGCAGCCACTGCCACGAATAACGCTGTCACTGCCACGAGTGATGCAGCCACTGCTGCGAATAACGCTGTCACTGCCACGAGTGATGCGGCCGCTGCCGTGACTCGCTACGCCGCTTGCAAAATCGCCTTGCAGGCGATACTGGCCGACTTCGGGCGCGAAGAGCGTCTGTCGACGGCATGGGGACGCATTTTTTTTCAATTCGGTCCCCATGAGCACCCGGATCGGTTGGTGCCGTCGGTGATCCGCAATCTGCTGCTGAACCGCGAAGCGCCGTGCTCGCACGGAAGACAGATTCGCAGTTTTCTGCACGTTGCGGACGTCGGGGAGGCGTTTGCGGCGGTGTTGGACTCCGAACTCGAAGGCCCGGTGAACATCGGGTCCGACGAGCGAGTGTCGCTGGCGGATCTCGTCGATCGAATTGGCCGGCAGATCGGCCGTCCCGAGCTCCTGCGGCTCGGCGCCCGGCCCGCGCCGCCGGGGGAACCATCACTGCTGGTGCCGGAA
>DASWEO010000221.1:0-6762 GCA_036394715.1 Steroidobacteraceae bacterium
TAGAACGCAGCGGTTCCGGACGTGTCGTACCCAGATCCGAGGTATACGGGCCCGAGAAAGGTGTCGAACGCCACGAACAGCGACGCATCCTTGTGCGCCGACGAAAAGCTCATGTCGCCGCGGTGCTGCCAGGTATTGCCGAGCTCGAGCGACGCGCCGAGATAGGCGGGAAACTCGAAGAAGCCCTCGCCGCCGCGGCCGATTTTGCGAAAATAGATCGCGCGGGCGATCGCGTAGTGCGGGCCGATCAGCGAACCTTGGGCAAGACCCGACAAATTGAAAAATCCACCCAGGGAGTAGAATTCGGGCAAGGCGTTCGGTTTGTAATTGCCGTCCAGCGTGGTCCCGGCCGAGGTCCAGAACAATATCGTGTTGCGTCCGCGCGAGCTCGCCACCAACCAATCGGCCGTTACCTTGTCGGACGCGATGTCTGCGCCCAGATTGGTGCGGTTGGCGTCCCACTGCAGGCTGAACGTCTCGCCTTCGCGCGGGAAATGTACGTTGTCCAGGCGATCGTAGCTGAACTTGAAAAAATACTCGCCGTTGTTGTACTGCTGTTCCACCAGTGTCGGGTCGCCGAGGCGCACCCGGGTCAGGCCGTTGGTTCTGTGGAGACCTGCGCGGATTTCGCCCCAATTGCCGAGGTTGTATCCGACGTCGAGATCGGCTTCCACCTCGCGGTCGCGAAAGTCGGCGACCAGGAGATTTTTGGTGTAAATCGGCAGATCGCGCGCCTCGATGCGCGCGCTCGGCGCCACGAACCACGTGCGCGATGCATTGAGCGGCTGATAGAACTCGCTGACGATTTTGGGGTCGCTGCCGATCTGCAGATCCGTCAAGTTTTCCGCGCCCAGATCGTTGATTTCGGTCAAGACGAAGCGCACCGCGGCGTTGTAGCGGCTATTGCCCTGAAAATCGTCCTCGAGGTTCAGCCCGAACCGCACATAGTTGGGGCCCCAGGATTTGCGCCGCGCCCGCACTTCGAGGCCGGTTTCCTCGCCGGCGCCCTGGCCTTGCTCGACCAGGCTGTAGTCCAGAGTCTCGAAATTCCCCAGCCCGTACAATTCCGTGATGCGCTTGCCCACTTGATCGAGGTCCAGCGGCTTGCCCAGGAGCGGCTGCATCTCGGCCATGATGGTCTTTTCATAGCGCTTGGATTGCTCGTCAACCCGCACGAACTGGATGGGCGGCAGGCCCGGCTCGCGCGCGGCGCGCCGCGCCAGGTAGTCCCGATACGCATTGTCGCCGACCGCGTACGCCGACAGTTTGGCGATGGCTGCCCGCGCCGCTTCCTCGCCGCGGGCGATGACGGCGCTCGGCGAGGCAAAGTCGGTCGCGGGCGCCGAGCCCAGATTGGGCTCGATCAAGATATCCTGCGGGCTCAGGCTGGCCCGCTGACGGTCGGAGTCCTTGCGCACCAAAATCGCCAGCATCTGGTTGGAAATCGATATCGCGGAATCGAGCGCCGCGCGCTGCTGCAACGGGAAGCTCACGTCGGACACGATGAGAATATCCGCATGCATTGCGCGCGCCACGTTGACGGGTAGATTCTCCGCCAGTCCGCCGTCGACCAGCAGGCGCCCATTCAATTCGACCGGCGCGAACACACCCGGCGCCGACATGCTGGCGCGCATGGCGATCGCGAGATCGCCCTTGTCCATCACCACGGCGTTGCCGGTCTCCAAATCGGTGGCCACCGCGCGAAATGGGGTGGGCAGCAAATCGAAATCCGTGCTGCTGCTGAACGGCAGGGTCAGTTGGCGCAGCGTCTCCTGCAGCTTTTGCCCTTGAATGAAGCCCTTCGGCAGCAAGATTTTCCGGTGCTGCAACCCCAGCGGCAGCCGCACCAGAAAGTTGCGGTCGTCTTGTTTGCGCCTGAAGGCGAGGTCCCGGCGCGGCGGCGCATCGCGAAACGCCTCCTGCCAATCGAGCGAGCGCATGGTGGCGTCGATGTCGGCCGCCGTCATGCCGCTGGCGTACAGGCCGCCGACGATGGCGCCCATGCTGGTGCCGGCGATGCAGTCGATGGGAATTTTCAGATCCTCGAGGATCTTGAGTACGCCGATGTGCGCCATGCCGCGCGCGCCGCCGCCGGACAGCACCAGGCAGATCCGCGGACGGGTCGCGGGCTCGGCCGCCCACGATCCGGCCGGCCACAGCCAGCCTGCGCCGAGGGCGCAGGCCAATCCGAGCCGTACAATGAGCTTCCCCATGTTGGGGAGCTAGTTTAGTTCACGACGTCGATACTGGAAGCAGTAAAGATGTTGGTGCCCCGGTTGTAGACGCCCGCGGCCACGAAGTGCAGGGCCGGAGTCGCCGCGACGATCGACAGGGGCGCCTGGGTCACGAAGCCCGAGAAGGTATTGAACACGGCGATGGCGGTCGTGTTCGCGGTCGACGTGAGGTTGCCGATGGCAAACGAGGGCAGGAACTTCGCCGGCAAGCCGGCGTCTCCGATCGGCGTCGCCGGAACGATCTGCGGAGTCCCCGCCAGGGACTTGAGGTCGATGCTCTCGGAGCCTATTCGGATCACCCCGGAACTGTAATTCGCGTTGTTGAGGTCGATCGTCAGGCCGGCGTTCGCCAAGGTGGCGAACGGTGCCGTCGTCCCCGCGCTGGTCCAATCCACCTGCAGGCGGGCCGGAACGGACAACTCGGCGTTGATGGCGACGGCATTGAAATCCGGCGGTGCGGAGCCGAAGGGAGCGGTGGTGCCGTCGATCCACAGCGGCCCGCCGGCTGCCACGCCGGCAGGTATCGCGAGGCTGCCCGTGTTCACGGCGTAGCTGGCCGGCGCCACGGCGCCCGCACCATTACCGGTGAAGTTGTAATTGCTGACCGGCCAATTGTCGATGGTTTGCAGATTCAATACCGCACTACCCGCGGCCGACGACACCAGCGAACCCCAGAGTTGCGTCGACACGAGGCGCACCGATCCGGTGCTGGCGCTCGCTCCTGTTGCATCCAGCGTCGTAACGTTGGATGCCGGCAGCGCGCTCGACTGACAACCGGGCAGGACGCTGTGACAGATACCGCGGGCGATGATGTGCTGGCCCACCGACACCGAATTGTAGTCGAGTCCCGTGAGCGTCGCGTTGTCGTCGGCGGTCACGTGAGTGCCGGGTCCCAGCAGGACCACGGCGTCAGGAGTATCGATGTAAGTGATGTAAGGGATCACTCCGTTGTTGAACTGCAGAGTGGCGCCGCGCACGGTCAGGGTGTTGCCGCTGCGCGCGATCACGTCGCCTTCGAGACCCCAAGTGTAGAAGTCCTCGAGCGTGCTGCCCGCAATCACGTAGGTTGAATTGAACTTTCCCGCCGTCACCGAAGCGTTCAGCGTCGGGGTTGGCTGGTAAGTGGTGTAAGCCGCGGTCATGGTGCTGCCGGCGGACGTTTGCGACAGCACGCTGAGGCCCTGGGAGCCGACATAGGTGGTTCCATTGATGGTGTACACCGTCGCGTTCGGGTCGTTGAAAATCGACAGCGATCCCAAACTGTTTGCTTCGTCGAAGAGAGGCCGCACTTCCACCGTGTAAGTGCCGGCACCGATGCTGGAGTTGATCAGCGGGCCGCGCACGCGGACCGGCTTGGTATCGGGTGCGCTCGTGGCCATCGTCATAAATGGTTTGATGGTCACGGTTGGGGGACTCGTTGCCGTGTTCACCACATTCGAGGCGGCAAGGTCGAAATTGATGGCCATGCGCACGGCACTGCTCGACCCATAGGTCGGTTGGATGACCGGGCGATTGTTCGCATCGAAGGTAATGTTGATCGTCTGAGTGGTCACGTCCTTACCCGTCGTATCCACGACCTTCGCCTTCGTCGGCACGCCGTTGACCATGACGGAAATATTGGCGTTCGTATAATCGAGAACGATGCTGGCCGCGGTGTAGGTGTCGTTCGGGATGCTCGCGGAGCTGATCAGCTCGGAGACATTATTGAGCTTGGTGAAATCGACGATTTCAGCATTTGCAGGTGCAAAGGCGGTTATCCCCCCGTTGACGTTGCCGGTCAATTGCAAGGAATTGACGTTGACGATGTAGCTGGTGAAATCGCCAGGCGTGCTGCCCAAGGTGAGCCAGCCGAGGCCGAAACCGCTGTTGAGATTGTTGTGATGGCAGCCGGCCGCGAAAAGCGCGGCGGCGCAGAGAAGCGCGCGGGAATGTTTGCGAGCATATCGACCGAACGATGGGTGCACTACAGCTTCCAATATTGTGGGAGGTTAGGAGGATTAAGGCCGCGTAGGATAAAGGCTTTCGAGAGTGTCCGCGCAGCAAAGTTCCATTTGCGCGCCACTAACGGGTCGTTGGGCGGGGGACTTGCTGGGTTATGCAATGAATATTGCCCCCGCCGAGAAGCACTTCGCGAGTGGCGACTCCCAGCACCCGGCGAGTGGGGAACAGCCGCCTGAGCGTGGCTCGTGCCGCCGCGTCGTGGCGTTTGTCGTAAAGCGGCATGACGACGCATTTATTCGCAATATAGAAGTTGATATACGACGCCGGTAAGCGGTCGCCTGCCTTGCGCGGGTGGCTGCCGGCACGCGCGTCGATCCCCGCCGCTTCCTCGGCAGTCATGTACAGCGGCCCCGGCTGGTGGATTTTGTGAATGGTGAGCTCCCGGCCCCGCGCGTCGCGCGCCTTCTTCAGGCGCTGGTAGGCATCGTGGGAGATCTCGTATTGCGGATCTTTGCGATCCAAAGTCCAGGTGAGCGCAACGTGCCCGGGACTCGTGAAGCAGGCAAGCTCGTCGATGTGCCCGCCGGTCTCATCGAGGTACACGCCCTTACCCAGCCAAATGACCGTCGTGACGCCGAGATAGCGGCGCAGCTGTTCCTCGATCTCGGAACGCTCGAGCTCAAGATTGCGATTCGGATTGAGCAGGCATTCTTCGGTGGTCAAACAGGTGCCCTGACCGTCCACGTGGATGGCGCCGCCTTCGAGCACGAACGGCGTGCGGTACCGATCGGCGCCCTCGATTTCCAATACCTTTTGCGCAACCTCGTCATCGCGGTCCCAGGGGAAATACAAGCCGCCGCGGAAGCCCCCCCAGGCGTTGAAAGTCCAATCGACGCCCCGACGCCGGCCCCTGCCATCAATGACGAAAGTCGGCCCGCAATCCCGTATCCAGGCGTCATTGCTGGTAATTTCGACGACCCGCACGTCGGGCGGCAACCGGGCTCGCGCATTTTGGAATTGCGCTGCCGAGACGCCCACGGTCACCGGCTCACCGCCCGCGATGGCGGTCGCGACCGCCGCGAATGCCGCCTGTGCCGGCTTGGCTCCGGAGCGCCAATTGTCCGGGCGCTCCGGCCAGAGCATCCAACAGCCCGAATGCCGTTCGAACTCCGCAGGCATGCGGAAGCCGTCCCCAGCGGGGGTTGATGTGAGTGTGCGCAATCGTTGAGTCTCCGGTCGCGCATGCTAGCATTGCGATTGAATTTACAGGAGCGATGAATGTCAGACGCAAAACCGGTGCACGTGCAGGTCCCCGCCGGGGGCGAGAAAATCACCATCTCGAACGGCACACTGCATGTCCCGGACCAGCCCGTCATTCCCTTCATCGAAGGCGACGGGACCGGCCGCGATATCTGGCGCGCGAGCGTGCGGGTGTTCGACGCGGCCGTGCAAAAAGCCTACGGCGGCAAGCGCAAGATTCATTGGATGGAAGTGTTCGCCGGCGAGAAGGCGAACAAGGCCTACAACACGTGGCTGCCGGACGAAACCGTCGCCGCCTGCCGCGACTACCTGATTTCTATCAAGGGTCCGCTCACGACGCCCGTGGGCGGCGGCATTCGCTCGCTCAATGTGGCGTTGCGCCAAATGCTGGATCTTTACGTGTGCTTGCGGCCCGTGCGTTGGTTCAAGGGCGTGCCCTCCCCGGTCAAGGCGCCGGAAAAGGTCGACATGGTCATTTTCCGCGAAAATACCGAAGACATTTACGCCGGAATCGAGTTCGAGGCGGGCACAGCCGACTGCAAGAAATTCCTCGATCTCTTCAAGCAGAATTTCCCGAAACAATTCGCCAAGATCCGTTTCCCCGAGAGCTCAGGTATAGGCCTCAAGCCCGCATCGAAGGAAGGCACGGAACGATTGTTCCGCGCCACCGTGGCCTACGCCGTCGCCAACAAGCGCAAGAGCGTGACCATCGTGCACAAGGGCAACATCATGAAATTCACCGAAGGTGCGTTTCGCAATTGGTGCTACAAGCTCGCGGAACAGGAATTTCCCGCCGAGGTGTTCACCTGGGAGCAATGGGAGCGCATCAAGGCCGCCAAGGGCGACAAAGAAGCCAATGCACAGATGGACGCCGCCAAGAAGGCGGGCAAGATCATCATCAAGGATGCGATCGCCGATATCACCCTGCAGCAAGTACTGACGCGCCCGGACGAATTCGACGTAGTCGCCACCATGAACCTCAACGGGGACTACCTGTCGGATGCGCTGGCCGCTCAAGTCGGCGGCATCGGCATCGCGCCGGGCGGCAACATCAATTACATGACCGGTCATGCAGTATTCGAAGCCACTCACGGCACCGCCCCCAAGTATGCGGACCTCGACAAGGTCAATCCCGGATCGGTGATCCTGTCGGGCGAAATGATGCTGCGCTACATGGGCTGGTTGGAAGCCGCCGACGCCATCCTCGGCGCGATGGACAAGACCATCGCCCAGAAGACCGTAACCTACGATTTCGCGCGCCTGATGGACGGCGCGACCGAGGTCAAGTGCAGTGAATTCGGCGACATCCTGATCCGCAATCTGTAGC
>DASWEO010000222.1:0-4679 GCA_036394715.1 Steroidobacteraceae bacterium
GGGCTCAAGCCGCGCGCCGCAGATTTTCCAGTAGAGAATTGATGGCCGCCGCCTTGGGCTTCACCACCCAGAACTTGCCGATGTAGCTGCGGAAGTCGTTCAGCAATTGAGCGCCCCAGACGCTGTCCGTGGCGTCGACATGCTGTTCGATCAAGCCGCGCAGATGCTGCACGTGGATTCCCATGCCTTCGGGCGACACGCGGTGGATGTCGATCAATTCATGATTGTAGCGGTCGACGAAATCGCGCTCCATGTCGAGCACGTAGGCGAAGCCGCCGGTGAACCCGGCGCCGAAGTTCACGCCGGTGCGTCCGAGCACGCACACCACACCGCCCGTCATGTACTCGCAGCAATGATCGCCCGCTCCTTCCACGACGGCGAGCGCCCCCGAATTGCGCACGGCGAAGCGCTCGCCGGCCGTGCCCGCCGCATAGAGTTCGCCGCCGGTGGCGCCGTAGAGACAGGTATTGCCCATGATGATCGTGTCGCGCGCAATAAAAATAGATTGCGCGCTCGGCTTCAAGACGATCTTGCCCGCCGCCATGCCCTTGCCCACGTAGTCGTTGGCTTCGCCCTCGAGGTGCAGGTGCAGTCCGCCGGCATTCCACACGCCGAAGCTCTGTCCGGCGGAGCCCTTCAGGGTGACGATGAGCGGCGCCGCGCTCATGCCCGTATTTCCCCAACGCTTGGCGATTTCCCCGGAGACGCGCGCACCGATGGAGCGGTGGAAATTGCTCACGGCGTAAGAGAACTTGCCTCCCGATTTGGCGGCAATGGCATCGCGCATGTCGGCCAGCATCTTCTCGCCCAGCACGCCCTTGTCGAAGGGTTCGTTGTGGGGATCGATGCAATATTGAGGCTTGTTCGACACCAATGCGGAATTGGCCAGCACCGGCGTCAAGTCGAGCTTGCGCTGCTTCGAGGTCTCGCCCGGCAGAATCTTCAGGAGTTCCGTATGTCCGATCAATTCCGCCAAGGTGCGCACGCCCATGGACGCCATGATTTCGCGGCATTCCTGGGCCACGAATTTGAAATAGTTGATCACCATGTCGGGCAGCCCGATGAAGTACTTGGACCGCAGCACATTGTGCTGGGTGGCCACGCCCGTCGCGCAATTATTGAGATGACAAATCCGCAAGTACTTGCAGCCCAGCGCGACCATGGGCGCGGTGCCGAAACCGAAGCTCTCGGCCCCGATGAGGGCCGCCTTGATCACATCGAGACCGGTCTTGAGGCCGCCGTCGGTCTGCAGGCGGACCCGATGCCGCAGCTCATTGGCGCGCAGGGTCTGATGCGTCTCGGCCAGCCCGAGCTCCCACGGTGTGCCCGCGTACTTGATCGAGGACAGGGGGCTTGCGCCGGTGCCGCCGTCGTAGCCGCTGATGGTGATCAAATCCGCGTAAGCCTTCGCGACCCCCGCCGCGACCGTGCCCACGCCGGGTTCCGCCACCAGCTTCACCGACACCAAGGCCGTGGGGTTGACCTGCTTCAAATCGAAGATCAGCTGCGCCAGATCCTCGATGGAATAGATATCGTGATGCGGGGGCGGCGAAATCAAACCGACGCCGGGACGCGCGAATCTCAGGCGCGCGATCATGTCGTTCACCTTGTGCCCGGGGAGCTGCCCGCCTTCACCCGGTTTCGCGCCCTGCGCGATCTTGATCTGCAGCACCTCCGCATTGATCAAGTATTCCGGAGTCACGCCGAAGCGGCCGGAGGCCACCTGCTTGATCTTGGAATTCTTTTCCGTGCGGTAGCGCACCGGATCCTCGCCGCCCTCGCCCGAGTTGGAGCGCGCGCCCAATCGGTTCATGGCGATCGCCAGCGCCTCGTGCGCCTCGGGAGACAGCGCGCCCAAAGACATTCCCGCGCTGTCGAAGCGCGCGAAGATGGCGGAGATCGGTTCGACCTCCTCGATCGGTAGGGCCGCCGCGCTGGGATTCAATTGCAGCAGATCGCGGATGCAGGACACCGGCCGCCCGTTGACCAGGGCGGCGAACTCGAGGTACTGCCGGTAGTCGCCGGTCATCACCGCCGACTGCAGCGTCGCAATGACGTCCGGGTTGTACATGTGGTATTCGCCGTTGTGCATGTACTTGAGCAGGCCGCCCTGCTCGACACTCTCGGCCTTATCCCACGCGCGCTGCGCCAGATAGTCGGCATCGGCTTTGAGGTCGGCGAAGTCCGCGCCTTGAATCCGGCTGTCGGAGCCCTCGAAGCACATGCCGACGACCTCGTCGCTCAAGCCGACGATTTCAAAGAGCTGCGCGCTGCGGTAGCTCGCAATGGTGGAAATGCCCATCTTGGACATGATCTTGAACAATCCCTTGCGGATGCCGCGCCGGTAGCTGCGGCCGAGTTCCTGCCGCATGGCCGCTTCCATTTTCAGTGCACCCTTGCGCATGAGATCGAACAAGGTCTGGTACGCAAGATACGGATAGACAGCGGTGGCGCCGTAGCCGATCAGGCAGGCAAAATGATGCGCGTCGCGCGCCGTGCCGGTCTCCACCAGAATATTGCACTTGCAGCGCAGCCCCGTCCTGACCAGGCGGTGATGCACGGCGCCGGTGGCGAGCAGCGCGTGGACGGGCACCTTGCCCTTGACCAGGTATCGATCGGACAAGAGCAGCACGATCTTGCCGTTGCGCACCGCCGCTTCCGCTTTATCGCAGACCCGCGACAATGCGGTCTTGAGATCCAGGTGCTCGTCGTATTGCAGGTCGATGAATTCGTTCGGTACGCCCGAATCCGCCAGCGCCACGATCTGCCGCAATTTGCGCTGCGAGAGCACGGGCGATGAGAGCACGATTTGCTCGGCATGCTGCTGCGCCGGAACGAAGATATTGCACTCGGGGCCGATCTGCGTCTGCAGCGACATCACGATGCTCTCGCGCAAGCTGTCGATCGGCGGATTCGTGACCTGCGCGAACTGTTGCCTGAAATAGTCGTAGAGAGAGCGTACTTTCTTCGACAGAACCGGCATCGGCGTGTCATCGCCCATCGAGCCGACCGCTTCACTCTCGTCTTCAGCCAACACGCGAATGATCTCGTCGCGCTCCTCGGCCGACACGTTGTACATCTTTTGGAACACCGCCAGGGTGTCGCGATCGAAGGGTTCCGCCGCCAGCCTGGGATCGATGAGATCGGTTTGCAGATACCGCACGCCCTTCTTCAGCCACGCCTTGTAGGGATGGCGGCTCTTCAAGAGATCATCGACTCGCTTGGTGTCCATGAGCTCCGCGGTCTGCAGGTCGAGCGCCAGCATCTCGCCCGGCCCCAACTTGCCCTTCTTGACCACGTCCTCAGGGTTGTAATCCCAGACGCCCGCTTCCGAGGCAATGGTGATGTGCCGATTCTTGGTGATGACCCACCGCGCGGGACGCAGCCCGTTGCGGTCCAAGGTGCAGCAGGCGTAGCGGCCGTCGGTGAGCACGATGCCGGCCGGGCCGTCCCAGGGTTCCATGTGCGTGGCGTAGTACTCGTAGAACGCCTTGAGGTCCGGGTCGATCATGTCCACCGACTGCCACGCCGGCGGCACCAGCATGCGCATCGCATGCATGGGATCGAGCCCGCCCACGAGCAAGAGTTCGAGCATGTTGTCGAGCGACTGCGAATCCGAACCCGTCAATGAGACCACGGGCAGGATGTCGGTGAGATCAGGCAGCACCGGCGAGCGAAACAAGGGACCGCGCGCCACCGCCCAGCTCCGGTTGCCTTGCACCGTGTTGATCTCGCCGTTGTGGGCGAGGTACCGGTAGGGATGGGCGAGGCGCCACTGCGGCATGGTGTTGGTGGAAAAGCGTTGATGGAAAACCACCACCGACGCTTCCATCCGCGGATCCTCGAGGTCGGGATAGAACTGCGCCAGGAACTGCGGCATCACCATGCCCTTGTAGACGATGGTGCTGGCCGACAGGGACGGGATATAAAAGATCGGGTCGCCGGCTTCCAGTTTCTTTTCGGTGCGCCGGCGCGCCACAAACAGCTTGCGGTTGAAGGTGGCCTCATCAAGGTCGCCGCCCGCATTCACGAAAATCTGCTCGATGGCCGGCAGGGTCTTGAGCGCCTCCGGACCACAGGCTTGGCTGTCCACCGGCAGGGCACGGAAGCCGGCGACCTGCAACTTCTCGAGTTGCAGCTGCTCGGTGAGAATCCTTCGCGCCTGACCCGCAAGTTCCGGGTCCCGATTGAGGAACACCAAGCCGGCGGCAAACAGCGGGGCCAGCTTGAACCCGGCCTCCGCGGCGGCGGCCCGCAGAAAAGCAGTCGGCTGCTTGATCAAGAGACCGCAGCCATCCCCGGTCTTGCCGTCCGCGGCAATCGCACCGCGGTGAGTCAGGCGATTGAGGGAGCTGATGGCCGTCTGCAAAACCCAGTGACTGGCCTGATCGTCGAGACTCGCGATCAAGCCGAATCCGCAGGAATCCCTCTCGTAGGCCGACCGGTAAAGACCCCAATCCCCAATACGCGGGTCCCCGCCGCCGCGGCTGGTTTCAAATGCTGCAGTGTCTCGCTCTGCCATATCTTGCGCCCATGCTAAAGCCCGCCCTGCGAGGTACCCGCAGAGCCTTTTAAAAACAACAACTTAAACCGGTTCAAGGCACTCGAACGTCGAGCGCCAAGGTGGGGCAAACGCCGTTAGGCGCGCCTGAGTATGCGAACCATAATACCTACGTGGT
>DASWEO010000223.1:0-5097 GCA_036394715.1 Steroidobacteraceae bacterium
CGGCCGTTCTTGATCTTGGCGGCGGAAGCATCCTGCGCCGCCGCCTCGGCCGCCGTCGGCTTGTCGAGCCGCGCGACCTTGTCGCCGTCGAAATACACCGTGACGCGCCGCGAATCGACGTGACGGCTGCGCCCCTTCTTCAGGTAGTAGAGGTAATCCCAGCGTTCCTTGTTGAAGCTGTCGGCGACCATCGGCGTGCCGAGGAGGTACCGGACCTGGCTGCGCGTCATGCCGGCCTTGACTTGTTCGACCGCCGCTTGATCCAGGTAATTGCCCTGCTGAATGTTGATGCGGTAGACGCATCCCGACGCGAGCGCGCCCAAGGCCATTCCCAAGAGAACCCGATAAAATATTTTCGTCAAAGTGGTGCGCAGCCGTTAAATGATTGATAATCGGACCCGTATCATACCCGAGGGCACAGCATGCCGCAGCGCCTGAAATCCGACACCACCAGCGAAAGCAACGACCTGCGCAATGCAGGCCTCAAGGTGACGCTGCCGCGCCTGAAAATCCTCGACATTCTGGCGGACGGCTCGGCGCGCCACATGAGCGCTGAAGACATCTACAAGAAGCTGCTGGTCTCCAACGAAGACATCGGCCTTGCGACCGTCTACCGAGTGCTGACCCAATTCGAGGCGGCCGGTCTCGTCACGCGTCACCATTTCGAAGGCGGCATGGCGGTGTTCGAGCTCAATCAGGGTGCGCACCACGATCACATCGTGTGTGTGGACTGCGGCAAGGTCGAAGAGTTCATGGATGGTGGAATCGAAGAGCGCCAGAACGCGGTGGCTAAGCGCTTAGGATTCGAGATCAGCGATCATGCGTTGATTCTGTATGGACATTGCCGCAAGCCGAATTGTCCCAATCAGAAACGTCCGAACGTCAAGTAGGCCGACGCCTGCGCCTCGAGCTGCGCTCAGCGCCGCGCCGAAGGAGCGCGTTTTTTCTTGAGATTGGCCTCAGCCGGCGCGGCGCGCGTCAACATCTCGCGCGCATGGGCGCGGGCCTGCTCGGTGATGTCGATGCCACCCAACATGCGCGCAATTTCGTCGACGCGCTCGAGCGGGCCCAAAGTCTTCACCGACGTACGCGTGATCTTGCCGTCGGAGAGCTTGGTGACTCGAAACTGGCTGTGAGCCTGCGACGCCACTTGCGCAAGGTGAGTCACGCACAACACCTGGGCACGTTCGCCCAAGTCGCGCAATTGCCGCCCGACGATTTCCGCCACCGCACCGCCGATGCCGGCATCCACCTCGTCGAACACCATGCAAAGGGCCGAGGTCTTGGCGGCCGCCGCCACCTGCACCGCGAGGCTGATGCGCGATAGTTCGCCGCCGGACGCGACCCTGGCGAGGCTTTTGGGCGCTTGTCCGGGATTCGCACTCACCAGGAATTCGATGTCATCGCTGCCCTGCGCGCCAAATTCCGCATCGTTCGGCGTGATACTGACCGCAAACCGGCCACCGGCCATGCCGAGTCCCTGCATGAGCTGGGTGATGTGGCGGCTCAAGTGGTCGGCGGCGGCCTTGCGGGCCGAGGTCAGACGCTGTGCGGCGGCGCGGTACTCGCGAGTCAGCGTGGCCAGTTCCGCCTCGAGGGCGGCCAGGCTGAGCTCGGCGTTGTCGAGCGCGGCCAGTTCCGTTTCGATGCGCGACAGCTGCTCGGGAAGGTCCAAAACGCCCACGCGGTGCTTTCGGCCCAAGGCCTCGAGCGCGGCGGCATGGCGCTCGATCTCGTCCTGGCGGGCGGGATCGATGTCGAGAACGTCCAGGTAATGCCGCAGCGCTTCCGCGGCTTCCCGGGTGTTGATCAGCGCTTCTTCCAGCAGCGTGGCCGCAGGAGCGAGGGTTGGGTCGGCATCCCCGACGTGACGCAGCGCCGCGTGAGCTCTGCCCAATAAATCGTGGGCGCTGTCGCCATCCGCCTCGTAGGCGGCGGTCAATGCGGTCCGAGCCGCGGCCGCGAGACGGCCGCGGCCGGCAATGCGTTTCTGGTCGACAAAGAGCTCTTCGATGGCGGCCACCGTGGTGACCTCGGCCTTGAGCTCGGCGAGCTGATAGCGCAGCAGATCGAGGCGGGAGTCGCGATTCTCGGCGGCGGACTCGAGCGATTCGAAGTCGCGGCGGCGGGCGCGGTAGCGCTCGTAGAGCTCGGAGACGGCCTCGCGCAGGCCCCGATCAGCCAAGTGTTCGTCCAGCATCTCGCGCTGGGCGCCGCGATTCACCAGGCGCTGGAATTCTTGTTGGCCGTGGATTTCGATGAGGAACTCCGTCAGTTCGCGCAGTGCCTGCATCGGCACCATCTGGCCGTTCACATAGGCGCGCGAACGGCCGTCGGCGCCGATCACCCGCCGCACCACGAGGTCTCCGTTGTGCTCGATCGCCTGCGACTCGAGCCAGGCTTTTGCCGCAGGGGGAAGGGCGTCGAAACCGGCCGCCACCTCGGCGCGTTCCGCGCCTTGGCGCACCACGTCGCCTGCGGCGCGGCCGCCGGAGATGAGCAGCAGCGCATCGACGACGATGGACTTGCCGGCGCCGGTTTCGCCGGTGAGGGCGGTCAGGCCGGGTTTGAGTTCGAGCTCGGCTTGATCGACGAGGACGAGATCGCGCAGCTGAAGGTGGGTGAGCATGCGGGCCTAATCGGTGTCGCCGTTGTTGCTCTGGCCGTACGCGCCGCGGCCCCAATGCAGCTTCGAGCGCAGCAGGCGGTAGTAGTCGTAACCCGGCGGATGCAGCAGGGTGATTTGGGCGTCGGCTCCCTCGACGTACAGATTGTCGCCCTGCTCGAGGTCACCGAGGGCGCTGCCGTCGCAGGTGACCTGGGCCCGCGACTCGAAGCGATCCGACATGCGCAGCTGGACCTTGCTGCCCGCCCGCACCACGATGGGACGGTCGCTCAAGGTGTGCGGGCTGATGGGAGCCAGCACCCACACGTCGAGGTTGGGCTCGACGATGGGGCCGCCGCAGGAGAGCGCATAGGCGGTCGAGCCGGTGGCCGTCGCGATCACCATGCCGTCGCCGCCATGCGAGTTGACGAAACGCCCATTGATCGAGGTTTCGAAATCCATGGTGCGGCCGGTCTCCCACTTATTCACCACCACGTCGTTCAAGGCCAGGGCGCTCACCGTCTCGCCGCCCTGTTTTTCCAGCCGCGCGGCCAGCAACGAGCGCCGATCCTCGCTGTAGCGCCCGGCGAGCACGGTGTCCACATCTTCCAGCATCGAATCGGGGCTGACGTCGGTCAAGAATCCCAGCCGTCCGCGATTGATTCCGAGCAAGGGCACCGAGTGTCCGGCCACCAACCGCGCCGCGTACAACAGAGTGCCGTCGCCGCCGATGGCGATGATGAGGTCCGCCCGGGTGGGGAAGTGGGCTTCCGGGCAGGGCACCACGCTGTCCGCCTGAAAGGCGAGCCCCACGCCGGGATCGACCAGGGTGCGCACGCCTCGCGAATGGAAATGACCGGCGAGGCTCAGCATGCATTCGGCGACGCGCAAATCCGTAGGCCTGCCGACCAGCGCGATGGATTGAAACGTTTGGGACATGAGCGATTCCTTGTAGCATGACCGCGCCGAGCCGGTCACGCGCTTAAACTCGAGTTTAGGCCGAATCGCGGCTCTTGACTTTACGCGGGGCACCTTCAAACATGTTATATGGAGCGTATGACAGAAGGTACCGAGGAAGGGCTGAACGAGCGGGCGCAGCTTCTGCTCAAGGCCCTGATCGAGAATTATATTCGCGACGGGCAGCCCGTCGGTTCGCGAACTTTGTCGCGCGATTCGGGTTTGAGTCTGTCGTCCGCCACCATCCGCAATGTCATGGCCGACCTGGAAGATATGGGACTGGTCGCTTCGCCGCATACCTCCGCGGGACGCATACCCACCGACAAGGGCTACCGCTTGTTCGTCGACACCCTGCTCAAGCTCAAACCCTTGCGCCAGGAGGAGATCGAGGAAATCGAGCGACGCTTGAGGTCAGATGCGGCCAACGGCCGCTCGCTGGTCCAGACCGTATCGCAGATGCTGTCGAACGTCACGCATATGGCGGGCCTGGTGACCTTGCCGAACCCGAATTATGTCGCGCTGTCGCAGATCGAATTCATCGCTCTGTCGGAGAACCGCGCGCTCGCCATCATGGTGATGAGCAACCGCGAGGTGCAGAACCGGGTGGTCCAGCTCGACCGCTACTATTCGACGGAGGAGTTGCGGCGCGCCGCCAATTATCTCAATGAGGCGTTCGCGGGACGCTCGCTGACGGATGTCCGGGCCCAGCTGGTCGGGCAGCTGCAGGAGACCCGGCAGCACATGAACCAGCTCATGCAAGACGCCATCCAAATGGCGCAGAAGGTCTTCGATGCCAAGACGGACGAGGGGGTCGAATACGTCATTGCGGGCGAAACCAATTTGATGGGGTTTGCGGAACTGTCCAATGTCGACCGGCTACGGCGCCTGTTCGAGGCGTTCAACGAGAAGCACGATATTCTGCGCTTGCTGGATAGCTGCCTGCGGGCCGAAGGAATCCAAATTTTCATCGGTCAAGAGTCGGGCTACCGGATTCTGGACGATATCAGCGTGGTCGCGGCGCCCTATACGCTGGACAACCGGGTGGTCGGGGTGCTGGGCATCATCGGCCCGACCCGCATGGCCTACGAGAGGGTCATTCCCATCGTGGATCTGACCGCAAAACTGCTGGGTTCGGCCTTGAACGCCCGTAAATAGCCCCCACCCAGGTCACTTCGAGCGGCATTCATGCCGCCATTCCTTTTGAGGTCAAGCTTGTGAATGAAACCAATCATGCCGAAGGCACGATTCCTGCGGATATGAACCCGCAGGGCGGCGCGGACGCGTCGGCGGCATTGGCCGCGGCCGAGGCCAGGGCTACCGAGAACCGGAACAGCTATCTGCGCGCGGTGGCGGAACTGGAGAATTTCCGCAAGCGCAGCGAGCGCGAGGTTGAAAATGCGCGCAAGTTCGCCATCGAGCGCTTCGCGCAGGAACTGGTCACCGTCGGCGATGCCCTGGAGGCCGGGATCAATGCCGGTGCGGCGACTCCCGGTCCGGCCCTGCTGGAAGGAGCCCAAGCCACATTGCGGCAGCTG
>DASWEO010000224.1:0-7460 GCA_036394715.1 Steroidobacteraceae bacterium
CAAAGTAATAGCCCGCGGTCGAGCCGCCGTCTATCGAATAAACCATGCCATTCGAATAACTGGCAGCATCGGAAGTCAGATGCAGAATCGCGTTCGCGACCTCGTTTGGCTTACCAAAGCGGCCGAGAGGTACGTTACTTCGATAAAAGGTGCGCTCGGCTTCCGAATAACTCGCCATGGCTTCATCGGACATCGGTGTTTCAACCATTCCAGGACAGACGACGTTTGAACGCACACCTTGCGGACCGTGATCGAGCGCCAAAGTACGCACGAATCCAATGACACCGTGCTTGGATGCGCAATAGGCCGCATACCCGGGGCAACCTTGAACGCCGGCGTCCGACGAAATTGCGGTAAACGTGCCTTTGCTTTTCAAGAGATGTGGCATGGTGAATCGCGCCGTATAGAAAGTGCCATCGAGGTTGACGCGCATCAAACGCGACCATTGCTCCTCGGTGGTGTCGATAATGCTGCCGGAAAAGGCCACCCCGGCGCTCGCAACCACCGTGTCCAACCGCCCGGTAATTGCGACGAGTTTGGCCACGGCAGCCTCGACTTGCCGAGGCTCGGTAATGTCGGCGGGCAGTGGGATCCCGTCTCCGCCCATCTCGCGAAGGATGACCGCAAGCTCCTCTGCCTTTTCGCGCCGGCGTCCGAGCAGGCCGACTACAGCGCCGCGCTTGGCCAGCGCGCAGGCGGTCGCCCAGCCGATTCCTGAAGTTGCACCCGTGACTAATGCGCATTCGCGATCCATTTCATCTCTCCTTAACTTATGACCCACTTGTACTTCCGCGCGACTCAATCTTGATCGCGCCCATCAGGGACGCCACCCGACATCGGATGTCGCGGCGATGAGCGGTAGTCCGATCGACGCGTAAATCGAAACACCACGCGCGCCTGATCGCCGCGGAAATCCTGAAGAGTCTTTCATGGTTCAACTCCGAGGTTGCTGGGTTCCGTCGTCGGCCGGCCGCCGCGCCCGGTAGTGTGCCGGTCGAAGCTCGCCGCGCCGAAGCACCAGCGCGAGCTGGCGCCAGTCGGCAACGAAGTGCTGCGCGCGGCTCTCGCCGAGGCGGCTGAGGATCGTCGGATACCATTCGCCTTCGATGGCGGCGCTCTCGCGCGCGGCGAGGTCGCGGTACCATTCGTTCCGGTCCCGCAGTTCAACGTCGACGAAGCCGGCTGATGAGAGCGTCCGGCCGGTTTCCTGCAGCGTTGCCATGTTGTAGGTGAGCCCTTCGAGCCGGAAGTACTCGAGCATTTCCGGCGAATAGGGGCCAGTCCCGCCTCGCAGCCAATCACTCGCGATGAACCAGCCTCCCGGCTTCAGCACGCGCCAGACCTCGGCAAACACCGTGGGCTTGTCCGGGATGTGCACCAGGGAGTCCTTCGTGAATACAACGTCAAACCTGGCGCTGTCGAACGGCAGCGGCCCCTCGGTGACGACGCGCAGGTCGATACGCTGGCCCAATCCGGCCGCGGCGATGCGCTCCGTGCCGCGGGCCACGAGCTCCGGCTCCAGATCGACGCCGACGACGCTGGCCGCACCGTGCGTGTTGACCAGCAGGATGTCGATCCCTCCCACGCCGCAGCCGATGTCAAGCAGACTGCAGCCGCGGATGTCCGACCCTTCCAGCATGCGGGCCACTTCCTCCGGGCCGCCGGGCGACAGGAAACCGTCGCCCCACACGATCTGCAGCAACGTCTGCATCCCTTCATCGTATTCGCCCACTTCCGGTGGTCTGTCGATCTTGATGGTCATTGCACGCAAGCCCTCTGGGAGACTCACTAAACTACGCATGGTTTCAGTGCGCATCCGGAGGCGTAGCGCGCCGGCGGCCTGGGGAAAAGAACGGTCGTTCGCAGATCGTCGCCTTCAGCATCAACTTGACGTATTGCAATTCGCGCTGGGCGTAGACCTCGACCATAAGTTTATCCGGCCTTTCGGTATCGCTGGGCCGGCGCAGGTGCGCGATCGCGATGTTGCGCTTGGCGGCGGGCGACCAGGCGGCTGCGGTGATGTGGCCGACTTCCCGATTCCTGTCGTCATAGATCAGGGAATGTTCGGCCGGTACATTACCCTGCAGCGACAATGCGGCAACGTGGTCCGTAACATCCGCGATGGCGACGCTCATACCCTCGGCGCTATCGAGCAGCCACGGAAGGTGGCGCTCCTGGCAACAGAGCCGGTATTCGTGCTCGCCCACGCGAAACAGCGTCCCGTCGTCGAGTATCTTGCCCATGTCGTCGTACCAGGCGGTGTAGTGCACGGCGCCGACGGGGAGTCCGGTCATCGGGCGCAGGAACAACATCTGGCCGGCACCGACGACCAGCGCATCGTAAGTCATTGATATTGCTATCCCAGTAAGATCTGCGGCGGCAAAACAAGCACGCTTGTGATAGATGAGTGATCGATTGGATCTTGCATCATATTAATTGATAAATCAATTAGAATGACGCACCGTAGCCAGGCGTACCGAGGTAATCAAGATGTCGCGATGTAAAATAAGACCTGTCCCGCCCGCCCGGGGAGTCCCCGCGTGATCAACGAACCGTCCCCGGCGGCCGCCTCGCGCAGCAAGCGCTCGCGTACCGAGCGGCGACAGCAGATCATCGACGCGACGATCGAAGTGCTGGCGCTGCGCGGCTATGCGCGGATCACGCTGACCGAGATCGCCAAATACGCGGGCCTGTCGCAAGCGCTCGTCAATTTTCATTTCGAGACGAAGGACCAGTTACTGGCCGATACGCTCGAATATCTCGCCGAGGAATATCGGGCGAACTGGAGCGGTGCGCTCGAGCGCGCCGCGCCGGATCCGGCGAGCCAGCTCGACGCGATGGTGCGCGCCGATTTTCATCCCGCGCTGTGCACACCGTCACGGCTGTCCGCCTGGTGCGCGTTCTGGGGCGAGACGCAGAGTCGCCCGTTGTTCCAGCAGATCTGTGGCGCCAAAAACGAGCACTACAATCACACACTGGAAGCGATCTGCCGGGCGCTGCTGTCCGAGGGAGGCTATGGCGGACATGCGGTGCGGATTGCGCGTTCGATTCGAACCGTGATCGAAGGGATATGGCTCGACCTGATTACGCTGAGTGCTCCCTATGATCGCCGCGAGGCCCTGGCAACCGTTTATTGCAGTGTCGCTGCCTTCTTTCCGCGGCATTTCGATACGCGGGGTCTGATCGGCAGCAAAAAATCAAAGGCTCGCATGGCGCCGCGCCCGGCCCGTTAGGATGCATGGTTTTCGACGAGGTTCGTGAATGAAATTCCTGCGCGCCAACGCGCCGAGTTTACCGTTACTTCACGTCCAGCAGATCGCGCGCGAGCACTTCGGGCTGTGCGGCGGCGCGAAGGCCCTGTACAGCGAGCGCGACCAGAACACGCTGTTCCGCGAGGCCGATGGCCGCGCATGGATGCTCAAGATCGCCAATACCGACGAGGATCCTGGCGCCATCGACTGCCAGATCGAGGTTTTACGGCATATCCAGCGCGTGGATCCGTTGCTGCCGGTGCCGCGCATCCGCCTGAGCACGGGCGGTCAGGGCACCGCCCGCGTCAGTGCCTCGGATGGGAGCGCACATATCGTGTACGCGCTGTCGTTCCTGGATGGACAGATCGCCGGGGATCTCGAACTCGCGCCGGCCCTGCTGCGTCGTATCGGGGCCCTGCAGGCGCGGCTTGGCCGGGCCATGCGGGGGTTTTTTCATGCGGCAGCCGGTGCGCGCAGCCTCCTGTGGGACGTGCGCATGGCGCCGCAGTACCTGCCGTTTGTCGACCTGCTGCCGGCGCCGCAGCGATCGCTCGTGATGGAAGTGCTGCGCCGGGGCATTGATGCCGTGCTGCCGCGACTCGATGCGCTGCGCGCGCAGGCGATCCACGGCGACCTTCACGCCCATAACCTGATTCTCAGCGAGGCCGGAGACCTCGCCGGGATCATCGACTTCGGTGACATGATCCATGGCCCGCTCATCCTCGACCTCTCGGCTGCGCTGGCCGACTTCATGGTACCGGCCAGCCGGATTCCGCAGGTTCTCGCGGACATGATCCGCGGCTACCATGAGGTGACGCCGCTCGAGGCCGAGGAACGCGCGCTGCTGTTCGATCTGGTCGAGTTGCGCCTCGTGATCACGATGCTCGTCAACGCCTACCGCCACACGCAAACCCCGGATGAGCCGAATTACGCGGCTGACGCGGGATTCGGAGGGTGGGAAGCTCTCGAGACGCTGCAGCGGCTCACGCGCGCCGGGGTCGAGACCATCGTCGACTCCGCCTGCGGGATACCCGTACCTCGCGCGTCCGTGCCCGTGCACTCGAACGCGGACATGATGGCCCGGCGCAAGCGCCTGCTGGGGTCGCGTCCGTATCTGTTCTATGACCGGCCGATCCATGCGGTGCGGGGCGAAGGCGTCTGGATCATCGATTCATCGGGGCGGCGTTTCCTGGACTGCTACAACAATGTGCCGATCGTCGGCCATTGCCATCCGCACGTGACCGAGGCCATCTCGCGCCAGAGCCGCACGCTGAACACGAACACCCGTTACCTCGGCGAGCAGGTGCTCGACTATGCCGAGCGCCTTGGGCAGAAGACCGGTGCCGCGCTGACCGCATGCGCGTTCGTCAATTCCGGCAGCGAAGCGAATGACGTCGCGTGGCGCATCGCAACCGCTTGGACCGGTGCGCGCGGCGCCCTTACCCAGGAATTTGCCTACCATGGCATCACCGAGGCGATCGATGCGGTGTCACCGTCGGCGAGCCGCATCGGCGCCCTGGCTGCGCACGTCAGGACCCTTCTCGCCCCGGACTGCTATCGCGGCATCTACCGGGGCGATACGCCGGATCCCGGCAGCCGTTATGCCGAGGATGCGGACCGGGCGATCCAATCGCTGGCCGAAGCCGGGCTGAAGCCGGCGGCCTATTTTGTCGATTCGGCCTTCATGACCAACGGCATCCTGGAGCCGCAGAAGAATTACGTCGCCGAAGTCTTCCGGCGCGTACGCGCTGCGGGCGGGCTGTGCATCGCCGATGAGGTCCAATCGGGATTCGGCCGCATGGGGCGGCATTTCTACGGGTATCAGCATCACGACGTCGTGCCCGATATCATCACGATCGGAAAGCCGGCCGGCAACGGACACCCCGTCGGAGTCGTCATCACGCGGCCGGAAATCCTCGATCACTTCATCGAGCAATCCGCCTTTTTTTCCACCTTCGGCGGCAATAACGTCTCGTGCGCCGCAGGCCTTGCCGTGCTCGACGTGCTGGAGAACGAGGATCTGCTCGCCAACGCAACGGCCATCGGGGCTTACTTCAAGGCAGGTCTGCAGGCGCTTGCGGCCAAGCACGACATCATCGGCATCGTGCGCGGGACCGGTCTTGCGCTCGGTGTCGAGCTGGTCATCGACCGCAACAGCCGCGCGCCGGCTGCGAAGCAGACCAGCCAGCTGATCAATCGGCTGCGCGACGAAGGCGTGCTCGCCGGCAGCGAGGGAATCCACGGCAACATCGTCAAGCTGCGCCCACCGCTCGTGTTTCGCCGCGAGCATGTTGACCAGGCGGTGCTGGCATTTGAGCGCAGCCTCAGTGCTCTTTGATCAGGGCCGGCAGAAAACCCTTCACTGACCCTTGGCCTCGACGACGCTGTCGCCGCCATCGATGACGATCAGCTGGCCCGTCAGGTACGCTGCGCTGGGCGAACACAGATAGGCCACGCAGCTCGCGGGGCTGGCGCTGGCGCACGGCCCGCGACGTAAGATATATTCCTAATACTTGAACTCCCCATATTCGGCTCCCGCGGAGATCTCATGCTCAGCACATCCGACGTCGACAAATCAGGCTACAACGGGCTTACCGAACATACCGAAGGCCTGCCGGCGGATGCGTACTTCGACCCTCGTCAGTATGAAAGGGAATTGCAGCGCATTTGGTACCGCAATTGGGTATATGTAGGCCGATCCGGCGACGTGGCACGCGCTCGAGCGTTCCGAACGTTCGAATTGGGTGACCAAAAGATACTCTTGGTGCGCGACGATCAGGGCACCTTGCAAGGTTTTCACAACACCTGCCGGCATCGCGGTGCGGCCCTGTGCCGTGAGTCCGATGGGCTAATGCGTACCGGCAACATCATCTGTCCGTACCACGCGTGGGTTTACAACTTGCAGGGGGACTTGCTGCGCACGTCCTCCAAGGCTCACGCGAGCGGTTTCGACATGGCCGATTTCCCTCTCTACAAGATCAGGGTCAAGGAATGGAATGGATTCATCTTCGTTGCGCTGACCGACAAACCGCCGCCTTTTGAAAAGAACTTCGATGTACCGCTGAATCGGCTCGACGCATGGTCCCTCGGAGAGTTGGTCGTCGGCCACGTCTTCCTCAAGACCATTCAGAGCAATTGGAAGATATTCTGGGAAAACTACAACGAGTGCCTGCATTGTCCGAACGTGCATCCGCAATTATCGCAGCTGGTGCCGATCTTCGCTCGCGGGCTGATGGAGGAGCGCGACGATCCCCAGTGGAGCACGAATGCCGCAGACGCCGATCCGAAGTTCAAGGGCGGATTGCGCGCCGGCGCCGCAACCTGGTCCTTGGACGGCAAAACGACTGGAATCCCGTTCCCCGGTCTTTCCGATGCAGATCGAAAGGCCGGCCATGTCTTTATGACGGGTTTGATATCCGTATTTCTGGTGGGTCATGTCGACTATGTTCGCGTGGTGCGCGTGTTGCCCTTGGGGCCCGAACGAACCGAAGTGCGCGTCGAGTATCTGTTTTCGCCGCAGACTCTGGCTGATCCCAAGTTCGACCTGCGCAACGTGGTGGATTTCACCAATCGGGTCATGACCGAAGACGCGCAGGTGTGTGAGCTCAATCAAATGGGACTGCGGGCGGGACCTCATGTACGCGGCGTGGTCATGCCCGAGGAGTATATTATTCGGCAATTCCACGATTGGGTCCGCGCAGAACTGGGGCGCGTTTAGCTTAGCCGCCATGGCCGCAGGGTTTGCGGTTGGCGCCGCTGCCCGCGACGGCCGGCGCCGCACAGCGCCTGCAACCGATGTACAGGTACTGAATATCTACAACTGGGCCGACTACGTCGCCTCACCGGACTTCGCGATTCAAGCACCGGCTCGGGCGCGAGACCTGAAGAGCCCGCCCGCTACGAGATGCTGAGTGCAATCTTTCCGATAGCCTCACCGCCTTCGAGATAGTCGTGCGCCGCCGCTGCCTCGTGCAATTGAAAGACACGATCGATGACGACTCGCAGCTTGCCCTCTGCCAGGAGCGCCAAGCCTTGCCGCACGTGCCGCGCCTGCGCGCGCAGCCTCTCCGGCAATCCCCGCCACATCGGCGTCAGCATCATCACGTTGTGGATCGTGAGGTTGGCGTTATAGGCATCGCTCTCGCTGGTATCGCCGGGCGTTCCCGTCAGAGTCACGACGCGGCCGTAAGGAGCCATTGCCTTGAACGT
>DASWEO010000225.1:0-13472 GCA_036394715.1 Steroidobacteraceae bacterium
GTCCTTGGTGAAACCGCGCGGCTTGATCTCCAACATCATGTTGCCTTCCTGGATGTGATAGTTGCTGCCCAGCTGCGATGCGACGGCGGCCATCGCGCCGCGAACATTCGATTCGGCCTCCGGCGCCAAGCGAAAATGCACGGCGACCGTGCGGCCCTTGTCCTCGAGCAAGGTGCCCGGCCAAGCCTTCACCAGCGCGCCGAGCGCCATCCGCGCCGGGTCGAGCTGCGAATCCACGAAGCCCGCGCCGTGCATGACGCCCGTGGCCTTGCGCCGCTCGACTCCGTGCAGACCCGCGGCGGGCAGCCGCAAAGGTGCGAACAATGCATCGAGATACTCGATGCTGCGGCCGCTCACCAACGCCACTGCGCCCCCGAGGCGCTCCGCCACCTCACCCAACAACGCCTTGAGATCGGCGTCCGCATGGGTTTCGAAGGGTGTGTCGGTCAACTCGATCAGAGTGCCGTCAACGTCCAAGAACAAGCACCATTCGAGCGACGGCGGCGGCAGCGTTTCTATCATGATGCAAAGCTTACAGGATGGCCGTCTCAATGAGGCCCATGCGCGTTTGCGCCCCGTGCGAGCGAATTTTTCAATGTAAGTTTTACACGAAAAGCCCGCGTAAAAATCGACGCCGGCGCCGTAAAAATCGACACCGGCACGCTGAATTTCTGTATTTTGTTGCGATGTTCCGCTCAGTCATGCTGCGCTTCGTGCTGCCGGTTGCGTTTGCGTCCTGCGTCGTGGCGTACTTCGGTTTGCCCTATATCGAGCGGCTGCTCGCGGAGTGGTTTCGCTCCGACGTCGAACTGCGCGCACAGCTCGTGATGCATTCGATGGAAGAGCCGATCACGGAGCTCGTCGAAAAAGGCAATGAGGCGCGCCTGCGCGCCTATCTCGCCAAGACAGCCGCCGATGAGCGCTTGCTGGCGATTCTGGTGTGCCGCCCCAACGGATCGACGATATTCAGATCCGAGCGCACGCCGGCAAGCATTTCGTGCGATGCAACCGACGGTCCGAAACCCGCCGCCTCGCACGTCGTGCAGCTGCCGTCCGGGTCGGTACAGGTGTCGCGCTTCGATTTCGATTCGGCGCAGCCGATGCCGTTTCGCGTGCTGATGCTGCACGATTTGAGTTTCGTCGACCGCCGGCAGAGAACGGCGCGGGATTTCGTGCTGGTATTCGTCGGCATATCGGTCCTGCTGCTGGCGCTTCTCATCGTGCTCGTGGCCTGGCTGCAATTGCGCCGCTGGGTCGAAGTGTTGATCGGCGACATTCGGGGCAAGCGCTACCTCGACGATGCCGAGTCGCCGCGCGCATCCATGCCGATACTGTCGCAGGTGCGCAAGGTGTTGGCCGAGGCGGAGGAAAAGCAGCGGCTGGAGATCGATTTCCACGAGAACTGGACCCCGCAGGCGCTGCGCCAGGTGGTACGCGATCACCTGCATTCCGCGCAGGTCATCATCGTTTCGAATCGGGAACCGTATATCCATAATTTCGACGCGGACAAGAATCCCGTCGTGCAGGTCCCCGCGAGCGGCATGGTGACGGCGCTCGAGCCCATCATGCGCGCCTGTTCGGGCATCTGGGTGGCGCACGGGGCGGGCACCGCAGATCGGGAGACGGTGGATCGATACGATCAGATCCGGGTGCCTCCCGATGATCCTTCGTATACCTTGCGCCGGGTATGGCTGACCCCGGAGCAGGAACAGGGTTATTACTATGGATTCTGCAACGAAGGCCTGTGGGCCCTGTGCCACCTCGCCTATGTCCGGCCGGCATTTCGCGCCGGCGATTGGCATTCCTACGCGGAGGTGAATGAGAGGTTCGCCGATGTGGTGGCGGCGGAATCCAACACCGACAGTCCGGTGATCCTGATCCAGGATTTTCATTTCGCGCTGTTGCCGCAGCTGATCCGCAGGAAGATACCGAAGGCGACGATTGCGCTGTTCTGGCACATTCCCTGGCCCAACGCCGAGACCTTCGGCGTGTGCCCGTGGAAGCGCGAGATGCTGATGTACATGTTGTCGGCCGACATCTTGGGGTTTCATACCCGGCATCATTGCCAGAATTTTTTGGACTCCGTCGACCGCTTCGTGGAATGCCAGATCGATCACGAGCACATGACCGTCACCCTTCAAGGACACGTGTGCCGCGTCGCCCCCTATCCGATCTCGATCGAATGGCCGCCGCGCTGGCTGCGGCGTCTACCCGATGTCGCGGCGTGCCGGACGGCGGTGCGCGAGCGGTACCGCATCGGCGCCGACATGACCATCGGTCTGGGGGTCGAGCGCTGGGATTTCACCAAGGGAATCATCGAACGATTCCAGGCGCTGGAGGCGCTTCTGGACAAGAATCCGCGGCACCGCGGGCGAATCGTCCTGTTGCAGGTTGCGGCGCCCTCACGCGGCCAATTGCCGGCATATCAGGCGCTGCAGCAACACACCTACGGCGAAGTGGAGCGGATCAACGCCAGATTTGGGGAAGGCGACTGGCGGCCCATCATCCTCATCGACGAACATCAAGAGCCGCTGCGCATTTACGAGCTGTACCGGGCGGCCGATTTCTGCCTGGTCAACAGTCTGCATGACGGCATGAATCTGGTGGCGAAGGAATTCGTCGCAGCGCGCGACGACGAGGATGGCGTTCTGATACTCAGCACCTTCGCGGGCGCATCCCGGGAGCTGGCGGAGGCGGTGCTGATCAATCCGTTCGACGTCACGGAAACAGCGGAGGCGATCGAGATCGCCATGCGCATGGGACGGGACGAACGGCGCAATCGCATGAGCCTGATGCGCCGCACGGTCAAAGAGAACAATGTGTATCGCTGGGCGGGGCGCATGTTGATGGACGCGGCGCGAATACGGCAGCGCCAGAGTCTGCGGTCGGCGCCGCGCCGCCTGGGAACCTGGAACCGGTAGGAGCCTGTCTGACTAATGATGCGCGGCGATCATTAGTCAGACAGGCTCCTGGCGGTTCTTCCTCATGCGCGGGGCGGCGGCGAAGGCGCAGAGCCGCTCGGCCGCCGACTCGAGCGTTGCATCGTGCTTGGCGACGCAGAGGCGCAGCAGCGTCATTGCCGGCGGCACTGCATAAAAGGGAGACAGCGGAATGGTCGCGATTTTGGCCTCTCGGATCAGGCGGTCGGCGAAATCCACGTCGCTGTCGGCGCTGAGAGCGCCGTAATCGACCAGCTGGAAATACGTACCGGCGGCCGGGATGGGTTCGAAGCCCGAGCCCCGCAGAAGCCCGGCGAGCAGGTCCCGCTTGGCTTGAAAAAACGCCGACAGCCCGGTCCACGCATCGGAGTGCGCCGCGAGATAGCGCGCAATGGCGTATTGCAGCGGCGAGACGATGCTGAATGTATTGAACTGATGCACCTTGCGAAGTTCGCGGGTCAACGCCGGCGGAGCGACGCAATACCCGACGCGCCATCCGGTGGCATGCAGCGTCTTCCCGAACGAAAATACCGCAAAGCTGCGCTCGCGCAATTCGGAGTGCGCCAGCACCGACGCATGGCGCCGGCCGTCATAGAGCACATGTTCGTACACTTCGTCGGCGAGCACGGTGATCGGCCGATCACGGATCAAGGCCGCGAGCGCATCCAAATCGGCGCCATCCGCCACGGTGCAGCTGGGATTTTGCGGGCTGTTGATGATGATCAATCGGGTGCGATCGCTCATGCGCTGCCGCACCTCGTCCCAATCGAAGCGAAAAGCCGGCGGCGTCAACGCGATGCGGACGCAACGGCCGCCCGCCAGCCGCACGGCGGGCTCGTAGGCATCGTAGGCGGGATCGAAAATGATGGCTTCATCACCGGGGCCCACGACGGCTTGAATCGCATCGTACAGCGCCTCGGTGGCGCCGCAGGTCACGGTGATCTCGGTGTGCGGATCGATGCGGCGGCCGTAGCTCGCGTGCAGTTTTGCCGAAATCTGTTCGCGCAACTCGACCACGCCCTCCATCGGCGCATACTGATTGCGTCCTTCGCCGACCACCTCCACCAAGAGGTTCGCCAATCGCGGGTCGATGGCATAGTCCGGAAATCCCTGGCCGATGTTGAGGGCGCCCTCTTCCAGCGCGCGGCGCGACATCACCGTAAAAATAGTGGTGCCGACGTCGGGCAATTTACTGTTGAAGCGCAAGGATCAGCCCTCCAGGGCCTGCAGTCCGCCGGCGAGCGAGCGCACGGCAACCCCAAGCCTGCGCAGCTCGCGCGCCGCCGCCAAACTCCGCTTGCCCGACGCGCATACCAGCAAATACTCCCGCCCGGGCGAGAGCAGCCCGGGATCCGCCAGCAGATCGGGCATGGCGACATGGCGCGCCGCGGCCGGCCGCGCCGCAACTTCATCCTGGGTGCGGATATCGATCACTTCCAGGCCGCGCTGCGCCGCATCGGCGAGCGAGCGCAGGACGATCTCGATCCCAAGATCCTCGCGGGGAATCTCGCGAATGTGCGCACAATCGGGGGCGCGGCACTCGGCCCGGCGCGGCGCCTTGATCTTGAGGCTGGAGAAATTCGTGAAATCCAACAGCAGCAATTCTCCATCGAGTTGACCGGACATGCCGAGAAGAATCTTGATCGTCAACAGGGCCTGCAGCGTACCCAAGGTTCCGGGAACCGGACCCAAGACCCCCGCTTCGGCACAGTTGCCCACCACGCCGTCCGCGACGGCATCGGGCCAAAGGCAGCGCAGGCAGGCGTGGCGCTGCTCCGGTTTGTAGACTTGCAGCTGGCCTTCGTATTGATAGACGCTGGCGAAGACCGCCGGCCGGTGTGCGAGCACGGCGGCGTCGTTGATCAGGTACTTGGTGCGAAAATTGTCGCTGCAGTCGACCACGACGTCGTAGCCGCCAATCAGCGCGACCGCGTTGTCGGCGTCGAGCCGCATGGAATGCAATTCGACCTGCACGGTGGGGTTGATTCGCCCGACCGCGGCCCGCGCCAGCTCAACTTTTCGTTCACCGACATCCGCCAGAGCGAAGATGGGTTGGCGATGCAAATTGCTGGCGTCCAGGGTGTCGGCGTCGACTATCCCGAGGTGACCAACCCCGGCGCCGGCCAGGTATTGCAGCACCGGGCTGCCGAGTCCTCCCGCACCGACGATGAGCACCCGGCCGCGTGCCAGCGCCGCCTGGCCATGCGCGCCGATCTCCTTGAGTAACGTTTGCCGTGAATAGTCGGGCTGCATCGCGCCCGACTCATGAATGGCTGGCGGCGGGCTCGTCATGATGCTCGAGTTCATGATCATGCTCGTGCTCGTGCCCGTGCCCGTGAGTGTGACCCGGCGGCGCCGCGCAGCGCTCGCAGTTCACCCAGCCGGAATCGCCGCTTCGATAGTGTTCTTTCTTCCAGATCGGCACGCGATGCTTCACTTCGTCGATGATGAAGCGGCAGGCGTCGAACGCCTCTCCGCGATGCGCGGAACTGACACCGACCCACACGGCCATATCGCTCAAGGCCAGCGAGCCGATACGGTGGATGCAGAGAGCGTGCTTGACCGGAAAGCGCCGCAAGGCGTCGGCGACGATGCGCTCGCCTTCCTTCACCGCGAGCTCCTGGAACGCTTCGTATTCCAAGCGAGTGACTTCCTGCCCCTCATTGTGATCCCGAACCCACCCCTCGAAGCTGACATAGCCGCCTGCGCCCAAGTCGAGGAGCTCGCGCCGCGCTTCGATGGTATCGATGGCCGTTTGAGTAAAGCGAAAGCGCATCATCCGCCCGCCACCGGTGGGATGAAGACGACGGCGTCGCCGGCGGTGAGCCTGCGGGACCAGTCGCTGAACTCGGCGTTGACCGCGACTTTCAATTGTTCGCGGGTGAGCGTGAACCGGTACCGGGTGGAGAGTTCCCCGTACAGGTCCGCAGGCGTGGCGGAGGAGGTTTCGAGGGTCTCCTCGGAACGGCCGGCTTGTTCACGCATCAGAGCATAGTATTGGATTTTCAATTGCATGGGATTATTGACCTAAGAAGCGGCGTCCAGCGCCGCCAATGCCTCTGCATATTCCTCGGGCGTGTTGATATTGTCGAGAGCGCGACGGTCCTGCGGCTCCAGCAGCCGCACCGCGTGACGAATCAGAAATTTGCGCGGGCAATGACCGCCGCCGGCCTGATAGGACTCGAGCGCGGCCGCTGCCCCCGGTTCCCAAATGGCGCACAAGGGTTCGGGCAATCCATCGTGGGCGCTGCGGTACGCGGTGGCCAGGCCGGCGAGATCGCGCTCACGCAAGAGCTGAGACAGCGCCGCGTCCGACAGAAACGGCAAATCGCATGCCAGTACCAACCAGGCAGCTTGGGGGTGCGCGGCGAGCGCCGAACGGATACCGACGATGGGCCCTTCGCCCGCGACGGAATCCACGATCATCGGGCGCTGCGCCCGCGTCGGGTCGGCGGTTTGGTTGGCGCGGACCGAGACAAAAACCGTCGAGACATGCCGGCTCGCCAACTCGAAGGCGCGATCCAACTGGCTCTTGCCCCGATACTGAAGCGCGGCCTTGTCGCGATGCATGCGCGAACTCGAGCCGCCGGCGAGGATCAGGCCGTACACGGGCGCCGCCGGGCTTTCGGGGCGATCGGGATTGGCGTCCATCCGCGTCATGGCGCTGCCTTCAAGGCATAGCTGCTTCTCCCGCCGTCCTTCGCGAGCAGGCGCAAGTCGCCGATGACGATGTCGTGCGATAGCGCCTTACACATGTCGTACACGGTCAGGGCGGAAATGCCGGCGCCGGTGAGAGCCTCCATTTCGACGCCCGTCTTGTGATGCACACTCACCGTGCAGCGAATCACCGCGGTGTCGCCGTCGAGATCGATGGTAATGCGGCAATTTTCCAGCCCAAGCGGGTGACAGAACGGAATCAGTTCATGGGTACGCTTCGCGCCCATGACTCCGGCCACGATGGCCGTATCGAAGACCGGGCCTTTCGGCGAGCGCAGGCCGCTGTCACGCAGTGCCGCCGCGACGGCCGGCGGGAAGCGCACCCGCGCTTCGGCCGTGGCCGTCCGCTTGGTCGGCTTCTTGTCGCTGACATCGACCATGGCCGGGTGGTGCCCGGCATCCAAATGAGTAAAGGTCATGAGTTCAACCGCCGATGTAGTTCATCTCGATTTTCTTCGCCTCGGGCACGGTGCCCCGCAATTGCTCGCGCAGCTCGCTGTAGCGGTCAGTACGGCCATGCCAGACGCCGCGGATCAATTGAAGAATGTCCGCATCGCTGGTGCCGGCACGCAGCGGTGCGCGCAGATCGAGACCGTGAGTCGCGAACAGACAGGTGTAGAATTTGCCTTCCGAGGACAGACGCGCCCGGCTGCAGGCACCGCAAAATGGCTGCGATACCGACGAAATGAAACCCACTTCGCCGCCGCCATCGTCAAAACGCCATCGCTGCGCCACTTCGCCCTTGTAGTTCTCTGAAATCGGCCGCATGGGCCAGCGCTCATGGATGCGGGCGGCGAGCTCGCGCGAAGGCACCACCAAGTCGGGCCGCCACTGATTGCGGTTGCCGACATCCATGAACTCGATGAAGCGTACGATCACGGGCGATCCGCGGAAGCGCTCGACGAGATCCAGCGCCGTGTGATCGTTCAAGCCTCGTTCGACGACGGCGTTGATCTTGACCGGGGTCAGGCCGGCGGCGATGGCGGCCTCGATGCCGGCCAGGACTTGTTCGAGGGCGCCGAATCCGCCGCTCATGCGCGTGAAAACTTCCCGATCCAAGGTGTCCAAGCTCACGGTCACGCGTTTGAGGCCGTTGGCATGCAGATCGACCGCGTGCTGCCCCAGCAGCACTCCATTCGTGGTCAGCGCGATGTCGTCGATGCCCGGGACGTCGGTGAGATCGCCGACCAGGTCCGCGAGATTCGTCCGCAGCAGCGGTTCGCCGCCGGTGAGACGCAACTTGCGCACGCCCAAGCTCGCGAACAACCCCGCAAGACGCACGATTTCTTCGAACGACAATCGCTCCTGCGATTTCAAAAATCGATAATGCTCGTGAAATTGCTCTTTCGGCATGCAGTAGGGGCAGCGGAAGTTGCATCGGTCCATCACCGAGATGCGTAGATCGTGCAGCGGCCGGCCGAGACGATCGAGCGGATTTTGCGGCCCACGAATGTGGTGAACGGTGGAGCTCATAACCCTTTACCAGCGGTACACAGTGGTGACGAAACCCTTCGGGTAGGTATTGGGGCCCGGAGGAAGTTCGACGAAGCCGTCCGTGCCGGTCAGGCTCAAGAAATCTCCGGACCCATTCGGCCGCCGCGGATTGGCCCAGGGGCGCCCCCAATCGTCGTGCTCGATGGCCACCGGCAAGAAATACGTGAGCGCAGGCTGGACACTCACGGGCGCCGCCAGAGCCAGGCGTTCGGGTGGTGCGCGCTTGGTGCCCATGGCTTCAGCGATGGCCGGAATGACATAACGGATCAGACAGACCAGAGTGGAGACTGGGTTGCCGGGCAATCCAAACACCGCTTGACCCTGGGGTCCGATGCCGAACCACATGGGTTTGCCGGGCCGCTGTGCAATATTGTGAAACACCTGTTGCACCCCGAGCTGCTGCAGCACCTTGGGCACCAGGTCGAACTTGCCCATGGAGACACCGCCGCTCAATACCACGACCTCATGGGTGGTGAGGTGCAGGCCCAACCGTTTGCGCATCAGGACCTCATCGTCGGGCACGTGATCGTCGCCGACCCGGCCGAAGCCGCGCGTGCGCAAGGTAGCGGCGACGGCGTACGCGTTGGAGCGGCGCACCTGATAGTCCGCGATCGGATCTCCCGGTTCGATCAGCTCATCGCCGGTCGAGATGATCATCACGGCGGGTTGACTGCTCACTCGCACCCGCGCCATGCCGGCCGATGCGGCAACCGCGATTTCCGGCGCGCGCAGCAGAGTGCCTGCCTCCAGCAACAGCGTTCCCTGACGGCTGTCGCTGCCGCGCCGATGCACGTTGTGGTAGGGCGAATTCACCACGGCGGCGCTCAGCGACGCGTAGCCTTCCGCGACCTCGAGCTGCTCGACCGGAATCACGCAGTCGCTGCCCGGAGGCAAAATCGCACCGGTCATCACTTCGATCGCGGCGTCGCCGCCGCCCAGCTTCATGGGCGGCGCGCCCGCCGCCTGAATGCCCTGGACGCGGAAGCGCTTGAGGCCTCTCCGCAATGCGTCGCTGTCCACCGCCATCCCGTCCATGGCGACGCGGTCGAAGGGCGGTTGATCGCGCTCCGCATAAATATTCTCGCGCAGCGTCGCACCGACACACTGCGTCAGCGGCAGTGATTCGATGGGCAGACACGTCAGCCGAGAGTAGATGGCCTCTTCGGCCAGACGCGGAGTAATGAGCGTTCCAGCCTGCATAGTAAAGTTGCGGCGGAGTTGCTCCGCCGCGCTCAAAGTTACGACTTCTGTTTGGCCTTGAAAATCTTCAGTTGTTCATTAAATCGTCCGACAACGGCCTGCAGTTCATCGACGGCGGCGTTGTTTTTCTGCACCAATATCTTTTGCTGCTCATCCGCCTTTTTCTTTTCGTCAGGCGTCAGCTTCTTGGGATCCTTGGGGGTGGCGGCGTCCATCTCGAGCTTGAGACAATCCAGATAGGTGTTCATCTCGCCGTTGAACCGGTCGAAGTCATGCTTCGCGGCAATCATCTGGTCCTTGGTTGCGGTATTTCCGTCGGGGGGCGCGTCCGGGGAGCGGGGATAAGTGCACGTTGCCTGTGCGTGTGCGGCGGTGCCAAGTGCGAAAACCAACGTGAGCGGTATCCAAGCCTTCATCGGGAATCCTCTTTATTCGGTAGGAATGAGTTAATCAGAGCCATTGCGATCTTACGGCCAAGGGCGAAGAGCCGCCAGCATTCAACGTCGCAACTGTAAGTCGCTGATTTTGTAGTCGAATTAGAGCGTGCGGACGGTGTTTGGTTCCATCAATCTGTCATCTCCACGAGGGATTAAGGTTGTAGAGTTGCGTGGGATCGTTGCGGCGGAGCCCTTGGGACAGGCGTCTCGCCTGGGATTTGCCGCCGCGGTGCGCCACCGGCGGCGCCGCCCCGAAGGGCTTCCTCAAGGCAATGATGTCGAATTGAGCCCGTGCCGTTCGACTGTTCAACGGCGAATCACGCCGACAACGGAGTTTGAAATGCAGTATCTATTACTTATCTATTCGAACGAAGCGGAGATGGCGGCGAGGACCGCGTCCGCAGTGGCGTCAATGACGGCGGAATATACAGAGTTTACCAAGGGAATCATCCAGGCCGGCCATTTCAAGGCGGCCGACCGGCTGCGGCCCACGTCCGCGGCCACCACCGTGAGAGTCCGCAACGGCCAAGTGGCCGTGACCGATGGACCATTTGCCGAGACCCGCGAGCAATTGGGCGGGTACTACCAGGTCGAGGCGAAGAACCTCGACGAAGCCACCGCCATCGCGGCGCGCATCCCCGGCGCCAAATATGGCAGCATCGAGGTACGGCCGATCTGGCCGGTCGAGGCGTAGGCGCTCGGTTGCCGCGCAGTCCATGAGCGTGGGCCCCATCGATCGAGTAGTCGACGAGGTCTTTCGCCGAGAGGCGGGTCGTGTTCTCGCAACATTGATCCGCCTGCTCGGCGATTTCGATTTGGCGGAAGAGGCGCGCCAGGAGGCGTTCACCGCCGCCATTGAACAATGGGAGTCGACCGGGGTGCCGGCCAATCCACGTGCTTGGCTGATCAAGGCCGGCCGCAACAAAGCGGTCGATCGTATTCGCCGCGACGTGGTCTTTCGGACCAAAATCATCGATTGTGAGACCGCCAGCGCCGAGGCGGATGCGGCAGCCGTGCCCGAAGACGAGGACGACAGCACCTTCGGGGATGACCGGCTGCGTCTGATATTTACCTGCTGCCATCCTGCGCTCAGCGCTGAGGCGCATGTGGCATTGACGCTGCGCGAAGTGTGCGGACTCACCACGCAAGCCGTAGCCCGTGCCTTCCTGGTGAGCGAGGAAACCATGGCGCAGCGCCTGGTTCGCGCCAAGAAAAAAATCCGCGACGCCGGAATTCCCTATGAAACTCCGGAGCCGCCCCTGTTCAATCAGCGAATCCACGGCGTGCTCGCGGTGGTCTACGGAGTCTTCACCGAAGGGTACGCGGTGACGACGGGAACCCGACTCGTCGACGCCGAATTGTGCGCGGAGGCCATCCGCCTGGGCCGTTTGCTCGATGAGCTGCTGCCGGTCAATCCTGCCGTGATGGGCTTGCTCGCCTTGATGCTGTTGCACGACGCGCGGCGACCGGCCCGCGTCTCGCAGGACGGCGATGTGATTTTGCTGGAGGATCAAGACCGGACGCTGTGGGATCAGGCGAAGATCGCCGAGGGACTGGCGCTGGTCGACCGGGCGTTGAGCACTCCGGGACCGTTGAGCCCCTATGCCGTTCAAGCGGCGATCGCCGCCTTGCACGTGCGGGCGCGGAAGAAAGAGGACACGGATTGGCCTCAGATTGTCGGACTCTACGAGGTGCTGCTGCGGCTGCAACCGAGTCCCGTCATCGAGCTGAATCACGCGGTAGCCGTCTCCATGGTGGACGGTGCGGCGCGCGCACTCGATCTCGTCGATTCGCTAACGGCGCGCGGACAAGTGAGCGACTATCACTTGCTCCACGCGGCGCGAGGGCGATTTCTGCAGCAACTCGGGCGCCCGCGCGAGGCCCGCGAAGCCTACCGCTCGGCGTTGGCCCTCGCCACGCTCGAGCCCGAGCGCCGCCTGCTGAAGGCGCTGATCGAGGGCATCGACGGATTGCCCGCCGGGGTTTGAGCTCAGGAATGGTCCGCCGGAGCGATGTTGCGCGCGTGCAGTGCCATCGCGATGAGGGCTGAGCCGCCGAACACCAAGTTGATGCCGACGAGCAGGCCAATCGCCCAAGCAGCCGTGCCGGGAAGTCCCGCGAATATGATCGCCGCGAGGAAGAGATCGACCACACCGCTGAACAGCATCATGCTCCAACGCCCCGAAAGCTCGCGTTTGTGCTCGAGCGCATACAGGATCGATACCACGCCTTCAAGAACCAGAAACACCGTCAGGATCAAGGTGAGGGACAATGCGCCCGACAGCGGCCATGCGAGCAGCACGATGCCGGCCACGGTGCCGATGACGGCAGAGAGCAGAGACCACCCAAACCCGGGCGCGCCGCGCGTGCGGAACGTGGAAATCAGGCCGACGATTCCGCTCATGAGCAGCAGCCAGCCGATCAGGACCTCGACCGCGATCGTCGCAATCGGCGGGACCACGATGGCCAAGATCCCCAGTATAAATAGAATGATTCCCTCAGCCAGAAAGAGACGCCAATGCGCATGCAAGGAATTGGCCACCGCTGATTGAAGGCGATCGAGGTCAGCTTGATTCGTTGACATGATGCGAGTCCTCTAGAGTGCTGGAGGTGGCGCCATGTTACCGGCATTTCCGTGCCGCGTGTGGGATGGCTAACCCTGCGCCAGACCGGCGGCCAGCCGCCCGAGAATTTCCGTCCAGCCTGCCTGGGTACGCTCTGCATACTCGGGAAGCACTCCCTCGTGCGTCAACGTGAGCTCGCACCCGCTCTCCCGTGGAACGATGTCAATGCACACACGGGTTCTCTCAGTGGAGTATTTTGGAACACCGAAGGTAAAGACCAGGCGGCGCGGCCGGTCGATGTCGACATACTCGCCGCAATGCTCGACATCTTCCCCGTCGCGCCGATCCACAAAGATGAACCGGCCTCCGATCCGTGCATCGATCTCGACGCGCACCATCTGGCCCGTCGCCGTAGCGAACAGCCATCGGCCGGCGGTCTTCGGATCGAGCCAAGCGTCGAAAACGCGCTCGGCCGGGGCGTCGAAGCGGCGTGTGACTCGCACGGTGGGTCGGGTGTCAGAGGTCACGTGTTTGCTCCTTTTTTGCCGGAAGAGATTGCCGCTTCCGCATCCTCGGCGCGCAAGGCGGCGTCGAGGGCGTCAAGTTGATCGGTCCAGAAGCGCTCATAGAAGCGCAGCCATCCGTTTGCCGCCGCCAGGGGCGCCGGTTCGAGCCGGCAGAAGTGTGACCGGCCCACGACCCGGCGGCGCAGAAGCCGGGCGCGCTCGAGCACTTTGACGTGCTTGGACGCGGCGGCAAACGTCATCCGAAACGGCGCCGCCAGTTCGCCGATGCTCTGCTCACTCTTCGAGAGGCGGCGCAGCATCGCTCGCCGGGTGGGATCGGCGAGCGCCTGAAAGACGCGGTCCAGCGAGGCCACTCGCCGTTCGATCATGAAGCACCCGGAATTGCTATACCCTATGGTTGAACATAGGCCAAATCCGGAGAAACGTCAACCAATTGGTATAATAAATGGAAGGACCCTCAAGCCGTTGGACGCCTGAATTAGGTTTCCAGAAACGCCCTTCGGACGCTAAACTGCGCGCCTGCGCCCGTAGCTCAGCTGGATAGAGCACCTGGCTTCGAACCAGGTGGTCGGCGGTTCGAATCCGTCCGGGCGC
>DASWEO010000226.1:0-12619 GCA_036394715.1 Steroidobacteraceae bacterium
GTCCCGTCAGGCAGAACTGCGCAACGCCGTGTCCAGCGCCACGATGGCTCCGACCAAGTGATAGAAGGTGCTGGCCGGCGCCGGGGAGTCGATGAGTGTACCGTCCGGCCGCTGCAAGTCGAACCACAACCCCGGCACGGAGGTTTTCAGGTAGGGGAAAAAGCTTGCGGCCGCAGCATGGGCCATGGTCCAGAAACGCGGTTCGCCCGTCACGGTCGCAGCGAGCAGAGCCGCTTTGAGGCGCTCGGTTTGCGGCCAGAACCGGGCGTTGGCGTCCGTGACCGTGAAGTCGTCAAGCAGCTGATTGATCGCGACCCCATGACGCACCCCGTATTGATCACCAACGGCCAGCAGCCGCAAAGCCGTTTCCCGCAGCGGCGGATGCAGGGGTTCACATCGCAGCAGCAACCACGCCCATTCGAATTGATGCCCGGGTTCAATGATGCGGCCGGCGAGCCCGGGTGCCGGCTGCCACGCCGCGGTGTAGACCTCGCCGATCGCGCCGCCGCCTTTGCGGATGAAGCGCGAGACCGCGAGCTCGGCGAGGCGTCGAACCCAGGACGTCCAACCGGGATCGCCGCCGATTTCGGCCCATGCCAGGCAGGCCTCGAGCAAATGCATGTGGGGATTCGATTCGCGAATGGCATCCGCGCCGTCTTCCGAGCGCAGCGAGCCATCGGCCGTGCTGAAGTGGCTCTCGATCGTTTCGCGTAGCGCAACGGCGCGTTCCTCGAACTCGTCGTGTGCGCCGAGCGCCGTGGCGGCCGCGGCTAGCCCGAGCAGCGCGAATGCCTGGTCATAGAGAAGGGCGCGCTCGTCGAGGGCCGTTCCATCGGCCGCGGCCAGCGTGCGAAACAATCCGTCGCCGCGCCGATAACGAGCCGTGAAATATTGCATCCCGCGGCTGATGATCCCCATCACCTCGCCACTCCAGCCCAACGCCTGCGCCTGCCCAAACGCATAAATCTGACGCGGATGAACCCGCGCCCGCCGTGGATGAGGAAGCCCGAGGCCGTCTTGCCCGAGCGCCTCGATGAAGCCGCCGTTCTTCGGATCGATGCCGTAATGCGCCCAGCGGGGATACGCCTCGTTCACCAACCATCCGATGAGCTTCGCGTGAAGTGTGGCGAGCCGCGCCCTGTGGCCAGCATTTTCGCGATGTGCCATTGGAGAATTATGCCTTAAGTCACGGATCCAAATCCGTCAGGCGGAGCAGAGGTCCCAGGAATCTCTCGTAATTGCGCCAGCGCAGAACGGATGGGCCGGTGATTTTCTGCCGAACCTGCCACTTACTGGCGGTGATGACAGTGCGTTGCGTCTCGTGAAAATTGAGACAACGAGGGTTCGCACGGACCCGGTACAATGACGCTGGGTTCGACACGGAGGCTGGATTGGACACGCGCCGCTACGACATCGATTTACGCAGTGATACGGTAACGCGCCCCGCGGCGGGCATGCGTGCCGCCATGGCCGCAGCGGAAGTGGGCGACGACGTCTATGGCGACGACCCCACTGTCAATCGCCTGCAAGCATTGATGGCTGAACGTTTCGGTTTCGAGAGTGCGCTGTTTTTCTGCAGCGGTACGCAAAGCAATCTGGCCGCCTTGATGGCTCATTGCGGCCGCGGCGACGAATACCTGGTTGGGCAGGAAGCCCACACCTATAGCTACGAACAGGGCGGAGCCGCCGTTCTCGGCAGCATCCAGCCGCAGCCGCTGGAGAATGAGCCGGACGGTGGGATTTCCATCGAACGCATCGCCAAGGCCATCAAACCCCGGGATATCCATTTTGCTCCCACGCGGTTGCTGGCGCTCGAAAACACCATTGGTGGCCGCGTGCTCCCACTGGCCTATCAGCGGCAGGCCACGGAGTTTGCGCACGCGCAGGGGCTGCGCACCCATCTGGACGGCGCGCGAATCTTCAACGCCATCGTGAAACTTCAGATCGACGAGCAAGCCGCCGTGGCGGGCTTCGATTCCGTGTCGGTGTGCCTCTCCAAGGGTCTGGGCGCGCCCGCCGGGTCGGTGTTGCTGGGTTCCCGGGATTTGATTGCGCAGGCGCGACGCTGGCGCAAGGCACTGGGCGGCGGCATGCGCCAGGCCGGCGTGCTGGCGGCGGCAGGACTCTATGCCCTGGAGCATCATGTGCGGCTGCTGGCGCAGGATCACGCGAATGCAGGCTTTCTCGCCGACGGATTGCGCGCCTTAGGGCTGCACGTCGAACCCCCGCAAACCAACATTCTGTACGTCCGCATTCCGGACAAAAACGTCGAGGGTCTCAAGAGCCATCTCGACGAGCGCGGCATCCTCGCGACCGTCGGGACTCGCACGCGTCTGGTCACGCATCTGGATGTACCGCTTCCTAAGATCGAGACGGTTTTGCAGGCGTTTCGCGACTACCCGCACTGGGACTTCTGAGCCGATCCGCGCCGGGACTCCCGGACTCCTCCTTTACACCGCCTTTACATCGGCGATAGTAAATACTGCCGTGTTTTTCCACCCGCGGGCCTAACTTGTTCCTTTGGCAGAGTGCGTGCTGAGTTTAAGTCGCGGGAGATGCGGTGGATATCTTGTTTTTGGCATTGATCGGCGTGTTCTTGCTGTTGACGCTGGCGTTGGTCGCAGGCTGCGCGGCCTTGGAGCGCAAAAAATGACCTGGGCGTATGCACTGAGCGGAGCCATTGCTTTGGCGCTCCTCGTCTACCTGGTGGTTGCACTGTTTCGAGCCGAGGACCTGTGATGTCCACCCAGGCCTGGTCCACGCTGCTGCTGTACTTGGGCGTGCTCGCCGCGGTGAGCTATCCCCTCGCCATTTACCTGACGCGCATCGCGGACCCCGCGCCGATCCGCGGAATTGTCGGCAAGTTGGAGCGGATCATCTATCGCGCGGCCGGCGTCGACACCACGAAAGACATGCCTTGGACGCGCTACGCCATGGCGCTCTTGTTGTTCAATGCCTTGGGCGTGGCGGTCGTCTATTTCACGCAGCGGCTGCAAGTATCGCTGCCGTTGAACCCGCAGGCCTTGGCGAACGTCACGCCGGATTCGGCCTTCGACACGGCCGTGAGTTTCGTGACCAACACCAATTGGCAGGGCTATTCCGGCGAATCCACGATGAGTTATTTCACTCAAATGGTTGCGCTGGCCGTGCAGAATTTCCTCTCCGCGGCCACCGGTATCGCGGTCGCGTTTGCGCTGATCCGCGGTTTTGCCCGCCGCTCGGCGCAGGGCATCGGTAATTTCTGGGTCGATCTGACGCGCAGCACCTTATACATTTTGCTGCCGCTGTCCTTGGCTCTCGCCGTCATTTTCATGGGGCAGGGCGTCATCCAGAATTTTGACACTTATAAAGACGTGAACACGCTGGAGAGCTTGACCTACAGCCAACCCAAGCTCGACGCCGGCGGACTACCGCTCAAGGACGACAAGGGCAATGCCATCACCGAGACTTTGACGACTCACACGCAGTCTCTCGCGATGGGCCCCGTGGCCTCGCAAGAGGCGATCAAGATGCTGGGCACCAATGGCGGCGGCTTTTTCAACGCCAATTCCGCGCATCCCTTCGAAAACCCGACACCCCTGAGCAACTTTCTGCAGATGATCTCGATGTTGCTGATTCCCGCCGCGCTGTGCTTCACGTTCGGACGAATGGTGGGCGATACGCGCCAGGGTTGGGCCGTTTTCGTAGGGATGACGGTCATTTTTGCGGTGATGGCGACGGTCGCGCTGTGGGCCGAACAGCAGGGCAATCCGCTGTTCACGCCATTGGGCGTGGATCAAACGCAGAGTGCGCTGCAGGCCGGCGGGAATATGGAAGGCAAGGAGACCCGCATAGGCGTCGTTGCCTCGGCGCTCTTCGCCACCATCACCACGGCGGCTTCCTGCGGCGCCACGAATGCCATGCACGACTCCTTCACGCCGCTGGGCGGCATGGTGCCGATGTGGCTGATCGAACTTGGCGAGGTCGTGTTCGGCGGCGTCGGGTCGGGCCTCTACGGCATGCTGGTATTCGCCATCATGGCGGTATTCGTCGCCGGATTGATGATCGGCCGCACGCCCGAATACATCGGCAAGAAAATCGAATCGTTCGAGATGAAAATGACCTCGATCGTGATTCTGGTGACGCCCTTCCTGGTGCTGGTCGGCGCCGCGATCGCGGTGATGACGGAGGCGGGAAGGGCCGGCGTGTTCAACCCCGCGGCGCACGGATTCTCTGAGATCCTTTACGCCCTGTCATCCGCGGCGAACAACAACGGCAGCGCCTTCGCGGGCCTCTCGGCCAACACGCCCTTCTACAATACATTGCTGGCGGTGGCCATGTGGTTCGGACGATTCGCGTTTATCGTGCCCGTACTCGCGATAGCCGGATCCCTGGCGAAGAAGAAACGCATCGAACCCACCGCCGGCACTCTGCCGACTCATGGACCGCTATTCGTTGCGATGCTCGTCGGCACCGTGGTGTTGGTGGGCGCATTGACCTATGTTCCGGCGCTCGCGCTCGGACCGGTGGTCGAGCATCTGCAGCTGTACGCGATTCATTAGCGTCACGCGATTCACTGAAGGGCTAACATGGTTCGCAAGTCTCTGACATTGTTCGATTCGGCGCTCTTGGGTCCGGCCGTCGCCGATTCCTTCCGCAAGCTCTCGCCGAGGGTGCAGATACGCAACCCGGTGATGTTCGTCGTGTACATCGGGAGCCTTCTGACCAGCGTCTTGTTCGTGCAGGCGCTGCGTGGCCAGGGCGAGGCGCCGGCCGGCTTCATTTTTGCCGTAACGGCGTGGCTGTGGTTCACCGTGCTGTTCGCGAACTTCGCCGAAGCCCTGGCGGAGGGGCGCAGCCGTGCCCAGGCGGCCTCCCTGCGCGGCTTGAAGCAATCCGTCAGCGCCAAGAAGTTGCGGGCGGCAAAGAATCGAACGGAGTGGATGGCGACTCCGGCGCCGCAGCTGCGCAAGGGCGATTTTTTTCTGGTGGAAACCGGCGATGTGATTCCGGCGGACGGAGTGGTGGTCGATGGCGTCGCCTCGGTGGATGAGAGTGCCATCACCGGCGAATCGGCGCCGGTGGTTCGCGAATCCGGCGGCGATTTCTCGGCGGTGACCGGCGGCACGCGAGTGTTGTCCGACTGGCTGGTGGTGTGCGTCGCCGTGAATCCCGGCGAGGCGTTCATCGACCGCATGATCGCCATGGTGGAGGGCGCCAAGCGGCAAAAAACGCCGAACGAAATCGCACTGACCATATTGCTCATCGCCCTGACGCTGGTCTTCCTGCTCGCCACCGCCACCTTGCTGCCGTTCTCGCTGTTCAGCGTGGCCGTGGCCAAACTCGGTGCACCGGTGACGATTACCGTGCTGGTGGCCTTGCTGGTCTGTCTCATACCGACGACCATCGGCGGCCTGCTGTCGGCCATCGGCGTCGCCGGCATGAGTCGAATGATGGCGTCCAACGTCATCGCGACATCGGGCCGCGCAGTGGAGGCCGCGGGCGATGTGGACGTACTGCTGCTCGACAAGACCGGCACCATCACTCTGGGAAATCGGCAAGCCGCGGCGTTCATTCCCGCGGAAGGCTATACTGAACAGCAACTCGCGGATAGCGCGCAGTTGAGCTCGCTCGCGGACGAAACCCCCGAGGGCCGCAGCATCGTCGTGCTGGCGAAGCAACGCTTCAATCTGCGCGAGCGAAACCTGACTCAACTCGAAGCCACCTTCGTCCCGTTCTCCGCGCATACCCGCATGAGCGGCGTCAACCTGGGGTCCAGAGAGGTGCGGAAGGGCGCTGCCGAGTCGATCCGTCTGTACATCGAGGCTGCAGGTTTCATCTTCCCGCCGCGTATCTCCCAGACCGTCGACGAAGTGGCGCGAAAGGGCAGCACACCCTTGGTGGTCGCCGACGGCGGCCGCGTGCTGGGTGTGATCGAGCTCAAGGACATCGTCAAAGGCGGCATCAAGGAACGATTCGGCGAGCTGCGCCGCATGGGCATCCGAACGGTGATGATCACCGGCGACAATCGCCTCACTGCGGCGGCGATCGCGGCCGAGGCGGGAGTGGATGATTTCCTGGCCGAAGCGACCCCCGAGGCCAAGCTCAAACTGATCCGCCAGTATCAGAGCGAAGGGCGGCTCGTCGCCATGACCGGCGACGGCACGAATGACGCACCCGCTTTGGCCCAGGCAGACGTCGCGGTCGCCATGAACTCCGGCACTCAGGCTGCCAAAGAAGCCGGCAACATGGTGGACCTGGACTCCAATCCGACCAAGCTGATCGAAATCGTCGAAGTCGGCAAGCAGCTCTTGATCACGCGCGGATCGCTCACCACGTTTTCCATTGCCAACGATGTTGCCAAGTATTTCGCGATCATTCCGGCCGCATTCGCCACCACGTATCCGCAGCTGGCGACTCTCGACGTGATGCGGCTGACGAGTCCGAACTCCGCGATTTTGTCCGCGGTGATATTCAACGCGCTCATCATCGTCCTGTTGATTCCGCTCGCTCTCCAGGGCGTGAAGTATCGCGCGCTCGGCGCCGCCTCGCTGTTGCGCCGCAACCTGCTGATCTACGGCGTGGGAGGCATCATCGTGCCCTTCGCCGGCATCAAGCTGATCGACATGATACTCACGGCGCTGCGGTTCGTTTAGAGAAGGATTACGATCATGAGTTCGATGCTGCGTCCTTTGCTCGTGCTGTTCGCGCTGCTGACCGTATTGACCGGCCTGGTGTACCCCCTGGCCGTCACCGGCATCGGCAAGGCGGTCTTCCCGAACCAAGTGTCCGGCAGTCTGGTGATGCGCGACGGCAAGGCCGTGGGTTCTTCGCTGATAGGCCAATCGTTCCAGGAGCCGAAGTATTTCTGGGGCCGCATCTCCGCGACTTCGCCGATGCCGAACAATGCCACGGCCTCTGGCGGTTCAAACCTTGGGCCGACGAACCCCGCGCTCATCGAAGCGGTGCGGGGGCGCATCGATGCCTTGAAGGCCGCCGACCCGGACAATTCGCTGCCCATTCCCGTGGATCTCGTGACCGCATCGGCGAGCGGAGTCGATCCGCACGTGAGCCCGGCGGCTGCACTGTACCAGGTGGGACGCGTCGCCCGCGCGAGGCATCTGGATGCCGACAAAGTACGCCAGCTCGTCATGGACCACGTGGAAACGCCGCAATGGGGGATCTTCGGCGAAGCGCGAGTCAACGTTTTATTACTCAATTTGGACTTAGATCGCGCACAATAGCGGCAGATGCCGACACTGAGCGAACAACGCCCCGATCCCGATCTCCTGCTGGCGAAGGTCAAGCGTCAAGAGGCCGAGGCGCGCCGCGGTAAGCTGCGGATCTATTTCGGCTCCTCCGCCGGCGTGGGCAAGACCTACGCCATGTTGGTGGCCGCGCGCAAACTCAGCGCCGAGGGCCGAGACGTCGTCATCGGGGTCGTCGAGACTCACGGCCGCGCCGAAACAGCGGCGCTGCTCGCGGACTTGGAGATCCTGCCGCCGAAGCCGATGCCGTATCGGGGCAAGGACCTCTACGAATTCGATCTCGACGCGGCATTGCTGCGCCGTCCTGCTCTCATCCTGGTCGACGAGCTCGCGCACTCGAATGCTCGAGGCGCGCGCCATCCGAAGCGATGGCAGGACGTGGAGGAGCTGTTGGCGGCGGGAATCGACGTCTTCACCACGTTGAATGTGCAGCACCTGGAAAGCCTCAACGACGTCGTCGGCGGCATCACCAACGTGCGGGTATGGGAAACGGTACCCGATACGGCCTTCGACGATGCGGACGAAGTGGTGCTGGTCGATATTCCGGCGGACGAACTGCTGGAACGCCTGAAGGCCGGCAAGGTTTACGTGCCGCATCAAGCGGAGAGGGCGGCGAGCAATTTCTTCCGCAAGGGCAATCTGATGGCCCTGCGCGAGCTGGCGCTGCGGCGCACGGCCGATCGCGTCGAGGGCGATGTCCAAGCCTATCGCGTCGACAAATCCATAGAGTCCGTTTGGAAAACCGCCAATGCGCTCTTGACCTGCGTGGGCCCGGACGCCGGGGCGGAGCGGGTGGTCCGGGCGGCGGCGCGGCTCGCGGGCCAGTGGAATGCCGAGTGGCACGCCGTCTATGTGGAAACTCCCGGATTGCAGCGTTTGCCCGCCGCCCGGCGCGAGAAGATTCTGGGAACCCTGAGGTTGGCCAAGGAATTGGGCGCCACGACCGCGGTGATCGCCTCTGCCGACGTGGCGACCAGCGTGATCGCCTACGCCCGCAACCACAATCTGTCGAAGCTGGTCATCGGCCGCGATCCGGCGCGGCGGCTGTGGCCGTGGCAACGGTCCAGCGGGCAGAAACTGGCGATGCTGGCGCCGGATATCGATCTCGTCGAGATCGGGCGAGCCGATGGCGTGATGCAGAACGGGGACGCAAGGACCTCCTCCTGGCCGGCGAGTCCGGGTGTGGAGTCCAGCGATAGGCGCAAGTTCAAACAGCTGCGGTATCTATGGGCGACGCTGGCGTGCGTGGCCGTGACGCTGCTGTCGATGCCGCTCGCCGCGCACTTCGATCGGTCGAATATCGTGGCGATATTCATCCTCACCGTCGTGCTGGTTGCCGTTCGTTTCGGACGCGGCGCCGCGGCTCTGGCGGCGGTGCTGAGCGTGTGTTCTTTCGATTTCTTCTTCGTTCCACCGCGGTTTTCCTTTGCGGTGAGCGACGTGCAGTATATTTTGACGTTCATCATCATGCTGGCCGTGGGCTTGATCACCGGACAGTTGACCGCGGGCTTGCGTTTTCAGGCGCGCGTGGCCGGACATCGCGAAGAGCGGGCCGGTTCGCTGTACGAGATTGCACGCGACTTGTCCGGCGCGGTGCAGATCGATCAAGTCGTGAGAATCAGCGATGCCTCCATCGAACGCACCTTTCGCGCCAGCGCGGCATTGCTGTTGCCGAACGCCGCCGGTCAATTGGCGGTGACCGCGCCGCGCACCGAGACGGCGCTCAACGTCGACATCGGCATCGCGCAATGGGCGTTCGACAAGGGCCAGCCGGCGGGATTCGGCACCGACACTTTGCCGGGCAGCGAGGTTCTTTACGTGCCGCTGCGCGCGCCGACTCAAGCGCGCGGCGTTCTGGCGGTCAAGGCGCGTAACCGGCGTCTGCTGCTCATACCGGAACAGCGGCAACTGCTCGACACCTTCGCCGCGTTGATCGCCATTGCGCTCGAGCGCGTACACTATGTGGAGGTGGCGCAAGATGCCTTGGTGCGGATGGAATCGGAGCGCTTGCGCAATTCATTGCTCGCCGCGCTGTCGCATGATTTGCGCACGCCGCTGACCGTTCTCGTGGGTCTGGCGGAGTCCCTGACCCTCACCAAGCCGGCGCTGTCGCCGGCGCAGCTCGAGAGCGCGGGGGCCATACAGGACGAGGCGCGCCGCATGAGCACCCTCGTCAGTAACCTGCTCGACATGGCGCGCATCGAAAGCGGCGAGGTCAAGCTCAACCTCCAATGGCAGCCTTTGGAAGAGGTGGTCGGTTCGGCATTGAATGCGACTCAGGGTATGTTGAAACAACACGTCGTCGAAGTGCACGTACCGCGGGATCTGCCGCTGGTGCGCATCGATGCGCTGCTGATCGAACGAGTCTTGGTCAACTTGTTGGAGAACGCTTCGAAGTACACTCCACCGGGGAGCAGAATCATATTGGCGGCCGAAGCCATTGCGGATCAACTCAGCGTATCCGTGTCGGACAATGGACCGGGTTTGCCCGCCGGGCGGGAGGAAGCGGTATTTCAGAAATTCACCCGGGGCGAACGCGAATCGGCGACGCCCGGAGTAGGACTTGGATTGACGATTTGCCGCGCAATCGTCGAATCGCACCAGGGCAAGATCGTCGCCACAAACCGTCCGGGCGGCGGCGCGCGATTCACCTTCACCCTGCCCCTGGGACAGCCGCCCGCGGCCGCGGAAGAGGCGGAGGCTGCCCATGGCTGAGCCGCTGCCGGTGGCGATTCTCGTCGAGGATGAGCGCCAAATCCGGCGCTTCGTGCGCACCGCACTGGAGGCGGAGGGGTGGAGCGTGCACGAGACCGATACCTTGCGGCAGGGCTTGATCGACTCCGGTACCCGCAAGCCCGATCTCATCATTCTGGATCTGGGGATGCCCGACGGCGACGGGATGACATTCCTGCGTGACTTGCGCGGCTGGTCGAGTGTCCCCGTGATCGTGCTGTCGGCGCGCGTCGGGGAGCAGGACAAGATAGGGGCATTGGATGCCGGGGCCGATGATTATCTGACCAAGCCCTTCGGAGTGGGAGAATTGTTGGCAAGGGTGCGCGCCGCCTCGCGGCGGCGGCGAGACGCGGGCGCGGGTCTTGGTTCGATCTTCGAGTTCGGCGACGTCAAGATCGACTTGAGCTTGCGTACGGTTCACAAGGGTGGGGCGCCCATCCACCTGACTCCGATCGAATACCGTCTGTTGACGCTGTTGATCGCCAATTCCGGCAAGGTTCTCACCCATCGCCAAATCCTGCGCGAAGTCTGGGGTCCCTCGCACACGGCGGATGGCCACTACGTGCGCGTATACATGGGGCACCTGCGGCAGAAACTGGAAGACGATCCCGCGCAGCCCAAGCATATCTTGACCGAAACCGCGGTCGGATATCGGCTGGTGCAGAGCGCTAGAGACTAAGTCGGCCGTCCGGCCGACTTGAACGCCCGAAGGGGGTGCGACGCATGCGTCGCACGGGTGGCCATGGGCGAGACGCATGCGTCTCGCGGGTGACCAGGGATGGTCACCCAGGGCTTGCGCGCAGCAGGGATTGCGTAGCGCAATGGCCACCCAGGGCTTGCGCGAAGCAGGGACTGCGCAGCGCAATGCCCCAAAGGGGCGAGGCGCGTCAGCGCCGAGTACTAACGCCCGAGGGGCGCAGACGACGCCTCGCGGCGCGCAGATCTTGCGGCGTATCGACGTCCAGCGCCGCCGACGGAAGATTCAACAGCACTCGCTGCGGCGCCGGCAACCCGCTGACCAAGTCGCGCAGCCCGATATCACCTGTCACCTCGAGCGCCCGTGAATACAGCCATCGCGGCAGGATGAGGGGCACACCGCCGCGCAGCGTGCCATCTTTCTGCCCAATGCCTCTCGCGATCACGCAACGCCGGGCGGCGCGCCAGCGCGAGATCAGCCGGGCCACGTCGCGCGGCTGCAGAGCGGGCAGATCGACCGGCAACAGGAGAAGTGCAGGTGAGTAGCGCGCCAGAACGATGCCGCGGCGCACCGAACTCGACAACCCTTCCGCGCGCCGCGGATTGGCGGTGAAGACGACTTCGACTCCTCGCGCTTCGATCCGATAGCGCGCCGCATAGCGCGGGATCACGACCACGATTTTCGCGGGTGCAAAGCGCGCCGCTACGTTGAGAGTTCGGCGCAACAGGCTGAAGGCCCGCACCCGGACCAAGGGTTTCGGGCGCCCCAACCGGGAGGAAAATCCAGCGGCGAGGATGAGGACCTGCAGCCTGGGAGCCTGACTGACGACATTCATTGGTATCATGCTACCAATGAAAAGAGACCACGTGAGCTTTCAGCGCCGGCCTTTCTTGACGCCGATCTGGTTGACGGCGCTAGCCGCCTTCGTGGGCCTGAGTCTTGCACTTTTTGCCGCGTGGGTGTGGGGGACGGCCGGCTCGACCACCGTCATCGTCGTTCGCCATGCCGAAAAGGATTTGAGTGTCAGCGTCACCGATCCGCCGCTCAGCCCGGCGGGAGAGGCACGGGCGGCGCTGCTCGCGCGGATGTTCGTCGATGCCAAGGCCTTGGGTCACGTGGACGCCATCTATGTGTCGCCCGCCCTGCGCAATCGGCTCACCGCCGCGCCCCTGGCGGCGCGCCTGGGAATCGTCGAGACGGTTGCGCCGGCCGACGACCCACGAGGCCTCGCGCGCAGGGCGCTGCGAGAGCACGCCGGGGGCAGGGTATTGATCGTGGGGCACAGCGATACCGTGCCTCGGATCGTCGCGGCACTGAGCGGCAACCCGAATATTCCGGAAATCGGCGATCAGGAATACGGCACCATGTACATCGTCACCGTGCCGCGAATCGGTCACGCCAATTTATTGCGATTGAATTACTAGACGGACTCGCTCCGTGCGGGTGCTTGCGCCGTCTCTCGGGTTCCTTAGCCTAGGAAGCCGCCGTGGCGCGCAACATGATTGCCTTGCGGACGAAATCCGAGTGCCGGCCGATCTTGAAATCCGCCAATACCGCGTCGCGAACCCGGCGGCTGGCGTCGATCAAGAACGTGGCGCGGCGTACGCCTACTCCCAAGGGCCCGTTGACTCCGTACATTTTGACGACGGTCTTTTGTTCATCCGACAGCAAGACAAACGGCAGCTGATATTTGGCTTTGAACTTGGCATGCGATTCGGGGCTCTGCGGGCTGATGCCGACGACCCGTAAGCCGGCGCTTTCTATCTCCGTGTGTATGTCGCGGAGGGCGCAGGCTTGGCGCGTGCACCCGGGGGTGAAGTCGGCGGGGTAGAAATAGAGAACGATCGCGCCCGCACTCAACAGCTCCGTCAGGGACCGGTCCTTCCCAGTGTCGTCCGGAAGCGTGAATTCCGGCGCACGTTCGCCCGCTTTGATCATATTG
>DASWEO010000227.1:0-6346 GCA_036394715.1 Steroidobacteraceae bacterium
TACGAAGCCGGTGACAAGAGCGTCGATCTCACCAGGGTGATGCTGGAAGTGCAGAAGGCGGGGCTGGCCTTCAGGGCGATGACCGAAGTGCGCAACAAGCTCGTCGACGCCTACACCCAAGTAATGAATATGTCGGTCTGACCGATCGCGAGGCTTGATCCATGGCTGACATCGTACCTTCACCGCTGCCTCCCTCGCGAAGCCTCGCGGACATTCCGGGGCTCAAGCAAGTCGGGCTGCTCGCGGGCGTCGCCGCGGCCGTTGCCGCCGCGATCTGGCTGGTTCTGTGGTCGCAGGGGCAGAACTACACGGTGCTGTACGGCCAGCTCTCGGAACGCGAGAGCGGCCAGGTCATGGATGCGCTCACGGCGGCCGGAATCGAATTCAAGCTCAATCCGTCGGGTGCCGTGTCGGTGCCCGAATCCAAGGTGCAGGAGGCGCGAATCCGCCTGGCGAGTCAGGGCTTGCCGCAAAGCGACTCGATGGGCATCGAGATGATTCAGAAGGAATCCGCCCTCGGCTCGAGCTCCATGATGGAGAGCGCGCGCTACCAATCGGTGCTCGAGACGGAATTGGCGCGCACCATCATCAAGGTGCAGGGCGTGAAGAGCGCGCGAGTTCATCTGGCGCTGCCCAAGCCCACCGTGTTCCTGCGCGATGCGCGCAAGGCCACCGCCTCCGTGATGCTGCAGCTGTATCCCGGCAGGCGCCTCGAGCCGGGCCAGGTCGCGGCGATCGTGCACTTGGTCGCGTCGAGCGTGCCGGAATTGGCGGCGAGCGATGTGACGCTGGTGGATCAGGCCGGAACCTTGCTCAATTCACCCGACGAAAATTCCGACCAGGCCGCGAGCACCCGCCAATTCGAGTACACGCGCACGCTCGAGGAAAGCTATCAGCGGCGCATCATCGAAATGCTCGAACCCATGGTGGGGCCCGGACGGGTGCGCGCAACGGTCACGGCCGACATGGATTTCACCGTCACCGAGGAGACGCACGAGAACTACGATCCGCAAAAGACGGCGGTGCGCAGCGAACAGACCAGCAATGAACAGCGCAAGGGCGGCGACGGTGCGGAAGGCATTCCGGGCGCCCTCAGCAATCAACCGCCGGGCACTTCCGGTGCGCCGACGATTCCGGGCGCCGCCACACCAGGGAATCCCGCGGCCGCCGGCGCCGGGCAATCGACCGCCGCCGTCAGCGGCCCGAGTTCGAGCGCGCAGCGCAGCACCCGCAATTTCGAGGTCGACCGTACCCTGTCCTATGTGAAGCAGCCCGTGGGCGTTTTGAAACAGCTCAATGTCGGCGTCGTGCTCGACGATTGGCAGAAAGTGGATGCCGACGGCAAGGTCACCACGGCGCCCATGAGCGACACCGACATCAAGCGCTTCACGCAGCTGGTGCGCGAATCCATCGGGCTCAAGGAGGATCGCGGCGACCGTTTGAACGTGCTCAACCAAACCTTCAAGAGCAGCATGCCGATGGGTCCCGTCGACAGCCCGCCGCTGTGGGAAACGCCCTGGATCACTCAGCTGGCGAAGCAAATCGTGGGTGGCGCGCTGGTGTTGGTCGTGGCATTCCTGGTCCTGCGTCCCTTGATGAAATCCCTGACCAAATCGGCGCCGCGGCGCACCGCCGGCAGCGGGGCCGGCGATCTTGACGGCGATCGCGTGAGCCTTTCGGGGCAGGGCGGCAAGGCGATCAAACTCGCCCCCAGTTTTGAGCAGCAGATCGCGGCGGCGCGAACCCTGGTCGGGCAGGATCCTCGGCGTGCAGCACAAGTCGTGAAGGACTGGGTCTCCGCGGATGGCTGACAAACCCGACGAACTCGCCGGAACGCAGCGCGCCGCCATCCTGCTGATGAGCCTGGGCGAGCAGGATGCGGCCAACGTGCTCAAGCAGCTCGATGCGCGCGAAGTCCAGAAATTGGGCATTGCGATGGCCGAGCTCAAGGAGGTATCGCGCGAGCAAATGACCGCCGTGCTCGACAAGTTCATCGGCGTGGCCGATGCCAAGGCGAATATCGCCGGCGGATCCCAGGATTTCGTGCGGCGCGTGCTGACGCAGGCCGTCGGCAAGCAGAAGGCGGACATGCTGCTCGATCGAGTGTCGACCGGCCAGACCGGTCAGGGTATCGAGGCGCTGAAGTGGATGGAGGCGAAGGCCGTCGCGCAAATCATCAGCGGCGAGCATCCCCAAATCGCGGCCATCGTGCTGTCGCATCTCGAGCCCGAGCAGTCCGCCACCATCCTGCCGCTGTTGAGCGAAGACATGCGGACCGAAGTCCTGATGCGCATCGCCACCTTGAACGAGGTGCCGCAGTCCGCCTTGACGGAACTCGATCAATTGGTCGAGAAGCAGGCCAATGCCACGCCTTCCGCGCCGCTGCGCCGCATCGGCGGCGCACGCACGGTGGCCAATATCTTGAATGCCATGGAACGCGACAAGAGCGGCGAAGAGCTCGGCAAGATCGAAAAGGCCGATGGCCCGATGCACCAGCAGATCAAAGATCTGCTGTTCATTTTCGACAATTTGTTGGATGTCGACGACCGCGGCATTCAGGCGCTGCTGCGCGAGGTGGGCTCCGATACTCTGGCAGTGGCGCTGCGCGGCGCCGAGCCCGAAGTGCAGGAGAAGATCCTCAAGAACATGTCCAAGCGCGCGGCGGAAATCCTCAAGGACGACATGGAGGCGCGCGGTCCGGTGAAACTCACCGACGTCGAGGCGGCGCAGAAGGAAATCGTCGTGATTGCGCAGCGCCTGGCCGAGGAAGGCACCATCAATCTCGGCGGCAAAGGCGGAGGCGAATTTGTCTGACGCCAAGCTCGAGTCCGCCGGATCCGGCGCGACGCTGTGGACGGCTCCCGATATGGGGAGCCCGGCGGCCGTGCATAAAATGGCGACCGTGGGCGGACTCGCCGACCTGCAGGCGGAGGCGCACAAGGAGGCCTTCGAACAGGGGCTCGCCGAAGGCCGCGAGGCCGGCCGCGCCGAAGTTCGCGCGCAGGTCGAGCGTCTGTCCGGAATGTTCTACGACCTGGCCAAGCCCTTCGAGGCATTGGACGCCGAGGTCGAGCGCGAGCTTCTGACCTTGGCGATGGCGCTGGCCCGGCAAATCGTGCGCCGCGAGCTCAAAACCGATCCTACGCAAATCATCGGCATCATTCGCGAGGCCATCGCGGCCTTGCCGGTCGCCGCTCGCGAGGTGCGAGTGCATTTGCATCCTGAAGATGCCGCAGTGGTGCGCCAGCACCTGGCACCCACCGAAAGCGAGCGAGCCTGGGCGATCGTCGAGGATCCGGTGATGGCGCGCGGCGGGTGTCAAATCACCACCGCCACGTCGCGCATCGATGCTCGCCTGGAAACACGGCTCGGCGCCATTTTGAGCGAATTGCTCGGCACGGAGCGGCAAAACGCCGGCGCGCGCAGCGGGTCCCATTCATGATGGTCTCGACACCATGAGCGCCGCCCCTGCCGAGCGGCCGCGGCCCCAACAATGGGCCCGGGCGCTGATTCAAGCGCGCGAGCGCATGGCCCATGCCGCGGAATTCGTCGTCGAAGGGACGCTGAGCCGGATGGTCGGCATGACGCTCGAGGCCGTGGGCTGCGAGGCTGCCGTCGGCGGCCGGTGCTTGGTGGACACCGCGGAAGGCAAGCAGATCGAAGCGGAAGTGGTCGGATTTTCGGGCGATAAACTCTTCTTGATGCCCACCGGCGATATCCGCGGGGTGATGCCGGGCGCGCGAGTCATTCCCACGCACAGCGTGTCGTCGATGGCCATGGGCGATGAATTGCTGGGACGAGTGCTGGATGGCGCCGGACGGCCCCTGGACGGCTTCGGGGAACTCAAGTGCACGGATCGAGTGTCGCTGGCGGGCGAGCCCTTGAACCCCCTCATGCGGCGGGCAATTCGCGACCCGCTCGATGTGGGCGTAAGGTCGATCAACGCTCTGCTCGCCGTCGGCGGCGGCCAGCGTATCGGGCTTTTCGCCGGTTCCGGTGTGGGCAAGTCCGTGCTGCTCGGCATGATGACTCGCTATACCAAGGCCGACGTCACGGTGGTCGGCCTGATCGGCGAGCGCGGCCGCGAAGTGCAGGATTTCGTGAGCAACACCTTGGGGCCGGACGGGATGCGGCGCGCCGTGGTCGTCGCCACGCCGGCCGACAATCCGCCTCTGATGCGCTTGCACGGCGCATGGCTGGCCACGGCCATCGCGGAGTATTTTCGCGATCGCGGGCTCAAAGTGCTGTTGCTGCTCGATTCATTGACCCGCTTCGCGCAAGCGCAGCGTGAAATCGCACTCGCCATCGGCGAGCCGCCGGCCACCAAGGGCTATCCGCCGTCGGTATTCGCGCGCCTGCCGCAGCTGGTGGAGCGCGCCGGCAACAGCGATCGCGGCGTCGGGTCGATCACGGCGTTCTATACCGTGCTGGTGGAAGGCGACGATCAGAACGATCCGATCGCCGATGCCGCCCGCGCCATATTGGACGGGCACATCGTGCTGTCGCGCCGGCTGGCGGAGAACGGATTGTATCCGGCGATCGACGTGGAGGCCTCCATCAGCCGCGCAATGCATCAGATCGCGACGCGCGAACAGCTCGATCTCGCGAATCGCTTCAAACAGGTGTACTCGACCTATCAGCAAAACCGCGACCTCATCACGGTGGGTGCCTATCGGCGCGGCGCCGATCCGCGGGTGGATCTGGCGGTGGAGCAGTGGCCCAAAATCATCGAATTCCTGCGTCAGGACATGTATGAACCGGTGGGAATCGACAGTAGCTACGCAGACCTTAAGCAACTCGTGACGCAGTTCTCGGCGCAAGCCCCGGCAACCGGCCGATAGTGCCTGGCCCATGATGAAATCCAAGCGCTTCGAACCGATTCAAGAAATCGCCTCGTCCTCGGCCGACGATTTGAGCCGCGCGATGGGCGAAGCCGGCCGCAAAGTGGCCGACATCGAGCGCCAGCTCCAGCAGCTTCAGTCCTACCGCGACGAGTACGTGCGCAATTCCACGCAATCGGCCGCGGCGATCGATGCGGTCAAATTGCAGAACTACCGTTCGTTTCTGGACCGGCTGGGCGAGGCACTGCGCCAGCACCTGAAGTCTCTGGAAAATGCGCGGGCGGAGTACGAAACGCGGCGCACGGCGTGGAGCGAAAAGCGCATCGAAGCCGAAAGCTTGGGCCGGGCCGTAGATCGCTTTCGCAAAGAAGAACAGCACGTCGCGGACCGGCGCGAGCAGCGCGAAGGCGATGACGCCGCGCTCCGCGTCTTGCTCGCCGCGCGGAGTGAGCTCGGGAATCACTGAGTCCGTTGCGCGTGTCGAGACCCCGGTCAGACGCAGTAGCGTCACGCGCGAGACATCGGCGACCGGCAGGTTTGAGGCGCCTCGATTCGTTCGAACCGAATTCAAAATGTACGGTTGAACCAAGATGCTACGGTTTGCGTGTACGCAAGTACTCGGCGTCCGAAGTTTATCCCGATCGCATCCGACGGCATCGCTATCGCAGATGCCCATATGTGAACGCATCCGATGATCAGCGTGACGATCAATGCGTACACGCCCAAGCGCCAATTTTGGCGGGCCTCGCGGGCGGACAGCTGCACTTGAAAATCCGCCAAAGTCTTTTCGAATTGTCTTCGATCGTCCTCGAGCGCGGCCGCCTTCTCCTCGACAAGGTGCCCGGGTGGATCAACGCCGGGCTCATAAACGAAGAATTTTGAACATTGCCGAGAGCGGTTTATTACCTCCTGCGCAGGGTCAACGGCGGAGATTCGTTTCGCCTCTCGCGCAGCTCTTATCTCACTGGGTAAATCTGCAGCTTGGCGATAGCAGCCGATTTCGCCCTTGTTCACGGCGTTCGTTTCGCCTGGGGCGAAATCAAAGGACTCGCTGGCGTTATTTCGAAATACGGTGTCGGCCTCGTGATAACCCTCGTGTGCGCGCCATCCTCCAATTTGCATTCGTGCGCGCCTGGCTAGATACCCGCAATCAACACATCGTACGGCGTCCATTGATCTACTCCCCGGTCCCGAAGAAGCCTTCGATGAAGCTACCTTGGATTGATGTCGTTTTGCTAGTTTTTGACGGTTATGCGGTCCTGCTGCGAGGGCTGTAGCGGCGCCAGGCTGGCCGTTCTTCCCGAATCTTGGCGATCTCCGCCGCGTAGGCCGCGAGGACCGGTATAGGGAAACAACAAACCCAAACTCAGCGGCTTATTTTGATCGGTTGCCGATTGGCGAGGTCGATGATCTCTTGGAACGAGAGGCCGTCGATTTCGGTGCGAATCGTTTGGGGTCCGATGCCCGTGGCAAGGAGAGACGGCGGAACCGCCGTCAAACTCCCG
>DASWEO010000228.1:0-3307 GCA_036394715.1 Steroidobacteraceae bacterium
GCCAGGTCACCATCGGCGATGAGACCTATCCCTTGCCCAATCCGTTTCTGGTGCTGGCGACGCAGAATCCGCTGGAACAGGAAGGCACCTATCCGCTGCCCGAAGCGCAGATCGACCGGTTCATGATGAAGGTGCTGGTCAGCTACCCCAGCCGTGCGGAAGAACGGGCCATCTTGGACGCAATGGCCACCTCGGAAGCCTTGCCGAGCGTTCGTCCGGTGGTGTCTGCCCAGCAGATCCTGAATGCCCGCCATGTCGTGAACAGTCTGTACGTGGACGACAAGATCAGGAACTACATCGTGGATCTCGTGCTCGCGACGCGGCCGCCTACTGCGAAATCCTTGAACCTCGATGGATATATCCAAACGGGCGCCTCACCGCGGGCCACCATCAACTTGACGCTCGCGGCGCGCGCCATCGCGTTTCTCAATGGCCGACACTACGTGACCCCGCAGGACGTCAAGACCATCGCCCTGGACGTGTTGCGGCACCGCGTATCCGTGACCTACGAGGCAGAGGCCGAGAACGTCACGTCCGAAGATGTGATCCACAAAATTCTCGACGCCCTCCCGGTGCCCTGATCGCCCATGCCGGTAGACACCACCAAATCGACGAAGACCATCATGAGCGGCATGCGGCAACTGGAGATCCGCACCCGCCGCATGGTCAACGACAGCCTGGCCGGGGAATACCATTCGGTGTTCAAAGGCCGCGGCATGGACTTCGACGAAGTGCGCGAATACAGCCCGGGCGACGAAGTGCGCACCATCGACTGGAATGTCACGGCGCGCGCCGGCCGCCCCTTCGTCAAGAAGTTCACCGAGGAGCGCGAGCTCACGATTCTGCTGCTGGTGGATATCAGCGCGTCGGGAAATTTCGGTTCGGCCGACTTGAGCAAACGCGATCTCGCCGCCGAGCTTGCCAGCGTGCTGGCCTTCTCCGCGATCCGCAACAGCGACAAGGTCGGGCTGCTGCTCTACACCGACCGCGTCGAACGCTACCTGCCGCCCAAGAAGGGCCGGCGCCATGTGCTCCGCGTGGTGCGCGACATCCTGTATCACACGCCCGAGGGCCGCGGCACCGACAGCGTGAAGGCCCTCGATGTGGCCAATCACGTCCTGCACCGGCGCGCCATCGTGTTTCTGATTTCCGATTTCCAATCCCCCGGAGATCCCGTGCGCACGCGCGTGGAATTGCGCCGCGCCATGCGTCAGACCAATCGACGCCACGACCTCATCGCCGTGCAAGTCGCGGACCCGCGCGAGAAGGAGCTTCCCAACGTCGGTGTTCTCGCGCTGGAAGACGCGGAAACCGGAGAGATCATCGAGCTCGACACCGGCAACCCCGCCGTGCGCAAGCGCTTCAACGAGCTGGCGGTCGAACATGCACGGCGGTTGGTGAACGACTTTCGCTCCGAGGGCGTCGACACCCTGGAACTCAAAACCGATTCGCCCTATATGCCCGCCCTGCAACGATTCTTCAAAACCCGTGAACGCCGCCGCGTATGAGCGCCCGCATGAGCAATCGCGCCTCCCCTGCGCGCGCCGCCGTGGCAATCAGCCTCCTGGCGGCGGCCGGATCTATGCCTGTGGCGGCACGTGCGTCCGCGCCTGCCTCGACGGCTGCGTCTGACCGTGCTTCTGCGCCCGTGACTCTGGCCCCGTCGACCCCTGAGATTTTTTTTCCCCCTGCGCCCGCCCGTGCACCTGCGCCTACATTCTCGCCTGCGGATACACCGGCACGTGTATCCCCATCTGCGCCTTCATCTAATTCTGCGTCAGCACCTGCGTCTGGGTCTGGGACTGCACCCGCGCCCGACGAAGATATTCGCGACATCCGCGGGCCCAAAGGCATGCTTCCGCCCTGGCTGATACCGGCTCTGCTGGCGGGAGCAGCGCTGCTCGTCCTCGGTGGCTATGCCGCCTGGCGCCGGCACCGCCGCGGCAGCAGGCCGCGAGTCCTGCTGCCCTTCGAGGCGGCGCTGCAGCGTCTCGAAGATATCCGCAGGCTCTTGGATCCCGCGAGCGCACGAGAATTCTCCATCGCCGTTTCGGACATCGTGCGCCAGTACATCGAAGTGCAGTTCATGGTCACGGCCACTCATCGCACCACCGAGGAGTTTCTGCGCGACCTGCTGGAAACCTCGAACGCAGCGCTGGCCGCGCATCGCAACTTGCTGGCCGAGTTCCTCAACCAATGCGATCTGGCCAAATTCGCCGGCGTGTCCTTGTCCCGACAGATTTTGGAGTCCCTGCAGCGCAGCGCGCGCAGCTTCGTGACCGAATCATCCAAACCACCACCCGCGGCAGACGCGCGCGAAGCCCCGCCGGTCCACATCAAGGAGGCCCGTGATTCGCTTCCTTCAACCTGAGTGGCTGTGGCTTCTGACGCTGCTGCCCATGGTGATGCTTTTGCGTGGCCGACGCGGCCCCGTCGCGGCCATCGAGTTCTCGGATGTCGGTCTTGCCCGAGAGGTAGCCCGCGGCAGTCGAGCTCGCGTGGGAGGCTGGGTGTGGCTGTTTCCCCTGCTCGCCGCTGCACTCATGATTGTCGGACTCGCCCGACCGCAGCGCGAGCACAGCCGCACCGAAGTGACCGCCAATGGAATCGACATCGTGCTCGGACTCGATGTGTCGGGTTCCATGCAGGCGCTCGACTTTCTGGTGGACAACCGGCGCGTGAACCGCATCGAGGTGGTCAAGTCCGTGGTGTCGAAATTCATCGAGGAGCGGCCGAGCGACCGCATCGGGCTGATCGCATTTGCTGCCGCCCCTTACCTGGTCAGCCCCCTCACCCTCGATCATGATTGGCTGCAGCAGAATCTCGAACGCGTCAGCACCGCCGTTGCGGCCGACGACGGCACCGCCATCGGTTCAGGCATAGCCGCGGGCGTCAATCGCTTGCGCACCACAGCCGCAAAATCGAAGGTGATGATTCTGCTGACCGACGGCATGAACAACACCGGCAAGATTTCACCCGTCGCCGCGGCGGAAGCGGCCAAGGCGCTGGGCGTAAAGATTTATACCATCGGCGTCGGCGTGCGCGGCATGGCGCCCATTCCGGTTCGGGACGAGGCCGGCCGCCTTCACTTGATCATGGACAAAGTGGATGTGGACGAGAAGACCCTCGAGACCGTGGCCAGCGTGACCGGCGGCACGTTTTACCGCGCCACCGATACCGATTCCTTGCAGAAGATTTACGAGCAAATCAATCGCCTCGAGAAAACCGCGCAATCCGTGCAGAAGTTCGAGCATACCGACGAGCTGTATTCCTGGGCGCTGATCCCATCAGTGGCCATCCTGGGATT
>DASWEO010000229.1:0-1719 GCA_036394715.1 Steroidobacteraceae bacterium
GCGGCCGCACCACCTCGACCCGCGGAGGGTTGTCGACCTTCGCTGAGTTCGCTGGCGATGGCGATGCCGCCAGGCGTTGCTGCTCGACGACGATGCTTCCAGCCCCGACGCCGACCACTACTAACAAGACCTTGATGACCGTTCGACTTGTGAAATTCATAGTGCTTCACCTTTAGACATCCATTCTGACTGTTCGCTTACTCCGCCGCCACCGCCCGGGATTCTCCGGTTCGGTCGCCACGGTACGGCACCGGCCCGAGCCGCGGCTCGGACTCGAAATAGCGGCTCTGCGGGTCGTGAGGATCGAGCGAGGCAGAAATCCGAGCATGCCGCGACTGCAGCGTGGCCAGGATCGCCGGCAGGATGACGAGCGTGGCGAACGTTGCGCCGAGGAGACCGCCGATCACTGCCCGCCCAAGCGGCGCGCTTTGCGCTCCGCCTTCGCCCAGGCCCAGCGCCATCGGCACCATCCCGGCCAGCATCGCGAAACTCGTCATCAGGATCGGACGCAGACGGCTCCGTGCGCCTTCTATGGCTGCCTCCCATGGTTCGCGGCCCGCGACTCGGCTGCGCTCAGCGAAAGTCACGAGCAGGATGGCGTTTGCCACGGCCACGCCGATCGCCATGATCGCGCCCATGAAGGATTGAATGTTGAGTGTGGTCCGGGTGAGCCAAAGCATGACTACGACCCCGGCGATGACGGCGGGAATCGTCAATCCCACCGCGAGGGAAAGACGGAACGATTGGAAATTGGCAGTCAGCATCAGGACGATGACACCCACCGCTATCAAGAGCCCGAGACGCAGGCCTCCGAACATCTCCATCATCGGCTCGACCTGCCCGCGCAATTTCACGTTCACCCCAGCGGGCGGCTTTCCTGTATCGCTGACGGCTTGCTGCACCTGGGCAGCCGCGCGTCCCAGATCCTCGCCGGAGATATTCGCGCTCAGTGTCAGCATGCGCTGCATGTTGTAGCGATCGTATTCGCCGAGTGCTGTGCCGTCGGTGACGGCGGCCACATTGCGCAGGTCAATCTGTTGGTCCGACCGACGAGCGATCGGCAGGTTCTTCACGTCCTCGAGGGAGTTAATCTTCCGCTCCGGGATCTCGACCTGCACCTGATAGCCGATGCCGGTCTTGGGATCGGCCCAATAATTTGGAGCGGTATAGCGACTGGATGACGTGCCGGCGACGAGCGAATTAGCCACGTCACCAGTCGTCACCCCCAGAACGCCGGCTCGCTCGCGGTCTACGGTGACTTTTACGGTCGGGTAATCGAGTTCCTGCTCGAATGCCAGGTCTCGCAGTGCCGGCACCTGTGCCAATTTTGCTCGCAGCTTATCGGCGTATTGGCGGCTATCGGCGAGGTTCGGCCCGCTCACTGCCACCTCGATTGGAGTCGGCGCACCGAAGCTCATCACCCGGCTGACGATGTCGCTCGGTTCGAATGAAAAGCGTACACCCGGCAACTCTTGAGGCAATTTGTGACGCAGCCGCTCCTTCAAATCCTCGATCCCGATCCCCGCGCCGGGCTTGAGCTGCACCTGCAGCACCGCTTCCTCCGAGCCGGAACTCCAGAGATAAATGGTATTGATGGGGTAATTGGGCGGCTGCGTTCCGACGAAACCGAGGCTGATTTCGACATTATCCGGGCCGACCTCGCGCTTGATCGCATCGAGTGCCTGCAGCGCGATCTGTTCGGTGCGCTCGATGCGCGTT
>DASWEO010000230.1:0-15741 GCA_036394715.1 Steroidobacteraceae bacterium
GACTCCGCACGTGGCGTGGGCGGCGCGAGAAGCCCGGCAGCGCTGCCTCGACGAGATGGCCGCCAATATCGCCGATTTCGCAGGCGGCGGACGCCGCTCGCGGGTCGTCTGACGACCCGCGGATCCGGTCGCGGTCCAGACTTTTGGCGCCGCCGCGCGCACTAGGAGCTTAGGAGCCTGTCTGACTAATGATGCGCCTGCTGCGGCCGCCCCACGGCGGCATCTTTTTGCGATCCTTTCGCTTACATAGTACCCACTATGCGCGCGAAACGATCGCAAAAATCTGCTCGCTGTGGGTCGCCCTCGCGACGGCGATCATTAGTCAGACAGGCTCCTAGGCCGGGTTCAGCCGATGAGTGAGATGGGTCTTCACCGTCGGCCACTCGCGATCGAGAATGCTGTACACGCAGGAATCGCGCAAAGTGCCGTTGCTTGCGATCTGGTGCTGCCGCAACACGCCGTCCAATTTCGCGCCCAGTCGTTCAATGGCAGCACGGCTTTGCATGTTGAAGAAGTGGGTTCTGAATTCCACGGCAATGCAATTTAGCTGTTCGAACGCATGAGTCAACAGCAGCAGCTTGCACTCGGTGTTCAAGGCACTGCGCTGAACGCGCTTTCGATACCACGTGGAGCCGATTTCCACGCGCCGATTGACCGCATCGATGTTCATGAACGTCGTCATGCCCACTGCTTCGCGGGTTGACTGTTCGATGACGGCAAATGCAATCATCGAACCTTGGCGTTGAAGCTCCAAGCGCCGGTCGATCTCCACCCGCAATCCTTCGGGCGTGGGAATCTTGGTGTACCACAAGGTCCACAGCTCGCCGTCCTTCACCGCCTCCACGAGGTCGTGGTGATGCGAATGAGAAAGCGGCACGAGCGATACGTGCCGCCCGTGCAGTGAAACAGGATCTGCAAAGCCCATGGGAAGTCCTGGTGAATCTTCGAAGCTGGGGGATGGCGGTCCGCGAAAGCTAATCGGCATAATACAGAAATGACCGCGCGCATCATTTACTCGACCGGAGTGGGAAGTCTCTGTCCCAATTGTCGCAGACCGGTGCGTGAATGTGTGTGCCCGAAGGGCGCCCCCGGCGCCGCCAAACCCGCAGCCGTGCGAGTGGGCCGGGAGATCAAGGGGAGGGCAGGCAAGGGTGTCACGACGATCAGCGGCCTGCCGATGTCGCTGACCGACATCGAATCCTTGGCCACCAAACTCAAGAAGCGCTGTGGCTCCGGGGGCACGGTCCGCGAGGGTGTCATTGAAATTCAGGGCGATCATCGTGACGTGATTGTCGCGGAGCTGGTCAAATTGGGGTGGCCGGCGAAAAAGTCGGGCGGATAGCCGCGGTGTCTACGGCTTGGTGCTTGTCGCCTGCTTGGCGGCGAGCCATCTTTGAACCACCCGCTCCAGCACCGACAGCGGCACCGCGCCCGTCGACAGTACGACGTCGTGGAACTCGCGGATATCGAACTTCGGCCCCAGCGTCTGCTGCGCCGTCGCGCGCAGTTCGAGGATTTTCATTTGTCCGACTTTGTAGGCCAGGGCCTGGCCCGGCCAGGCGATGTAGCGGTCGATCTCGTTGGTGATATCCAGTTCGCTTTTCGGCGCGTTGGCCATGAAATACTCGATAGCCTGCTGACGAGTCCATCCCTTGACGTGCAGCCCTGTGTCCACTACCAGGCGCACGGCGCGCCACATGTCATAGGTAAGTTGACCGAATTTGCCGTAGGCATCCGAATACAGACCGAGCTGATCGCCCAAACTTTCGGCGTACAGGCCCCACCCCTCGGCATAGGCGGTGAAATCGGCCATACGCCGGATCATCGGGACACCGGCAGCGTTCTCGTACTGCAGGGCGATTTGCAGATGATGGCCGGGCACCGCTTCATGACTGGTGAGCACCGCCATTTCCCATTTCGGCCGCGCCTCCGGTTTGTACAAGTTGACGTAGTAGTACCCGGGGCGCGATCCGTCGGCGGCCGGGGGCTGGTAGTACGCCGTCGTCGAATTCGGCGCACTGGTGTCCGGTATGGCGCGGACGCCGTAGGGTGTGCGCGGCAGCTTGCCGAAGAGCGTGACGAGATTCGGATCGATGCCCTTGGCAATGACCATGTACCCGTGCAGCAATTCGGTCGGATCGGTGTAGAAGAACTTCGGATCCGTGCGCAGGTAGTGCGCAAATTCCTGGAAACTGCCCTTGAAGCCGACGGCGGCGATGATTTTATCCATCTCGGCGCGAATGCGCTTGACCTCGTCGAGGCCGATGCGATGGATGTCGTCGGCGCTGAGATCAGTCGTCGTGTGATAGCGGATGAGCGCGCGATAATAGGCAAGACCTTCGGGAGTCTCGGACAGGCCGACGCCGTCGCGACAGGCCGGCAGGTACGTCTCATTGAAAAACCGATCGAAGCGCGCAAATGCCGGCAGCACCACCGCGGATATCGCCGTCTTTCCGGCGTCGATCAGGCGTTCGCGTTCAGCGGCGGAGATGGAGCTCGGTATGTGCGCGAACGGCGTGAAAAAGGGACTGGCCTCCGGAGTCGCGGCCCGTTGCGCCGCAATTTGCGGCTTGATTCGCAGCATGATCACACGAGGCTGAGTGCGCTTTTCGCGGACCGCTATCTTCAGCAATTCGGTGCCCTGATCCAGATAGGCGCCGAAGCCGCGCAACCGGGCGATCCAATTCTCGTAGTCCCGCACCGTCGCAAACGGCGAGATTTCCGCAATTTCGCTCGAGGTTTGCAGACTGTTCGGAGTCTGCACACTGCCGAGCTGTGTGATCCACCACAGGCGGGGTTTGAACCGAGCCAGCGTCAAACGGCGCTCGAACTCGAATTTGACGACGTCGTAGTTCAGCCGATCAGGCGAACCGAGCGCCGCAGAATCGATCGCGCCGAGCGCCGCAAGCGCGGCCTGATCGGCGTCGTTGGTTTTCTCGATGGCCGCCGGCGATAGATCGGGCCAGCGATCGTTGTAGCGCGAGTCGCCGATGCTGGTGGCCAGGGTCGGATCCTCGCGCAGCCAGCGCTGCCACGCATCGTCGTAGATTCGGTCGAGCCGCGTTTTTATCGCCTCCGGCGACGCATCGGAAATATTCGCGGGCGCCGCCGATGCCGTGCAGGGCGGCGCCAGAGTCACGGCGGCAAAGGCAGCAGTGACGGCCAGCGAGACGACGATATGTTGGGTCATGCCGATAATTCCATTCCGTCCTTCGCACCGCCCGAAGCGGATGGTGTATCATATCGGGATCGCGATAAGAGCTGTCTGGAGAGAGTCCTTTCGACTTGGGACCGCCGAAGGCGCAACCGCCCGGAAACGCTCAGGCACATGAACGGCAGACTCTCGCGATCTCTGGAGAGCGATCGCAGCGGCGATCCACCGAAGGGGAGCAGCGCTCATCAAGGGCGCGCGATCTCTCAGGTTCAAAGGACAGAGGGGCAAGGCACACCGGTGCTCGTGTCTCCTTTTCTTTCGCTGCGAGGTTGCGATGGGCCTGAAGACTGCGCTCTATGACACCCACGTTCTGCAGGGCGCGAAAATCGTCGATTTCGGCGGCTGGGAAATGCCGCTTCACTATGGTTCGCAGATCGAAGAACACCACGCGGTGCGCCGCGACGCGGGCATGTTCGACGTGTCGCACATGGGGGTCGTCGACCTCATAGGCGATCGAGTCCGCGAGTTCTTGAGGAGCCTGTTGGCCAACGATGTCGGCCGGCTGAAGGTTCCCGGCAAGGCGCTCTATTCCTGCATGTTGCTGCCGAGCGGCGGCGTGATCGACGATTTGATCGTCTATTTCATGTCCGACACCTGGTTTCGCGTGGTCGTGAACGCCGGCACCCGCGACAAGGATCTCGCGTGGATTCGCCGGCATGCGGCGCCTTTCACCGTGTCCGCCACCCTGCGCAGCGATTTGGCGATGATCGCAATTCAGGGTCCGAATGCCCGGGAGAAGACCCTGCCGCTGCTGGCGCCGGCGCAGCGTGCCGCCGCGGGTGAATTGGCGCCTTTCTTCGGCGGAACCTTCGACGGCTGGTTCATCGCTCGGACCGGCTACACCGGCGAAGATGGTTTCGAAGTGATGCTGCCGGCCGCCGACGCCGCCAAGACCTGGAATGCGCTGCGCGCCCAGGGAATTCAGCCCGCGGGATTGGGTGCGAGAGATACCTTGCGCCTGGAAGCGGGAATGAATCTATACGGCAATGACATGGATGAAAATCATCATCCTCTGGAATCGGGGTTGGCCTGGACGGTGGCATTCGAACCGGGCGACCGAGATTTCATCGGGCGCGGGGCGCTGGAAATTCCGCGGCGCACGCCCGGAGACGAACTCGTCGGCCTGTTGCTCGAAGAGCGCGGAGTGCTGCGCAGCCATCAGAAAGTCGTGCCCGCCGGCGAAGTGACGAGCGGGACATTTTCTCCAACTTTGAATCGCTCCATCGCGCTGGCGCGCGTGCCGAAAACAGCTTCCGTCGGCGTGCAAGTCGAGATTCGCGGCAAATTGCATCCCGCGAGCATCGTCAAGACGCCGTTCGTGCGTCATGGGAAGGCGTTGATTTCAGTCTAGCTTGAGGGGGACATGCATTTGAGCAACATTCCAAGTGATTTGCGATACACCAAGAGCCACGAGTGGGTGCGCGCGGCGCACGGCGAGCCTGACGGGACCGTTGAAATCGGCATTACCGAACACGCGCAGAGTGCGCTCGGCGATCTGGTGTTCGTCGAGGTTCCGGAAGTGGGCCGCGCCGTCAAAGCCGGCGAGGCGAGCGCAGTCGTCGAATCCGTCAAGGCGGCCTCCGATGTCTACAGTCCGGTGAGCGGCAAGGTCACCGCGAGCAATGGCCAGCTGGCGACCCAACCCGAACTGCTCAATCAGGATCCCTATGGGGCCGGATGGATGTTCCGCGTGCAGACGAATGCGCCGGTCGACGACAGCGCGCTGCTGAGCGCCGCGGACTACGCGAATTACCTCGCTGAAGAAGCCAAGTAGGAGATCCTTGCATGGCGTTCATTCCTCACACCCCCGACGATATCGCCCGCATGCTGGAAGTGATCGGCGTGCGGTCGATCGACCAACTGTTCGACGAAATTCCCGGCGAACTGCGGGCAGGTGCGCTCGGCGTGCCGCCCGCGCTCTCTGAAATGGAAATCGGACGTCTGATGGCCGACCGCGCGGCGAGCGACGGCCGGCCGTTGAATTTCATCGGCGCCGGAGCCTATGAACACCACATCCCGGCGCCGGTGTGGGCGATCGCGACTCGCGGCGAATTTTATTCCGCGTACACGCCCTATCAAGCAGAGGCGAGCCAAGGCACCTTGCAATTGATCTATGAATATCAATCGATGATCTGCGCCCTGACCGGTATGGAAGTATCGAATGCATCGCTGTACGACGGTGCGTCGGCGCTGGCCGAAGCCTGTCTCATGGCGGTACGCGCCAATCGCGCCGCGAGCTCGCGGCGCATTCTACTGCCGCGCGCGGTGAATCCGACCTATGCCCAGGTGGCGAAATCGATCGCGGGCAATCAGGGCATCGTGTTCGAGACGGTTGATTTCGATCGAACGGCGGGGCGTACGCCGCTCGAATCCCTGCAGCCCTACAACGGCCAGGATGTCACCGCCTTGGTGATACAGCAGCCGAACTTCTTCGGCAGCCTGGAAGAAATCGATGCGCTGACGGACTGGGCGCACGAAAATAAAATCCTGCTGATCGCGGTTGTCAACCCGACATCGCTGGCGCTGCTCAAAGCCCCGGGGCAGTGGGGCGCGCGGATCGGCGGCATGCAAGGCGCGGACATCGTTTGCGGCGAAGGACAGCCGCTGGGTGTGCCTTTGGCGGCGGGCGGACCCTATTTCGGATTCATGGCGACGCGCATGCAGTACGTGCGGCAGATGCCGGGGCGAATCGTCGGACGTACGTTGGACACCGAGGGTCGTCCTGGATTCAGCCTGACATTGCAGGCGCGCGAGCAGCATATACGGCGCAGCAAGGCGACCTCGAACATATGCACCAACCAGGGCCTGATGGTGACGGCTGCAACCATTTACATGTCGCTTCTGGGCGCCGCAGGTCTCGAACGAGTGGCGGCAGCCAGTCTGCAGCGCACCGCCGATTTGGCGGCGGCGCTCAGCAGAGTCGCCGGCGTCAAACCGGCATTTACGGCGCCGCGCTTTCATGAAGCCGTCTTGCTCCTCGATCGGCCGGTGGCGCCGGTCTTGAGCGCCCTGGCGCGCCGCGGAATCTTCGGGGGACTCGACCTCGTCGACCGTTACCCGGAATTGGGCCATGCGCTCCTGGTGTGCGCGACCGAGACCAAACTAGAGGCGGACATCGATACCTATGCCAGCGCGCTCGCTGATGTGATGAGCCCTTCGCGTGCCGCGGCTTAAATCGCGTGTCGCGGCGTAAACGGAGCGTCTTGCGGCACGCGTTTCCGCGGGAACGTCGGAACGACCGACCAGCGGATGCGGATGAACTCTAAAGGACCGACCATGCCAGAATTGCAATTGCGAGAGCCCCTGATATTCGAGCTGAGCAAGCCGGGGCGAGGCGCCGGCACGCAGTTTCCGCCGCGCGTTGCGGGCTCGGCCGAAATTCCCGTGCATCTACGCCGTGCGGCCCCGCCCATGCTGCCCGAGGTGTCCGAGCTGCAGGTGGTGCGTCATTTCACGCGCCTTTCGCAGATGAATTTCTCGATCGACACGCACTTTTATCCCTTGGGTTCCTGCACCATGAAGTACAACCCCAAGGCATGCAACACTTTCGCCATGTTGCCGGAATTTCTCGGCAGGCATCCGCTCGGGCCCGAGCCTCAGGGGTTTCTGGCCTGCATGTACGAGCTGCAGGAAATGCTGCAGGAAATCACCGGTATGCGGGGCGTCAGCCTCACGCCCATGGCCGGCGCGCAGGGTGAGTTCGCCGGGGTCGCCATGATCCGCGCCTACCACCGGGCGCGAAATGACCTGGCTCGCAATGAGATCATCGTGCCGCAGGCCGCGCACGGGACCAATCCCGCCACCGCCGCGATGTGCGGCTGCAGCGTCAAAGAGATTGCCTGCGATGAGAACGGCGACGTCGATATCGACGCGCTGAAGGCCGCCGTGAGCCCGGCCACGGCGGCCATCATGCTGACCAACCCGTCCACTCTCGGGGTGTTCGAGTACAAAATTATCGAGGTCGCGCGCATCGTGCACGAAGCGGGTGGGCTTCTGTACTACGACGGCGCCAATCTCAACGCCATTCTCGGCAAGGTACGGCCCGGCGATATGGGCTTCGACGTCATTCACATGAATTTGCACAAGACTTTTTCGACGCCGCACGGCGGCGGGGGCCCCGGCTCGGGAGCGGTCGGCGTCGGCGCGCGCCTGCTGCCCTTCTTGCCAATCCCCGTGGTCGGCAAGGACGGCGCGCGTTTTCGTTGGTTGACCGAGCGCGACTTGCCGCAGTCGATCGGCCGGCTGTCTGGCTTCATGGGCAACGCCGGCGTGAATCTGCGCGCCTATATCTATATGCGGCTGCTGGGCCGCGAAGGCATGGTGCGAGTGGCGGAATTTGCCGCACTCAATGCCAACTACTTGATGAAGCGCCTGCAGGCGGCAGGCTTCGAAGCGGCCTATCCCACGCGGCGTGCCAGCCACGAATTCATCATCACGTTGAAGCGGGAGAACCGGCTTTACCAGGTCACCGCGATGGATGTGGCGAAGCGCCTGCTCGATTATGGCTTTCACGCACCGACCACGTACTTTCCCTTGCTGGTGCCGGAATGCCTGTTGATCGAGCCGACCGAAACGGAGGCCAAAGAGGATCTCGACCGTTTTTGTGACGCGATGGCCGCGATCCGGCGGGAAATGGAGCAGCACCCCGAGAAACTCTCCTCGGCTCCGCATACAATGCCCGTGCGGCGGCTCGATGATGTACGCGCTGCAAAACAGCTGGATTTGGCATGGAAACCCGCCGCTTGAATGAATGATAGAAACAAACCGACCGGAATTACGCGGCTTCTCCGGGCTTTTGGCTATTCTTTCCAAGGATTTCGGCACACCTGGCGGGAGGAGGCGGCGTTTCGCCAGGAAGTGGCGCTGGCGCTGCTGGTCATTCCCGCAGGCCTGTATTTCGGCGATACGGGGGTCGAGCGTGCCCTGCTGGTAAGCCCGATGTTGCTGATTTTGGTGGTTGAAATTCTCAATAGCGCCGTCGAGGCGGTCGTGGATCGATCCGGTACCGAACGTCACCCTCTCGCCGGGATGGCCAAGGACATGGGATCTGCCGCCGTGATGCTGAGTTTTGCCTTGTTAGGAACCGTTTGGTTCCTGATCTTGTCCGACCACGGGCATTGAACACAATCTAACCCTAGGATCGGCATGTCCCGTATTGCATCGTTTCTGCCCGTATTGCTGTTGTCCGTAACCCGCGTCCTTGCCGCCGCTGCTCCCGCTCCTGTTCCCACTCACGTGCCGGCGCCGGTGCCTGCGCCCGGGGTCGTGAGCTCGCCCGCCAGCTGGGCACAGACCTTGGAGAGAATCGCCAGCGGCGTCGTCACCATTCAAATCGACAGCACGCGCGCCTTCGACACCGAGTGGAACACGACGGCGCAGGCCACGGGCTTCGTCATCGACGCCAAGCGCGGACTCATCTTGACGAATCGGCATGTCGTGACGCCGGGACCCGTGACCGCGCAGGCGATCTTCCTCAATCGCGAGGAGGTGCAGCTGTATCCGGTGTACCGCGATCCCATCCATGACTTCGGCATCTACCGCTACGATCCCGCGAAACTCAAGTTCATCCAGCCGGCCGAATTGCCGCTGTATCCGGCGGGCGCGGTCATCGGCCGCGAAATCCGCGTGGTCGGCAATGACGCCGGCGAGCAGTTGTCGATTCTTGCCGGCACCTTGGCGCGCTTGGATCGTGAGGCTCCCGAATACGGCTACGGCAAGTACAACGATTTCAATACCTTCTACTACCAAGCCGCCTCCAGCACGTCGGGCGGTTCTTCCGGCTCGCCGGTCATCGATATCGAAGGCCGGGTGGTGGCGCTGAATGCTGGCGGAGCGACGGGCGCCGCCTCCAGCTTCTACCTGCCCCTGCCGGCGGTAACGCGGGCATTGAAGTTCATCGATGCGGGAAAGCCCGTGCCGCGCGGCACTCTGGAGACGGTATTCAAATACACGCCCTACGATGAACTCCGGCGCCTCGGCTTGAATTCCGACACTGAAGCGCGGTTGCGCAGCGCCTATCCGAAATTGACCGGCATGCTGGTGGTCGCGGACGTGCAGCCCGGATCTGCGGCCGACGGGGTGTTGGCGCCGGGCGATATTCTCGTGGCGATCGACGGCAAACCCACCCCGGAATTCTTCGCGCTCGAGGACGTGCTCGACAGCCACGTCGAACGGCAGATCAATGTAGAGGTACAGCGCGGCCGCGAGACGCGCAGCGCGAGGCTCGACGTCAAGTCCTTGAGCGCCATCACCGCGGACGAGTACATCGAATTCGGCGAAGCCGTGGTGCACACGCTGTCTTACCAGCAGGCGCGGCATTTCAACGTGCCCATCAATGGAGTGTATGTCGCAAACCCCGGTTATGTTTTCGGCAGCGCCGGCATCCCGCGCGCGGCCCTGATCAGCTCGTTCAACGGCAAGAAAGTCGACAATCTCAAGGATTTCGAGGCCGCTCTCGCGGACCTGGCCGACGGCGCGCGGGCGCCGGTTCGCTATGCCACTCTGGAAGATCCGCGAGCCGCCCAGTTGAAGGTGATTCGCATGGATAGGCGCTGGTTCCCGGCGCGCAAGTGTAAGCGCGACGACACGTTGGGAACCTGGCCCTGCGTCGGCATCAGCTCGGGACCCGCCCCGGCCGGCGTCAAGCCGGCCTCGACGGAGTTCGCCAAGACCGGCGATGCGCGCATCGACCGCCTGGCGCCATCGCTGGTGATGGTGAACTTCGACATGCCGTACTCCGTATCCGGCGTCACCGAGAAGAACTATCACGGCACGGGCGTCATCGTCGACGCCGAGCGCGGGCTGGTGGCGATCGACCGCAACACGGTGCCGATCGCCATGGGAGACGTGCGAATCACCTTCGCCGGCACGGTCGAGGTCCCGGGCAAGGTCGTGTTCATTCACCCACTGCACAATCTTGCCGTGGTGGCTTACGACCCGAAGTCGATCGGTGCGACACCCGTGCGCGCCGCGACTCTGCTCACCAAATCCTTGAGCGCGGGCGATGATGTTTGGGTGGTGGGACAGCGCGCCGATTCGAAGATCCTGTCGCAGAAGACCCAGATATCCAGCGTGGATGTGGTCTCGTTCCCGCTGTCGCGCACGCTGCGTTTTCGCGACAGCAATCTAGAGGCGGTGAGTCTCATCAATCCTCCGGGTGACTACGACGGCGTGCTGGCGGATGAAAAAGGCAATGTGCTCGCGCTGTGGTCGAGTTTCGCGTTCGAATCGCAGCGCGAGCTCGAACAGGTCAACCGCGGCATGCCGGCGGAGCTGGTCTCGGAGATGATCGGTGTGGTGGCCGACCGTCGGCCGCTGTATTCCTTCGAGGCGGAGTTCAATGTGCAGTCCCTGGCGGGCGCCCGTGGGCTGGGCTTGCCGGATGAATGGGTACGGCGCTTCGAGGAGCACAACCCGCAGCGCCGGCAGGTGCTCGGCATCGATAGGCTGGTGGCGGGCTCACCCGCCGCGGCGCTGCTCGAGCCCGGCGATCTGGTGCTCGCCATCGACGGGAAGGTGGTGAATCGCTTCCGCGAGGTCGAGCGCGCCGTGCAGAGTCCTGAGGTCAAGGTGAGCGTTTGGCGCGACGGCGCCGAGAAGACGCTGCAGATGAAAACGGTGGCACTCGACGGCCGCGACGTCGATCGCGTGCTGATCTGGGCCGGCGCCACGCTTCAAGCCCCGCACCGCGCCATGGCCGCGCAGCGCGGGATCGCTCCGTACGGCGTCTTCGTGTCCTTTTTCTTTTACGGCTCGCCGGCGACGCATTACGGGCTGTACGCGGGCAGGCGCATCACCGAAGTCGATGGTCAACCGACGGCCGACCTTGACGCCTTCATCAGGGCCGTCAGCGGTAAGCCCGATCGGGCGTCATTGCGGTTGAAGACGGTGAGCTGGAACGGCCAAACGGATGTGATCACCTTGAAGCTCGACAAGCACTACTGGCCGGCGTACGAGCTCGATCGGCAGAAGGACGGCAGTTGGACCCGCGCGGCGCTGGATCCGGTGGAGGTCACGGCGTCGGTAGCGCGTTGACTGCAGGCGACATGCTGCCGCTTGGAGTCGAATGCGCTCGTTGTCGTGGCGGACGCAGCAAAAGCCATTCCGACGCCATCGTTATCCGCTGTCGGGCGATCCTAGTTCCACGGGTTGCCCGTGCGGTGTGCGTTCGGCGGCTTCGGCCCATGCACGCCGATACCGGCCGAGTTCCTCGTTGGATGTCGCGCCCTTGCGCGCGACCATGGATTCGAGCGTGCGCAGCCAGTGCTGATAGTACGTGTCGCCTGAATCGGCGTCGCCGGCTGACTGTGCGGCGCGGATTTCATGCGCCAGGGCATCGGCCCATTCGGTCCAAGTAAACAAGCCGCGTTCGTGCAGCTCGAGCACCATGGCGAAGGTCTTCGCTTCCCAGGGTTCCTGGAACACGGGACCCTCGGAGTCGCTCGGGAAACCCGGTAGATCGGGAGGCGGGGTGCTCATGCCGGTTCCAGGTAGGGCTCCCAGGCATCCACTGAGACGGTGGATTGCTGGCGACGTGTGTTTGCATCCCAGAGTTCCTGCTCATCGAACGCCACCGTGTACAGCCATTGCGGTTGTTCGCCGAGACCTTGAGCATGCATGTCGGCAAATACATGAGCACCATGGACCCGCTCGATGATGCCGCGCTTGCCGCGTGCATAGGCGGGCAGGCGAGTGTGATGCCGGGGCGCGACCGCGCAGGTACGCACCCATTGGCCCGTTGAGTAGCGCGCGGGGCTCGACGGTGATCGCGCCGTCGGCGAGCCTCGCGCCAGCACGGCGGCGACCTGGCCGGCGCGCAGTACACTTCGGGTGGGCACGGAGGGCTGCATCACTCGACCCTGCGCGATCTCGTCCGCCTGCACCGCGCCCGTCTGCAGCAGGAGCTTTTCCAGTCCTGCCAGCCAGATCTGGTAGTAGCTGAGTTCCCCATAATCCGCGAGCGTCTCACGCGCGGCGCGGCTGGTGTCGATATTCCACAGGCCGGTCGCGCCCATGGCCAGGGTCAGCGCCAGAACCCGCGGCTCCCAGGCCGCGTGAAACAGTTCACCCTCGGGTTCCGGATGCACGGCGCCCTGCCCGTCCTGACCGCCGAGATCGGCGTTTGAGCGGTAGCTCATGGGGATGCGCCCGCCGACGAGCTGCGCGGCTGAAGCGGCAGACCGGTGCCGATCATGGAATCGCGAGTCACGAGATCAGCGAGTTCGCGCTCGGTGAGATGTTCGGATCCCGTTGGGCGTTGCGGCACCACGAGATAGCGTACCTCAGCCGTCGAATCCCACACGCGGATGCGCACCGTCTCGGGCAACCTCACGCCGAAGTCCTCGAGCACGCCGCGCGGGTCCTTGACCACTCGAGCGCGATAGGGCGCACTCTTGTACCAGGTGGGCGGCAGCCCGAGGATGGGCCAGGGATAGCAGCTGCACAGCGTGCACACCACCAGGTTGTGCTGCTGCGGCGTATTCTCGACCGCCACCATATGTTCGCCTTGCCGTCCCGAGAAGCCCAGGGAAGCGATTGCCGCCGTAGCGTCCTCGAGCAGCCAGCGTCGAAATGCGGGGCCGCACCAGGCGCGCGCCACGACTTGCGCGCCGTTGCGCGGGCCGATCTTGGTTTGATAGGTGTCGATCAACGCATCGAGCGCCGCGGCATCGACGTAACCCTTCTGAGTGAGCACGGTCTCCAAGGCGCGAACTCGCAGCTCCAGCGGACTTAAGGTGCCGTGCTCGCGCTCATGGTCATGGTCATGGTCATGGTCGGGTCCGTGCATACGCCCATGCTAAGGCAGACCGGTGAACGGAGCTAGCCGATATCCGAGGATTGGTAGTGCCGGGCGTGGTCGGGCCGGGTGAGCAGGTACTGGGAGTCCTCGTGAAAATATCGAGCAGCGGCAGCGACAGAGTGACTCGCGGCCCATAGACTTTGGCCTAAACTATGCCGCTGAGATAGTCCGGGCGCAGGTGACGATCGTGAATGAGTTGAAATCGAAAACGCCCGCATGGGCAATGATGGCGCCGCCGAAATTCCCGGCCTATCTCGATTGAGCCTGCCGTGGCGTCCCTGATAGACAACGCCTCCCGCCACGATCTTCCGCAGATTCTGGCGATCTACAACGAAGTCATTCGCAATTCGACCGCGGTCTATTCGGAAGAGGAGTTTACGCCGGCACGCGGCGAAACCTGGTTCGATGCGAAACGGGAGCACGGCTTTCCCATGGTCGTGGCGCGGGACGCATCGGGCGTCGTCGGGTTCGGCACGTTCGGTGAATTCCGGGCGTGGCCGTGCTATCGGCACAGCGTCGAGCACAGCGTCCACGTGCGAGCGGACCGCCGCGGCCAGGGCATCGGTCGGTCGCTGGTAGTCGAGCTCTTGGCGCGCGCCGCCGCCGCCTCCAAGCATGTCATGATTGCCGGAATCGACGCCGACAATGCCGTCTCGATCGGCCTGCATCGCAGCCTTGGATTCACCAGCGTCGGCCATTTCCACGAGGTGGGATTCAAGTTCGGGCGCTGGCTCGACTTGGTATTCATGCAATGTATCCTTCCGCCGACAGTTGACACCCGTGTGAAGTAAAGCAAAGTTGCTCGTTCGCACGGGCAAAAGCGGCATTGCGCCACAGATCGGCCTCTCGGAAGCGACAGCAAGCCTGCTGCTATCGCAGTCTTGATATCATGGGTACGTGGTAAGAGCTACTCAGACCGAAATCGAAGAAGCCGTCGAGGCCCTGCGCGCCGGCGATCTGGTGGTGTTTCCGACCGAGACCGTCTATGGACTCGGGGCGAATGCCTCCAATCCAGCGGCCGTGCGCAAGATTTTCGAGGTCAAAGGGCGTCCGCCCGATCATCCGGTGATCGTGCATTTGGACGATCCTCGATACCTGCGTCGCTGGGTGTCCTCGCTGCCGCCGGTAGCGGAACAATTGGCCGCCAAGTTCTGGCCCGGCCCCCTGACCCTGATTCTGCCCAAGGCGGAAAACGTCAATGACATCGTGACGGGCGGCCAGGACAGCATCGGAATCCGCGTTCCCTCGCATCCCATAGCGCAGCAGCTGTTGAACGCCTTCGGCGGCGGCATCGCGGCGCCATCCGCGAATCGCTACGGGCGTTTGAGTCCGACCAAGCCTGAACATGTGCGCGATGAGCTGGGCGATGCGGTCGGCGTCATCCTGGATGGCGGGGAATCCCCGATAGGCCTGGAGTCGACCATCGTCTCCTGTCTCAACAATGAGGCGCGCTTGCTGCGGCCCGGCTTCATCACCCGCTCGCAGCTCGAACAGGTGGTTGGAAACCTCGCGATCGGTGGATTCACTCCCCGCACCCCGGGTGATCGCGCTCTGCACTATGCGCCCTCCACCCCCCTCGAAATCGTGCCGTCCGACGACCTCGAAGTGCGCGCCGGCGAGGTTGCCGCGCGCGAGGAAAAGGTGGCGGTACTCGCCATGCGGCCGCCGCTGCAGACCCAGCGCCACATGACCTGGATCAATGCGGGCAAGAGGCCCGACGTTTACGCGCACAATCTCTACAACCATCTACGAACCCTGGACCGCGCCGGTTGCGTCAGGATCTTCGTTCAAAGCCTGCCCCAGGATGAACGCTGGGCGGCGATTCTCGACCGTCTGCAGCGCGCCAGCGGCATGGGCGACGATTCTCTCGAACTGAGCGTGAGCTAGTGGCCAAAACCGTGCTGAGTCCGAGTTCTTACGTCGCCGACGAACCACTGGAGCTGGACCCCGCGGTGGATCCGTTGGCGCACGAGTCGATCAAGCACCTGGCGGCCCGCTATGGTTCGCCGTTGTTCGTCATCGATGTCGAGCGCGTGCGCGCGCAATATCGGCGCCTCGCGGCGGCGCTGCCCGGCGTCGATCTTCACTACGCCCTGAAGCCCCTGCCGCATTCTTCGGTCATCAACGCGCTGCATGCCGAAGGTGCCTTTTTCGATTTGGCGACCAATGGCGAAGTGGAATTGGTGCGGCGCCTGAAGGTGGCGCCCGAACGCTGCATTCATACGCACCCGATCAAGCGCGACAGCGACATTCGCACCGCCTTGGCCTACGGTGTCGATCGATTCGTCATCGACAACCCCGATGAGTTGCGCAAGTTCGTGAAGTATCGCAATCGGTCCTCGCTGCTGATTCGGGTCGCATTCAGCAGCCCCGAGGCTCGATGCGATTTGTCGAGAAAGTTCGGCTGTGAACCCGAAGCGGTTGCCGGCCTATTTCAGCTGGCGGCCGAATTGCGGATCAAGATCGACGGCCTGTCGTTCCACGTCGGGTCGCAAGCGGCGGGCCCCGCGATGTTCGTCGAGGCGATCGCCCGATGCAGCGGCCTGATGGGCCTTGCCGCGCAGACGGGCCACACCCCCGGTATCCTGGACATCGGCGGCGGCTTTCCGGTGGAGTACATGCACAATTGCATGCCCATCGAAGAATTCTGCGCGCCGATTCGCGCGGCATTGCAGGAACTCCCGCCGTCGATGCGCATCATCGCTGAACCGGGCCGCTACATCGCCGC
>DASWEO010000231.1:0-16080 GCA_036394715.1 Steroidobacteraceae bacterium
CGACATCGGAGTGCCGGCCATGGACGCACCCATGGACTTTGCCGGTTGGTTCGAAGCATACCTCGGAGGCGGATGGCGCATCTTCGATCCCCGCAACAATCAACGGCGCATGGGTCGCGTGCTGATAGCCCGCGGACGTGATGCCGCGGATGTCGCCATGTGCATGACCTTTGGCCCCAACGTCTTACAGCGCTTCCGGGTATGGGCCGATGAAGTGCAGCCGGTCGCCGCCTAGCACCTTAAGCGTTCTCATGATTGTGAACCGCCCCTTCGCGTAAGCATCTACAATGGAAGATTGCGGCCGACCGAGGGCCGCTCATGATGAGGAATCGTATGGTTGAGAAATTCAAAACCCGGGTGTCGAGGATGATCCTGGCTGCCCGGGTCGGCTGCGCAAGCGTAGCGGCGCTCGGCGCCTCGTACCCAGCCGCGGCATCGGCCACCGCGGCTCCAGCCGCTGTGCAGCCTGCCAAGGCCGCATCCGTTGCACAACCCGCCAAGGCCGCAGCCGGGGCGCAACCTCCGGCAGCGCCGACTCCGGCTGCGTCTTCGACCGTGGCGGCGGGATTCAGCTTCGTCAAGTCGCTAGGCGGAATCGACGAGTATCGGCTCGACAGCAATGGGCTCACCGTGTTGCTGGTGCCGGATCATTCGGCGCCGGTGGTGACTTTTCAAGTGACCTATCAAGTCGGCTCGCGCAACGAGGTGACGGGCACTACCGGAGCGACGCACATCCTCGAGCACATGATGTTCAAGGGGAGCGAGGGCTTCAATGACCCGAGGGGCAACAGCATCAAGCAGTTTCTGGAACGCGTCGGCGGGCAGTTCAACGCCACCACGTCGTTCGACCGCACCAATTACTTCGCGACCATCGGTCGGGAGAGCCTGGAAGGGTACATCGCCATCGAAGCCGACCGCATGCGCCATCTGTGGCTGCGCGAGGCCGACCGACAGTCGGAAATGACGGTGGTGCGCAATGAATACGAGCGCGGCAAGAACGATCCGGACAATGTGCTCATGGAAGAGGTGACGGCGGCGGCTTACGAGGCGCTGCCGTACCATCATCCGACGATCGGCTGGAAGAGCGACATCGAACACGTTCCCATCGCGAGATTGCGCGAGTTCTACGATACCTTCTATTGGCCCAATAACGCGACGGTGACGGTGATCGGCGACCTCGATACCGCCGCCACCTTGAACCTGATCAAGAAATACTATGGCGTGTATGCGCATTCTCCTGCGCCTATTCCCACGATGTACACCGAAGAACCGGCGCAGAGCGGGGAACGGCGCGTCACCGTCAAGCGCCCGGGAGAACTCGGAACCGTGATCATCGCGCACAAGGTCCCGAATGGCCGCGACGGCGATCAGCCGGCGTTCGACATCCTTGATGCCATCTTGAGTTCGGGCAAGAACGCGCGGCTGTATCGAGCGCTCGTCGATCAGGGGCTGGCGTTGAATGCAGGCGCCGGCACCGATCTGCATCACGATCTGTCGCTGCATACGGTGTACGCGGTTCTCGCGCCGGGCGCCGAACATGAGCAGGTCGAGAGGGCACTGCTGGGGGAAATCGCCAAGATCAAATCCGACGGGGTGACGGCGGCTGAAGTGGCGCGCGTGAAACAGCAATTCACCGCCGCCGAAGCCTACAAGCGCGATGGAACCGCCGCGATTGCCGCGGAGATCAACGAGTGGATCGCCGTGGGCGATTGGACTCTGTATGTGACCTTCCCGCAGAAGGTGCAGCTAGTGACTCCCGCGGACGTGCAACGCGTCGCCAAGGAGTATCTCAAAGACGATCAGAGTACGACGGGCTGGTTCATTCCGGTGCCGCCGGCCGCGGAGAAAGGCTCGTGATGCGACACCATGTACTGGCCGCACTGTTCTTGGTGAGCGCCGCCGCCGCGGCGAGCGTGGCCGACCAGAGCCACCGCTCGCAAATTGCGGGAGTCGATCTCATCACCTATCACACCGACGTGAAAGACGTGGTCGTGATTTTAGGATCGTTGCCGGCGGGCGATGCGATGGCCGAACCCGGCAATATCGCCGTTCCCACGCTCGCGGGCATGATGCTCGACCGCGGCACGAAGAAGCTCGACAAGTTTGCGATTGCCGAACAGTTGGACAATGTCGGCGCTGAAATCGCCTTCAGTGTGGGCACGCAGTCGCTGGAGATTCGCGCCAAGTGCCTCAAGAAGGACCTGCCCCTGGTGATCGGCCTGATCGCCGCGGAACTGCGCACGCCCGCCCTGCAGCCGCAAGAGTTCAACAAGGCGAAGCAGCAATTCATCGGCGCGCTGGAAGCCTCGGCGCAGAACACGGAAGCGCGCGCGCAGGAAGCCTTCGGCCGCGCAACATTCCCGCCGGGCCACCCCAACCGGCCGCACACGGTCAGCGATTACAAGGCGGCGGCGAAGGCCGCAACCCTCGATGAGCTCAAGGCCTTTCACGCCAAATATTATGGTCCCGCGCACATGACCCTGGTCGTGGTCGGCGACGTGGCAGCGGCTGAAGCTCAAGCCGAGATCGACAAGGCGTTTTCCGGCTGGACCGGCGGGCAAGACTATGTGCGGCCGGCGATGGCTGCGGTACTGAAGGCCGCCGGCGAAGTATCGGTACCGCTCGCCGACAAGCCGAGCGTGTCGGTGCTCATCGGACAACCGACGGGGCTTCGCTACAAGGATCCCGACGCATTGGCTCTGCGCGTGGGTACTGCGATTCTCGGCAGCGGTTTCACCGGACGGTTGATGGGTATCGTACGCGACAAGGAAGGCCTGACTTACAACATTGGGGCTGCGATGGCCGACGACAGCATCGCGGACGGCCGCTGGGACATCTCGGCCAGTTTCGCCCCGGCTCTCTTGGACAAGGGCATCGCGTCGACGCGGCGCGAACTTGACCGGTGGTGGAAGGACGGCGTCACCGATCAGGAATTGGCGGCGCGCAAGCAAGGCCTGGTCGGCAGTTACCTGGTCGGTCTGTCGACGACCACCGGCCTCGCGAATGCGATTTTGACCGACGTGCAGCGCGGCTACGACGTGAGCAGGCTGGAGACCTATCCGGGGGCGGTCAAGGCGCTGACGCGAGATGAGGTTAATTCCGCGATCAAGAACCATCTTAATCCGAGCTTGATGGTGTTGGTCAAGGCGGGGAGCGTCGCGCCGGCGGCGCACTGAATGTCATGAGCTGATCGGCTCGCACCAAGCGGCGGAGGGATCATGAGCCAGCTGCATGAGGCACACCCGGGTCGCCCGTTCGACCCGGCGGAAATCGGCGCGCTCTCCCACCTTTGGCGCGGCGAGGTGTACCGCAGCACCGTGTGGCGGGTGCGCTTCGACACCACGACCAACTGGGCCGTCGTCACGACGGGCATCGCGTTCTCGGCGAGCTTCAGCGCGGCGAATGCCTCGCCCCTGCCGCTGGCGCTGGTCGGACTGCTGGTGGTTTTTTTCTTGCTGATCGAGGCACGCCGCTACCGCTATTTCAATATTTGGAGGCTGCGGGCGCGCGCGCTGGAAACGAATTTTTTCGCGCCGATGCTGCGCGGTGATGCCATGCTGACCGATGCCGGATGGATGCAGCGCCTCGCCCACGATTATCGCAATCCAGGGCACCGGATCAGCTACATGAGCGCCGTGGGCCGCCGAGTGCGCCGCAATTACGGCTGGATCTTCGCGATCCAGGCGCTGGCGTATTACGGCAAGCTGGCGATCCACCCGACTGCAATGACGAGCATGGCGGATCTTTGGCAGCGCGCCGCGATCGGACCTATTCCCGGTGAGTTCGTGGTGGCCGCCGGCGTACTCTTTCACGGCAGCTGGATGGTGATCGGCGCGGTGACGCTGTACGAAGAGCGGCACCGCTCGGCGGGTCGGGGCAGGCACCTCGACGGTGCATGACCTGACCGGCTAACGCCGACACTAGCCCGCACCCTCGATTGTGCCCTGCAGCAGCGCTGCCTGATCCCCGGCGGCAATCACGATATTCCACAGCGCGGTCATCCTCAGCCTTGCACGCGCGTTTCTGGACGAAACGTGGTAAGCAAAACGTGTAGTCATTTGTGTCACGTAACAAGAACGGGAGTTGACGCGAATGGACGAATCAGAGGTTCGCTTCCCGGTGAGTTGTCCCCTGTGCGCCCAGGAACTGCTCACCCAAATGCCCATGACGGTCATTGAACGAGCGCTGAGCGTTGGCGCGGCCATTCATCTGCGTGCCACTTGCCATGATGTGCATTGGGAAGCCACGGCATTGGAAGTTGAGCAAATACGGCAGTATCTCGATGCCGCTCGAACGGCGGAGCACATGGATTCCTAGCCTGTCGCGGTGTGTGGGCGCGCCGGCGGCTCAAGCCCTTCCCAAGTAGTCCAATTTGCCGATCTCGAGACCCGCCTGCCTGAGAATGTCGTACGCGGTGGTGACGTGGAAGAAAACGTTCGGCAGCACGTGATGGAACAAGTAGGGAGCGCCCAGCATATTCTTGGTGGACGTGCGTGTCTGCCAGGTGACGGTTCTGTCTTCGGAGCCCTCGAACTGCGCCGGCTTCAGCGATTCGAGATAGGCGATGGTGCCGCGAGTCGCGGCGATCCATTCGGCAAAGGTGCGCTGCTTTTGTTCGAAGACCGGAACTTCCGCGCCCGCAAGCCGCGCGGCGCCGCCCTGGGCAATATCGTTGGCGATCTGGATTTGCGCCGCCAGCGGCAGCATGTCCGGAAACAATCGAGTGCCGAGCAGTGCGGCAGGATCGATTTTGCGGGTCTCCGTGTACGCGGCCGCCTTGTCGAGAATCGCCGCGAGACTGCTCAACGCTCGAGTGCAGGTCGGCACAGTGGCCGTATACATGGTCAGGGACATAGGTTCAGGCCGCCTTGCTTGCTGTGGCGAGTTGCCGCAATACGTACTGCAGGATCCCGCCATGTTGGTAGTAGTCGAGTTCTTTCGGGGTATCGATGCGCAGGCGCGCCTCGAACTCCGTGGTCTTACCGCCATCGGCCTTGGCGATGACTTTGACGAATTTCGCCGCGCCGCGGTTGAGCCCCGCGATTTCAAAGGTTTCCTTGCCGGTGAGCCCGAGGCTGTGCGCATTCTGACCTTCCTTGAATTGCAGGGGCAGTACGCCCATGCCGATCAAGTTGGAGCGGTGAATGCGCTCGAAGCTCTCGGCGATCACTGCCTTGACTCCCAGCAGCATCGTGCCCTTGGCCGCCCAGTCGCGCGAGCTGCCGGTACCGTATTCTTTCCCGGCGAGAATCACCAGCGGCGTACCCGCCGCCTTGTATTTGACCGACGCGTCGAAAATGGACATCTGCTCGCCGCTGGGGATGTGCAGGGTCACGCCGCCTTCCGTGCCCGGCAGCAAGAGGTTGCGCAGCCGGATGTTGGCAAAGGTGCCGCGCATCATCACTTCGTGGTTGCCGCGGCGCGCGCCGTAGGAATTGAAATCCGCGGGTTGCACGCCCTGCGCCACCAGGTATTTGGCGGCCGGGCTGGATTTCGCGATGTTGCCCGCGGGGGAGATGTGATCGGTGGTCACCGAATCGCCGAGCACCGCCATCACGCGCGCGCCCTTGATATCGACCAGTGGTGGTGGCGTCATCGTGATGCCGTCGAAGTAGGGCGGATTCTTCACGTAGGTGGATTTGCCGTCCCAGGAATAAATCTTGCCCGCCGGCGTGTTGATGGCGTTCCAGTTCGCGTCGCCGGCGAACACGCTGGCGTAGCCCTTCTTGAACATCGCTGAATCCACCGACGCCGCAACGGCGGCGGCCACATCCTTGGCGCTCGGCCAGATGTCCTTGAGATAGACCGGCTTTCCGTCCTTGCCCTGTCCCAGCGGCTCGGTGGTGATGTCGATGTCCAGACTTCCCGCCAACGCGTAGGCGACGACCAAGGGCGGCGAGGCGAGGAAATTCATCTTGATTTCCGGGTGGACCCGGCCTTCGAAATTGCGATTGCCCGACAGCACGGAGCAGGCGACGACATCGGCGCTTTTGACGGCTTCGGAGATTTCCGGCTTCAAGGGTCCGGAGTTGCCGATGCACGTGGTGCAGCCATAGCCCACGGTATAGAACCCAAGGGCTTCCAAGTCCTTCAGCAGTCCGGCCTTCTGCAAGTAGTCGGTGACGACCCGCGAGCCCGGAGCGAGGGAGGTCTTCACCCAGGGCTTGGAACTGAGGCCGCGTGCGCCCGCGTTGCGGGCAAGCAGTCCGGCGGCCACCAACACGGCCGGATTGGAAGTATTCGTGCAACTGGTGATGGCGGCGATCAATACCGCGCCGTCCCGCACGTCAAAGGTCTTGCCGCCCACGCTGGCCTTGGCGGCTCCGGTGGCCCGCGGGTTCTTCTGCGCTCGCTCCTCGGCCATTTTCTTCACGCTGCTCTCGTACACGCTCTTGGCTTTGTGCAGCGGCACGCGGTCCTGGGGCCGCTTCGGCCCGGCGAGAGAGGGTTCGACCGTCGACAGGTCGAGTTCGACCACATCGGTGTAATCGGCCGCGGGTGCGCCGTGGACGCGCCACAGCCCCTGCGCTTTGGCGTAGGCCTCGACCAGCGCGATCTGATCCGGCGCTCGGCCGGTGAGCTCGAGGTAGCGGATGGTTTCCTCGTCGATGGGGAAGATCGCGCAGGTCGAGCCGAACTCCGGCGACATGTTGGCGATGGTGGCCCGGTCGGCGAGCGGCAGTCCCTTGAGGCCATCCCCGAAGAACTCCACGAATTTATCCACCACGCCTTTTTTGCGCAGTATTTCGGTGACCGTCAGCACGAGGTCGGTCGCCGTGGTGCCCGCGGGCAGGCTGCCCGTGAGCTTGAACCCGATCACTTGCGGGATCAGCATGGTCACCGGCTGGCCCAGCATGGCTGCTTCGGCCTCGATGCCGCCCACGCCCCAACCGAGGACCCCGAGCCCATTGACCATGGTCGTATGTGAATCGGTCCCAACGAGGGTGTCCGGATAGGCGAGCGTCTTGCCCGAGGCGCCGTCGGAGAAAATCACGCGCGCCAGACGCTCGATGTTCACTTGATGGACGATGCCGGTGTTGGGCGGCACGACCTTGAAGTTGCTGAACGCCGTCTGGCCCCAGCGCAGGAACATGTAGCGTTCGCCGTTGCGGTTGAATTCGATCTCATTGTTGTGCTTCAGCGAATCGGCCGAGCCGTATTCGTCGACCTGCACCGAGTGGTCGATGACCAATTCGGCGGGGGCCAGTGGATTGACTCGTTGGGGATCTCCGCCGAGCCTGACGATGGCCTCGCGCATGGCCGCGAGATCGACGATGCAGGGAACGCCCGTGAAGTCCTGCATGATGACTCGCGCCGGCGTAAAGGCGATTTCATGATTGGGTGCCGCTTTCGGATCCCACTTCAGCAGGGCGTCGATATCGCTCTTGGTGACATTGACGCCGTCTTCGAAGCGCAAGAGGTTTTCCAGCAGGATCTTCAGGGAAAAGGGCAGGCGGTCGACATTCAACGACTTGAGCGCATTGAGACTCAGTATCTCGTACTGCTCGGCCCCCACCTCGAGCGTCGTTCTGGCCTTGAAGCTATCCGTCATGACCCCTCCACGGAAAAATGAGAATTATAAGTGATTCCGCCGGCGGCCGAATTGAATCGTTGCGCGATGACGCCGCCGCCGAGACAACGCGCACCGTTGTAGAACACGGCGTACTGGCCCGGTGTCACTGCGCGCGCGGGTGCGCTCAAGGTCACGCGCCAGTTCGAATCGGCGACGACATTCCCAACGGCGGCGTCCGGAGCGGCAACGAGCCGCACCGTACAGCCGAGATCGCTCTGCCGATAGCGCGTCTTGACCATGCATTCCACCGGATGGCCGGTGACATCGCCGGATTTCAGCCAGTGCATCTGTTCCACGTCGAAGGCATCCGACATCAGCAGGGGATGGTCTTGATCCTGGACGACGATGAGCGCGTTGCGCTCGGCGTCCTTGTCGGCCACGTACCAGGGCGCGGCGGCGGTTCCGGCGCGTCCGCCCAACCCGAGACCTGACCGTTGACCCAGGGTGTAGAGCGCGAGACCGCGATGCTCGCCGAGAACCGCGCCGCGGTCGTTCTCGATGGGCCCCGGTTCTGTGCGTAGGTAACGGCTCAGGAACTCTTGGAACGGCCGCTCGCCGATGAAGCAAATGCCGGTGCTGTCCGGCTTGTCGTAGACCGGCAACCCTGCGGCGTGCGCCAGCTTTCGCACCTCGGCCTTGCGCAACTCTCCAATCGGAAACAGGGTCTTTCCCAGGGCTTCTGCGGCAACGCCGTGAAGAAAGTAGCTCTGATCCTTGGCCGTGTCGGCGGCCTTGAGGAGTTGCGTCCCGAGCGGCGTGCGCCTTAGCCGAGCGTAGTGGCCGGTGGCGATCCAGGAGGCACCCAGACGGTGCATGTAGTCCAGACAGACGCCGAACTTGATTTCCCGATTGCACAGGACGTCCGGGTTCGGGGTTCGGCCTGCGGCGTATTCGCGGAGGAAAAGCTGAAACACTCGTTCCCGATACTGCGCGGCAAAACTCACCCGATGCAGGACTATGCCCAATTTCTCGCACACGCGGCGCGCATCTTGGAAATCGTCTGCGGTAGTGCAGTAGGCGTCGTCATCATCCTCCCAGTTGGACATGAACAACCCCTGAACGGCATAGCCGTCGCGCTGCAGCAGAAGTGCTGCGACGGCCGAGTCGACGCCGCCCGACATGCCGACGATGACGGTGCCGGCGAGCTTCGGATCGGGGAGAGGCGTCAGGGAATCGGGGGGAGGAAGCATCCGCCCATTATACGGGCGCAGAGGTCAAATGCGGGTGCAAAGCCCCGCACCCCAGGGGCTACATGAGCATTTGCCGCATTTGCGATTCTTGCATGCTCGTCTGCCAGACCTCGTCGAAGAAGTTCAAATAGCGGCGAACGACGGCCGGATCGTTCATGTCGGAAATGCCGTCCCAGCGGTCCGCCTGCAATCGATACACCAACGCCTTGTCGTCCGCGATGATGAACGCGCCGGCGCTCGCCGGGTATTCGGGGCTCATGGCACGCAGGTCGATGCAGCTCGTCAGACGGCGCGCCAATGCCAGAAATCGGTTGTTGTCGACCATGGCCCTGGACGGGTCGGCGAGCAGAACGCGCACTTTGGCGTAGGAACGCGCCAAGACCAAGCGCTTGATGGCCTCGAGGAAGGGTTCTTCGCCGTAGATCAGGGGTTCCAGATCTTGGGTGAAGATGGACAGCAGCCGCTGCGCCGACTTGGCGACCTTGAGGCTGGCTTCACGGACCTCGGGCATGGTGGTGACGATGGTTCGGGTGCCCGATCCCGAGGAAGGGTTTGCGCCTGCCGCAGGAACCCGATCCGCGACCGGTTTGGTCCGTTCTTCCGTATTACCCGCCATATCTGACTGCCTCAATGGGAGGCTCACGGGCAGCCTCACGTAGATTGAGGCATAGTACCGTTTGGCCCGGAAAGGCCCGTGCTAACTGCGTCACGTTTCGGCAAATGCGGTAATCCACGGCCTATGACCCAGGTATGCGCTTCGCAAGGACCGGCGCCAAGCCCACATAGTCCTTGGGTTCCAAGCAAAGCAGACGTTCTTTCTCCGCCGGCGGCAGATCCAGCGAGGCGATGAACCGGCGCATGGCATCCTTGTCGATGGGCCGGCCGCGAGTGAATGACTTCAATCGGTCATAAGCGTCCGGAATTCCGTGCGCGCGCATGACCGTTTGCACGGCCTCGCCCAACACCTCCCAGGCGCGGTCCAGATCCTCGGCCACGCGCACCGGGTCAAGTTCGATTTTTCCGAGACCGAGCTCGAGCGATCCGTAGCTCAAGACCGAGTGTCCGATCGCGACGCCCAGATTGCGCAGCACCGTGGAGTCCGTGAGGTCGCGCTGCAGCCGCGATACGGGAAGCTTGTCGGCGAAATGCCCCAGCAGCGCATTGGCCAGCCCGAGGTTGCCTTCGGCATTTTCGAAGTCGATGGGATTGACCTTGTGCGGCATGGTGGAGGAGCCGACTTCGCCCTCGACCGGGCGCTGCTTGAAGTAGCCGAGCGAGATGTAACTCCACATGTCGCGCGCGAGATCGAGGAGGACGGTGTTGGCCCGCATCAGTGCGTGGCAGTACTCCGCAATCCAATCGTGCGGCTCGATCTGCGTCGTATAGGCGTTCGATGACACCCCTACGGACTCGACAAAGATCCGGCTGAAACCCGCCCAATCGATCTGCGGCATGGCCACGGCGTGGGCGTTGAAATTGCCCACGGCACCGTTCATCTTTCCGAGGATACCGACGCGCTCGATGCCGGTGCGCTGGCTCTGAAGCCGCGCGGCGAAATTCGCCAGTTCCTTGCCGACCGTGGTGGGCGTCGCGGTCTGGCCGTGGGTTCGCGCCAGCATCGGCGCCGCGGCATGACGGCGGGCCAGGGAGTCGAGCAGGGCGCCGATGGAATCGATCATGGGCAGCAACAGCGTCGCGCGCGCGTTCTTCAACATCAGGGCGTAGGCGAGGTTGTTGATATCCTCGGACGTACAGGCGAAATGCAGCCATTCGAGATCGGCGGCAGCCGCGCCGCGCGCCTTGAGTTCGGTGCGCAGCCAAATTTCGACCGCCTTCACATCGTGATTGGTGCGCGCTTCGATTTGCTTGATGGCCGCCACGTCGGCGGCGGCCGGGTCCTTCGACAGGGCGGCGAGGAAGTCACGGGCCGCGCGCGGCAGCTTGGCCAGCGCGCCGGCCGCGGGACCCGCGGCGAGCGCCAGGAACCAGGCGCATTCCACGCGCACCCGCTCGCGCATGAGGCCGGCTTCGCTGAATAAATAGCGGACCGCCCCGAGTTTGCCGGCGTATCGGCCATCGAGGGGCGAAAGCGCGTCAGTGGAAGAAATGGCCATCGAGGGATGCGGTCGCTTTGAGTGTAGAATCACACGATATTACCGTAAACGAACGAACCAGCGTGGATTCACTCTATTCGAAAGCGCACATACGCGAGTCTCTCGATCCGCAGCCTTCTCCGCCCGATGAAGACATCCAGTGGTTGGCCGGCGCGTCCCCAGAAGTGGTGTCGCGCGTGCGTGCCTCGTTTCCTTCGCGCCAGGTGCCGGCGGCCGTGCTCGTGCCGCTGGTGGAGCATGCGACGGGAATGACGGTGCTGCTGACGCAGCGCGCCGAAACACTCAAAGATCACGCCGGGCAAATCAGTTTTCCCGGGGGCCGCATCGAGCCTGAAGACGAGGACGCATGGCACGCGGCGTTGCGCGAGGCGTACGAAGAAATCGGCCTCATGCCCCACTTCGTGGAATTCGCGGGATACTTGCCCGATCACCGTGTCATTACGGGTTTCAGGGTAACCCCCGTGGTCGGCTTCGTGAACCCGGATTATCAACTGCGTATCGCCAAGGCTGAGGTTCACGATGTGTTCGAAGTGCCGCTCGACTTCATCTTGGACACCGCCAATCACAAATCCCGGCAGCGCAAGCTGGGCGACCTGACCTACGAGGTGCACGACATTCCCTACGGCGACCGCAATATCTGGGGCGCGACGGCGGGCATGCTGATGACGTTTCGCCGCATGCTGCAGACCCGCGGCGCAAAGCCACGATGAACAGGGAACTCGCGGCGCAAAGCCGGATGCGCGAATTGCTCGCCATCATGGAGCGCCTGCGCGCCGCCGATGGCTGTCCCTGGGATAGGGCGCAGACATTTGCGAGCATTGCGCCGTACACCATCGAGGAGGCATACGAGGTCGCGGACGCCGTCGAACGCGGCGACATGGGCCACCTCAGGGACGAATTGGGCGATCTCTTGTTCCAAGTGGTGTTTCACGCGCAGATCGCGAGCGAGGCAAATCAATTCGATTTTGAAGCGGTGGCCGGCGCGATATGCGACAAGCTGCTGCGCCGCCACCCCCACGTGTTCGGCTCGAGCGGCCCGTTGACCCAAGCCGAACAGAGCGTCGTTTGGGAAGACATCAAGGCGGCCGAGCGCAGTGCCGCCAGCGCCGAGCACGGTGCCGCCAATGCGGAGCACGGTGCCGCCAATGCCGAGCGCGGCGCCGCCAACGCCGAGCACGGTGCCGCCAACGCCGAGCGCGGTCATTTGGACGGAGTGCCGCAGGCGCTGCCGGCATTGATGCGCGCCTACAAGCTCAGCAAGCGGGCGGCGCGCGCGGGCTTTGACTTCGAACATGCCGGCCAGACCGCCGACAAGGTTGCCGAAGAGCTGGCGGAAGTGCGCGATGCGGCCGCGCAGAGCGCGCCGGAAAAAAACGCGCCGGCGCAAACGCCGGGGCGGGCGACGCCTGAGATTTTCGAAGAAATCGGCGATCTCTTGTTTGCGGCGGCCAATTTGGCCCGCAAACTCGATGTGGATGCCGAGGCGGCGTTGCGCTCCGCCAATGCCAAGTTCGAGCGGCGATTTCGCGGCATGGAATCGTTGGCGATGCGGCGCGGTGAGATCTTCGCGGACCTGAACCTCGATGCACAAGAGAGGCTTTGGCAAGAAGTCAAGCGTGGCGAATGACCGGGGAGCAGCGGCCGCTGCGCGCAGCGCCCTCGAGCTCGTTTTCAAGCACGACCCCGATTTGCCGATCTCGGCGAAGCGCGAAGCCATCATGGAGGCATTGGGCCGCAGCCAAGTCCTCATCGTGGCCGGCGACACCGGCTCCGGCAAGAGCACTCAGTTGCCCCAATATTGCCTCGAGTCGGGACGCGGCACGGACGCCTTGATTGCGCATACGCAGCCGCGGCGGCTGGCGGCGCGCGCCCTGGCCGCCCGCATCGCCGAGGAAGTCGGACAGCCGGTGGGCCGCAGCGTCGGCTTTCGCGTGCGATTCGCCGATCAGGTCTCCGATGCCACGCGCCTCACTCTGATGACCGATGGTCTGTTGTTGGCGGAGCTCAGCCTCGATCCACAGCTCCGGCGTTACGACACCGTCATCGTCGACGAGGCGCACGAGCGGACGCTGAACGTGGATTTGCTGATGGGCGTCCTGAAGCGGCTATTGCCGCGCCGGCCGGATCTGAAAGTGATCGTCACCTCGGCGACTCTGGACATCGAACGCATTTCGCAGTTCTTCGACGGCGCGCCGGTCATCGCGGTCAGCGGCCGCACTCACCCCATCGAGGTTCGCTACCGCGAAACGGCGGATGATGCGGACGATCCCGACCTGCCGGCCGCGGTTCTCGAGGCCTATCAGGAAATCACCACCGAACCTGAGGAAATTGGCGGCGGCGACATCCTGGTGTTTCTGCCCGGCGAGCGCGAGATACGCGATGTCGGCGAGCACATGCGGCGTGAGCTGCAAGCCGATGTGGAAGTCCTGGAATTGTACTCGCGCCTGTCGTGGGAGCGGCAGAGCAAGATATTTCAGCGCGGACCGAGGCAACGCATCGTATTGGCAACCAACGTGGCCGAGACGTCGATTACGGTGCCCGGCATTCGAGCCGTCATCGATTCAGGCTTGGCGCGCATCAGCCGCTACAGCCCGCGCAATCGCCTGCAGCGATTGCCGATAGAGCCCATATCGCGCGCCAGCGCCGACCAGCGCAAGGGCCGCTGCGGCCGCCTAGGGCCGGGGCTCTGCCTGCGGCTATACACGCAGGCCGACTTCGACGCCCGTGCCCCCTACACCGAACCGGAGATACTGCGCACGAATCTTGCCGCGCTGCTCCTGCGCCTGTCCGCCGACGGCCTGGGCGAGGCGGAGAATTTTCCGTTTGTCGACCCGCCCGATGCGCGGGCGCTCGGCGACGGCTATCGGCTGCTGCAGGAGCTCCAGGCGCTGGATACCGATCGACGGATCACCCGCCGCGGCCGCGCCATGGCGCGGCTGCCGCTCGACCCGCGTCTGGCGCGGGCGCTGCTGGAGAGCAAGCGTTTTCGCGCCGAGAGCGAAGTGCTGGCCATCGTTGCAGGCTTGAGCGTCCCGGACGTCCGTATCGCCGTTCCGGGCGGGCCGGGGGGGGATCCGGGTCAGAGCGCCGCGTTCGAGGACCCTAAGTCCGAATTCTCGGCACTGGTCAGGCTGTGGAGGGCGTACCGCAAAGCACGCGAGGGATCGCGGCGCGAATTGCGGATCTGGTGCAAGGAGCGGGGCCTCTCGCTGCTGCGCCTGTCCGAATGGGACGATGTCTACGCCCAGGTCGCGGATCGCGCGGCCGACTTGGGTGTGGTGGCGCAGCGGCAGGCGGCGAGCTACACGGGCGTGCACCGTTCGCTGCTCGCGGGCTTTTGCACCATGGTGGGTACGCGCGGCGAGGAGGGCGTGTATCTCGGCACTCGGGGCGTGCATTTCCATATATTTCCCGGGTCATCGTTGGTGCGGCGCCGGCCGCGCTGGGTCATGGCGGCGAATATCGTCGAGACATCGCGGGTATTCGCGCGGCGCGTGGCCGACGTCGAACCCCAATGGATCGAGGCCGCGGCCGCGCACCTGCTGAAGCGCGAGTATCTCGAGCCCGATTGGGATGAGGAGCGCGAGGAAGTGGTGGCGCGCGAACGCGTGAGCTTTCTCGGGCTGGTGTTGAGCGCAAGCCGCGTGGTGAACTATGGGCCCATTGCGCCGGAAGAATCGCGCCGCATCTTCGCGCGAGAGGCGTTGGTCTATCAGCGGCTGCACCGCAGGCCCGAGTGGCTGCTGGCGAATGACGCCGCCCTGCGCGACGCGCAGCAGATGGAGGAGCGTCTGCGCACGCGCGACCTTCTACAGAGCGCCGAAGCCTTCGTCGAATTCTATGACCGCGCCTTGCCGCGCCAGGTATCGAGCGCCGCGACGCTGGAGTATTTCACCCGGCATCTCTCGGATGCCGAACGGCGCACGCTGACCCTCGATCCCGAGCATATTTTCGTGCGCATGCCGGAACCCCAGGCACTCGCGCAGTTTCCCGAAGTCGCCAACGTCGATGCGCTGTCCATCCCCGTCGAGTACCGCTTCGCGCCGGGTGAGTCACGGGACGGCGCACTATTGCGTATCCCGCTGCTGGCGTTGCCCGGACTCACTCGCGCCGGGGTGGATGCCGCGGTCCCGGGTTTTGCCGAACCTCGAATCGAGGCGCTGCTGCGCTCGCTGCCCAAGGATGCGCGCCGGAATTTGATACCGATCGGCGACACGGCCGCCCAATTTATCGCGAGCACGAGGAGGAGAGGCGGCACGGGCCCGAGCACCGGGACGCCGCCGCGCAGCGAAGCGAGCCCGGGCGGCGCAGCGGGCCCGGGCAGCGCAGCGACTGCGGACCCTTACCGATTGAAGGTTTGGCTCAAAGAGCAGCGCGGGATTCCCGATTCCCTGCTTCGCTTCGATCTTGCCGCAGTGCCCGTCCACTTGATGCCGCAGCTTGCCGTGACCGCCGACGGCAGGGAACTGGCGCATGGCAAGACGCTGACGGAATTGCGCCGGGTGAGCGCCGCCGCTGCACGCGCGGAACTCGACGCCCAAGCTCGTGCCGCATATGGGATCGTGGGCGCCTGGCGCCGGTTCGAGGTCGACGAATTGCCCGAGACGGTACCGCTGGCGCTCGCGCAGGGAACGGTTCAAGTGTATCCGGCGCTCGCACGGGGCCTCGAGGTGCGGTATGAATGGTCCGCCGCCGAGGCGAGGCGCAGTTGGCGGCAGGGGGCGGCTCATCTTGCGCGCGTGATGCTTGCCGCCCAGGCGCGCGATCTCGGGAAGGCGATTGCGGGCAACGCCTCGCTGCTGCTCGCGGCGAGCCCCTATCTCAAGAGCGGCGCGCTGATCGAGGCCGTGTTGCAGCTGGTCTTTCGCCGAGCCTGTTTCGAGGACGGCGAGGCGCCGCGCACCCGGCAGGCGTTCGACGCGGCGGTCGATCAGGGACGAGCGCGATTGCATCCCTGCTTGGAAGAAACCATTGCCGGTGCGTTGAACTGGTTCACCGAGGCGCGCGCCGTGCGCCGGGCACTCGACGATCCGCGCACCGCACTGGCAGCGGATGCAGTCGGGGAAAGCCATGAGCACCTGCGTCGACTATTGAGCGCCGGCAACCTCGAATCCCTGCCGGCCGACTGGCTGCGTCAATTACCGCGGTATCTGAAGGCCGAGGAGCGCCGCTGGCAGCGCAGCGCCGCGCGCGGCGGCGAGCC
>DASWEO010000232.1:0-6324 GCA_036394715.1 Steroidobacteraceae bacterium
CTTTTGCGGGACCGTTGCGCGGTACCGAGCTTGTCAGCCAACTGCCGCAGAAGCCGAGGGTTCTCAATCTTCTCCCCATTGGACAAGGCCGCGAAATCTTTAAGGCCCAAGTCAATGCCAATCCCGCTGCGCACGAGACGCGCATCGGCCTCCGCGACTTCAACGACGATGTTCAAGAACCAGTGCCCCCGCGCATCGCAGGAGAAGTTAGTTCCGTCTTTGATCTTGCCCTCCGGCAGCGGTCGAGAATGGAATACCCGGAAGGTGTTCCCGGCAAAGCGAAAGGCCTCCCCCTCGCGCTTAAGGTCCCGGCCTTTCAGGGGCACCCAGCCCAACGAGCGCCTGCCCCGCCACCGCAGGAACGGGCGGTTCTTCTGACGGCGAGACTTGGCGTATTGTTCACACACGGCGTTGATGGTGCCCGCGTGCAAGGCCAGTTCCTTGCTGGTTCCCGCCGTCAACCGATTGAGATCGAAGCCGGTCGGCCAGCGCTTATTCCATTTCAGCGCCTGTTGTTGAGTCTCATTGCAGTAATTCCAGACGAAGTTGCAGGCGCGCGCCTGGCTGTCGAGCAGTCCGGTCAGCGATTTGACGCGATATCGATAGACCAGCAACATCGGCGAAAACTACTGCCTTCAAGGGCCTTAGACAAGACCTTAAAACTGTTGGAAACGCCGACTTTTGCACCACCCATCTTTAAAAAGACAAAGTCATCGGCGCGGCCCGCTGGAAGGTCGGCTTGTGGTTCGTCACGTATTTCTTGGCCTCTGCTGGTGAGGTGCCGATTTCGGTTCTATGCCAATGCGCAAAACAAAAGCAAACCGCAATCTCAGGCGCGGCGCTTCCTCTCTGCCGTGAACGCCGGAGCCTGGCCGGAGAACCGATGAAACAATACCAATTGGAATCCGCCCTGCTGCCGCAAGGCTGGGCCCGCGAGTGCACCGTCACGGTGGCGGACGATGGGATCATCACCCACGTCGACACAGGCGCCGGCCCGGACGGATCGACCTTCGTCGCGGAGCGAGTCACGGGGGTCACCATCCCCGGCATGCCGAATGCGCACAGCCACGCCTTCCAGCGCGCCATGGTCGGAAACACCGAATACCGGCTCTCGGCGCGCGACAGTTTCTGGACCTGGCGCCGGGCCATGTACCAGCTCGCCAATCGGATCGAGCCCGAAGAATTGCAAATCCTGGCGACGCAATTGTTCGTGGAAATGCTCAAGGCGGGCTACACCTCGGTCGCGGAATTCCATTATCTGCACCGCCAGAAGAACGCCGCTCCGTATCCCGGCACGAACGGCCTGTGGGAGGCCATCGACAACGCCGCCGAGATTGCCGGCATTGGCCTCACCTTTCTGCCGACGCTGTACCAGACCAGTGATTTCGGCGGCAAGCCGCTGAAGCGCGAGCAAGCGCGCTTCGCCATGGACACAGATGTTTTCCTGCGCGCCATCCAGCAGCGGCTCGCCGATCGACGCCATCAGTCTAGGGCGCGCACCGGGGCCGCGTTCCACAGTTTGCGCGCCGTGCCGCTGGAACACCTCCGCGAGGCGGCGCTGCAGCTGCGCGGCCTCGATGCCGCGCTGCCGGTGCACATACACGTCGCCGAGCAACTGCGCGAAGTAAAGGCCTGCAGGCAGGAAACGGGACGGCGTCCCATCGAGCTCTTGCTGGACTCAGGATTGCTCACCCCGCACTGGTGCCTGGTGCACGCCACCCATGCAACTCCGGAGGAGCTCAAGGGCATCGCCGCCGCCGCGGCGATCGTCTGTGCCTCCATCAGCACCGAAGCCAATCTCGGCGACGGATTCTTCGACACCACCCGTTTTCTCAAAGCAGGCGGATGTCTCTGCGTGGGCTCCGACAGCCAGGCCACGGTGAGTCCCGCCGAGGAATTACGCTGGATGGAGTATCAACAGCGCCTGCGCAAGAAAAGGCGCGCGGTACTCGCCGCGGACACGGAGCCGCATGTGGGCACTCGCCTGTGGCGCGATGCCGCGCAGCACGGCGCGCAGGCCATCGGCCAGCCCGCGGGCGCCATCGCCGTCGGCCGCCGGGCCGACTGGCTGGTGCTGGATGACACGCATCCCTCCATGGTGGGCGCAACGGCGCAGACCGCGCTCGACCATTTGCTGTTCGCGGGCGCAAGCGCGGCCATCCGCGATGTCATGGTCGCGGGCCGGTGGGTCATCCTGGAGGGGCGGCACGCAGCGGACGAAGCTCTTCGCGGACGCTTCGCCCACTTGATGCACGGGCTTGCCGCTCCCGGATGATTAAATAGCCTCTCCTTGCAGCGCAAAAAAACTGGCGGTTGACCGTACCTGTCTATACAGCTTAGACTTCGATCATGGTCAAATCCAATGGTTCGCTGCAGCCGCTCTACTTGCAGGTGAAGCGGCACATTTTGGACAACATCGGCTCCGGCAAGTGGGGTACCTCCACCCGCGTGCCCTCCGAGAACGACATCGTGAAATCCTTCGGCGTGTCGCGGATGACGGCGAATCGCGCCCTCCGGGAATTGAGCGATGAAGGCGTGCTGGTGCGGGTGGCCGGAGTCGGCAGCTTCGTGGCGGATCAACATGCACACACGCATCCGCTCGAGATCCGCAGCATCGCCGATGAGATCCGCACCAGAGGCCATGCGCACCGCGCCGAAATCGTCTCGCTGGAGCGGGTTCGCGCCGTGGCGGATCTGGCGCGGGACTTTGGGGTTGCGCCGCGCAGTGAGCTATATTGCTCCGTCATCGTGCACTTCGAGAACGATCGTCCCGTGCAGCTCGAAGACCGTTATGTATTGCCCAAGGTCGCGCCCGGCTACCTGAAAATGGATTTCGGCGCCACCACTCCTTACGACTACTTGATCAAAGTCGCGCCGCTGCAGGAGGCCGAACACGTGCTTCGCGCCGTGATGCCGGACGAACGCACCCGCAAGCTGCTGGTCATGAAGCGCGACGAGCCCTGTCTGCTGATGATTCGACGCACCTGGACCGCCGGCGCCGTTGCCTCGGTGGCCCGTCTCTACTACCCCGGTTCCCGGTATGAAATGTCGGGGCGCTTCCGCCCCTAACGCCGGGGCGTTCGCGCCCCTCAATTGGGGCGCTTCGCCCCCAAGGATGCCACCATGCTCGCCCCGTTGAAGCCCCGTAATATCCGCGCCGCGCGCGGCACCACGTTGAGCGCACGCACCTGGATGACCGAAGCGCCGCTGCGCATGCTGATGAACAACCTGGACCCTGAAGTGGCCGAGAACCCCGCCGAACTCGTGGTGTACGGCGGCATCGGTCGCGCCGCGCGCGATTGGAATTGCTACGACCGCATCGTCGAAACGCTGAAAACCCTGACCGAAGAGGAAACCTTGCTGGTGCAGTCCGGCAAACCGGTGGGCGTATTCCCGACGCATGCGGACGCGCCGCGCGTGCTCATCGCCAACTCCAATCTGGTCCCTCACTGGGCGACCTGGGAACACTTCAACGAGCTCGATCGCAAGGGTCTCGCCATGTATGGGCAGATGACCGCCGGCTCGTGGGTCTATATCGGCAGCCAGGGCATCGTACAGGGCACCTACGAAACCTTTGCCGAAATGGGCCGGCGCCATTTCGACGACCAGGTCAGCGGCAAGTGGATACTCACGGCCGGTCTCGGCGGCATGGGCGGAGCGCAGCCTTTGGCGGCCACCATGGCGGGATTCAACATGCTGGCGGTGGAATGCCGCCAGAGCCGCATCGCCAAGCGCCTGGAAACCGGCTATGTGGATGCCCAAGCGCACTCGCTCGACGAGGCGCTCGCCTTGTTCGAGACCGCCAAGAAAAATGCCAAGCCGATATCGGTCGCGCTCCTCGGCAATATCGTCGACGTGCTGCACACCATGCTCGAGCGCGGCATTCGCCCGGATGCCCTGACCGATCAAACCTCCGCTCACGACCCGGTCAACGGGTACCTGCCGCAGGGTTGGACGGTGGAGCAATGGGACGAGCGGCGGGCGAGCGATCCGGCCGGCACCGCCGCGGCCGCGACTCGGTCCATGGCCCAACATGTCGAGTACATGCTGCGCTTCAAGCGCATGGGGCTGCCGGTATTCGACTATGGCAACAACATCAGGCAGGTCGCGCTCGATGCGGGTGTGGCCCAGGCCTTCGATTTCCCCGGCTTCGTGCCGGCGTATATTCGCCCGCTGTTCTGCCGCGGTATCGGGCCGTTCCGCTGGGTCGCGCTCTCCGGAGATCCCGAAGACATCTACAAGACCGACGCAAAAGTCAAAGAGCTGATCCCCGACGATCCGCATCTGCATCACTGGCTCGACATGGCGCGCTCGCAGATTCATTTCCAAGGTTTGCCGGCGCGCATCTGCTGGGTCGGTCTGGGACAGCGCCATCGCCTGGGGCTGGCCTTCAATGAGATGGTCAAGAGCGGCGAGCTCTCAGCGCCCATCGTCATCGGCCGCGACCACCTGGATTCCGGTTCCGTGGCAAGTCCGAACCGGGAGACCGAGGCAATGAAGGACGGCTCCGACGCGGTCTCGGACTGGCCGCTGCTCAATGCGCTGCTCAATACCGCCAGCGGCGCCACCTGGGTATCGATTCATCACGGGGGCGGAGTCGGCATGGGCTATTCCCAGCACGCCGGCGTCGTGATCGTGTGCGACGGCAGCGAGGCTGCGGGCAAGCGCATTCGCCGCGTGCTCTGGAATGATCCCGGCACGGGAGTCATGCGCCACGCCGATGCGGGTTATGACATCGCCATTGCCTGCGCCCGCGAGCAGGGCTTGAAATTGCCGATGATCGAGTCGCCGTAGTGGCGAACGTCCTGGAGATTCGCGCCGGCGAGCTCTCACTCTCTACCTTGCGGCGAATTCACGAGCAGCCGGTGGCCCTGCGGCTGTCGGCGCACGACCGCGGCCGCATTGCCGCCGCCAGTTCCTTGGTGGACAAAATCATCGCCGCCGGAGATGCCGCCTATGGCATCAACACGGGTTTCGGCCTGTTGGCCCAGACGCGCATCCCGACCGAACAGCTCGATCTGCTTCAGCGCAACCTTCTGCTCTCGCACGCGGCCGGCGTGGGCGAGGCCCTGCCCGACGCCATCGTCCGCCTGATCCTCGCGCTGAAGATCAACGCGCTGGCGCGCGGCCACTCCGGCATCACCATGGCGGTGATCGACGCCCTGCTCGCGCTGCTGGAGCATGAGGTCTATCCGGTGATCCCCGCGCAGGGCTCGGTGGGCGCATCCGGAGACTTGGCGCCCTTGGCGCACTTGAGCACGGTGCTGCTCGGCATCGGCGAGGTGCGTGTGCACGGCACGGTGCTGCCCGCGGCCGAAGGCCTGCGGCTGGCGGGACTTGCGCCCCTCAAGCTGCGCGCCAAAGAAGGCCTGGCACTGATCAACGGCACACAGGTGTCCACGGCGCTGGCGCTCGCGGGACTGTTCGGCGCCGAAGATGTGTTTGCCGCGGGCGTCGTCGCCGGCGCCATGTCGGTGGACGCTCTGAAGGGCAGCGATTCTCCCTTCGACGCGCGCATCCAGGAAGTTCGGGGACAGCCCGGGCAAATCGCCGTGGCGCGCGAGTACCGGGACTTGATCGCGGGCAGCGCCATCCGCGCCTCGCACCTCGACTGTTCGCGCGTCCAGGACCCCTATTCCTTCCGCTGTCAGCCGCAGGTGATGGGTGCCTGTTTGGATTTGATTCGCAATTGCAGCGTCACGCTCGAGCAAGAAGCCAACGCCGTCACCGACAATCCGCTGCTGTTCGTCGAGGCGGGCGAGGTCCTGTCGGGGGGAAACTTTCACGGCGAACCCGTGGCGTTCGCGGCCGACACGCTCGCGCTCGCGCTGGCTGAGATCGGGAGCCTGTCCGAGCGGCGAATGGCCGTATTGGTCGACCCCAAGATGAGCGGTCTACCCGCCTTCTTGGTCGAGAACAGCGGCGTGAATTCCGGTTTCATGATCGCGCAAGTCACCGCCGCGGCTCTCGTGTCGGAGAACAAGACCATCGCCACTCCGTGCAGCGTCGATTCGATTCCGACCTCCGCCAATCAAGAAGACCACGTCAGCATGGCGACCCATGCCGCGCGCCGCTTGACTCCCATGGCCGACAATGCGGCAGCCGTGATCGGCATCGAATTGCTGGCCGCGGCCCAGGGCATCGACTTCCACCGCCCTGCCCAATCCTCCGCCAGCCTCGAGCAGGTTCACGCCGGCATCCGCGGCGAAGTGCCTTTCTACGCGGCCGATCGGTACTTCGCGCCGGATATCCAGGCGGCGCAGCGTTGGGTCAAAGCGGGACGCTTCTCGCCCCTCGTTAAGCGGATTTTGCCGTCGAGGATGG
>DASWEO010000233.1:0-2142 GCA_036394715.1 Steroidobacteraceae bacterium
GGCGCGGATGGCGCAGGCCGCGGCGCCATTGGCGTTCGGGCTGTTGATCGACATCATGGGCAGCCGCATTCTGATTGTTTCGTCTGCGCTTAGTCTATCGGCGCTACTGGCATTGCTGCTGCTGCCGAAGAAGTCGGCGGCTACGTGAATTCTGACCGTGTTTGCCCCTTCCAATTCCCCGCGGTATCGAGCAAAACCGCAGAATGGAAAAAAACAGCGATCCGCAAGCGGCGATCAGAGGATTTCTGCGGTGGGCGATCACGCCGCCGCAATCCTATGCGGTGTATCTCGTCTGTCTTTTCCTGGTCGCGGGATTATCGTTCTATGTCGGAACGCTGCGGCCGAAGAAGCCCACGGGCCTCGGCCCGCCGCCGATCTCAGCGCCGCGCAATTGATACCAATTCGTCATGGCCGGGCTTGACGTAGGAGAGAAAGGTTGCCCGGAATGACATGCCGCTTGCTCTCGCGGCGGTGGCCGGCGTAACGTGTCTCGGGGACATCGCAGCCTCCCCATGAAATGGCGATCCCATTCAAGCGCTGCTCGCCCTCACTTGGAGCGAGCACATGGATGGATTTTCCTTTGAGCTCCCGATCTTTCTTGTGGCGACATTTGCTGGCGCGCTGGTCGCGGGCCTTTCCGGCTTTGCCTTCGGCCTGGTCGCGGCGTCGATCTGGCTTTACATCCTCACGCCGCTACAGACCGCCACGCTGATCATCGCGTTCGGCCTGATCGTGCAGGGCTATTCGGTCTGGAAACTGCGCCGCGCGCTGGACTGGAAAAGGCTTTGGCCGTTTGTTACGGGCGCGGCGCTCGGCGTACCCATCGGCGTCAGCATCCTGACCTGGGCAAATCCCGCAAATGTGCGGGCGGGCGTCGGCGCGTTCCTGGTCCTCTACAGCCTCTATGTCCTGCTTCGTCCGACCATCGCTCCAGTCAAGACGGCCGGTGCCGCGGTGGACGCCGGCGTCGGCTTCCTCAACGGTGTGGTCGGCGGCATCACCGGGCTTGCCGGAATCCTCGTCACCATCTGGTCCGGCCTGCGCGGCTGGCCCAAGGACGTGCAGCGCACGGTGTTTCAGCCGGTGGCGGTGGCGACCTTCCTGATGAGCGCGCTGTGGATCGGAGCCAGGGGCGCGATCACGGCGGACACCGTCAAATTGTTCTTGATCGGGCTGCCCGCGTTGTTCGCCGGCACCTGGCTTGGTCTGAAGCTGTACGGGCGCCTCGACGAGGCCGCGTTCCGCAAAGTCGTGCTGGTGCTTCTGCTGGCCTCGGGGGTCGTGCTGATCGTCTAGACTCCTCTGCGCTGATAAAAATTACGTGAAAACAAGTTCGATGCGGTCGCGGCGGGGCTATAGGGTGGATGGGCACATTGACAGGCCGCACCGGTTTCGCTGTAATGCGAACCATGGGGGTTCTGCGATCCCCCCACGAGGCGACATGCCCAAGTATCGCGTCCCGTTTGTTCTTACGAGGGCGCATCCATGTCATCCCCAACAACGATATCTCCCGATAAACTGGCACGACTGATCGGCACGGCGAATAGGCCTGCCCTGATCGACGTGCGCACCGACGAGGACTTTGCCGCCGACCCGCGGCTAATTCCCGGTGCTGTCAGACGTAACCATCAGGCGGCCCCCGACTGGGGCAAGGAATTCTCCGGCCATTCGGCCATCGTGGTCTGCCTGCGCGGCGAGAAGCTCGCCCAGGGAACCGCAGCCTGGCTGAGATATGTCAAGGTGGAAGCCGAAGCGCTCGAGGGCGGCTTCGAGGGCTGGAAGGCCGCCAAACTTCCGCTGGTGCCGGCCTCAAAGCTGCCGGCGCGCGACGCGCAGGGGCGCACCGTCTGGGTGACCCGCGCACGGCCGAAGATCGACCGCATCGCCTGCCCCTGGCTGATCAGGCGGTTTATCGATCCGAACGCGGTGTTCTTGTTCGTGGCGCCCTCCGAGGTCGTCGCGGTCGGCGAGCGCTTCAACGCCGTTCCCTTCGATATCGAGAACGTGTTCTGGAGCCATCGCGGCGAGCTCTGCACATTCGACGTGATGATCGAGGAGTTCGGGTTGGCGACGCCGCCGCTGCTGAGGCTGGCGACGATGGTGAGGGGCGCCGATACCGCACGGCTCGATCTCAGTCCGGAA
>DASWEO010000234.1:0-1768 GCA_036394715.1 Steroidobacteraceae bacterium
GCGATCATCGCCAGGGCGCCGCCGAACAGACGCGTTTCGCTACGCATGATCCATCTCCGGGCCGAGGCCGAACAGGGCAGGCCGCGAGCGCTCGGGGCCGAGCGCCGCCACCATGAGGAGAAAATGGGCGGCGAACACCAGATGGCCCGCGGTCATCAGGGCGCCGCCCACGCTGCGTGCCTCGAGCCACGGAATCGTGGTCTTGACGGAATCCATGAAGGGTCGGGCGGCATCGAGCATGGCCAGTCCCTGCAGCCAGCCGCCGATGCTCAAGGCAACGATGTACACGAGCATGCCGATCACGACCAGCCAGAAATGCGCGGCGATGAGGCGCGGATAGGGCCATTCGCGCTCCACCACCCGCGGCATCACGAAGTAGATGCCGCCGAAGAAGGTCAGGGTGACGAAAGCGTACATGCCGAGATGGGCGTGCGCTACGGTGAAGTGGGTGAAGTGGGTGATGGTATTGACGCTGCGCAACGCCTCGACCGTTCCTTGCAGCGAAACGAGCACATACATGACGCTCCCCAGGGCGATGAAGCGCAGCGTCGGGGAGTACAGAAGCGTTTCCCAATACCCCTTCAGCGTGGCGGCGTAGTTGGTCGCGAATGCGACCACCGGCACGATCATCATGATGCTTTGAACGATCGACAGCGTGATGAGCCACGTGGGAACCGGGCCGCCGATGAGGTGGTGTCCGCCGACCTGGCCGTAGAAGAACGCTTGAGTCCAGAATCCGAGCAGCGACAGGCCGTAGGATTGAATGGGTCGGCCGATCACCTTCGGCAGGAAGTAGTAGATCGACGCCTGCGCGAGGGGCGTGAAGAAATAGCCCAGCACGTTGTGGCCATACCACCAATTCATCGTGGCTTGTTCCACGCCGAAGTGCACGCCGGGCATTTTGGCGACGAGGTACAGAATCGGAAACCAGAAGAGCGCGGCGCCCACGTACCACACGGACACGTACAGATGATCGACGGTTCGCCGCGCCAGCGTGAGCAGCAGCGGAATGCCGATCAAGGCACCGCCCGCCACCAGCAGCAAGCCGACCTGCCAGGGGATTTCCAACCATTCGAGGCCGCCGGCCATGCCGGCGGCGAGGCTGCCGATCCCGGCGATCAGGCCGGCGTTCCACAGCACCGCGCCGAGCAGCGCGAAGCGCCTTCCCTGCAACGGGGTCTTCAGCAGGCGCGGCAGCATCCACATCGCCAGCCCGAAACCAGTCATCGACGCCCACCCGTAGACGACGGCGTTCAGATGAATCGTGCGGATCCGCCCGAACGTCAGCCACTCGTAGCTGGCGAGCCAGTCCGGATTGTGCAACTTGATCGAGGCGGTGAGGCCGGCGAAAGATCCCAATATGAGCCAACCGATGGCGCAACTCAGAAACACGAAGGTGACGGTTGCACTCGAGCGGTCCGCATGCGCGCGCAGCAGCAGCTCATCGTCATCGAGCAGCTCGAGCTGGCCTGTTTTCGTATTGACCAGGCTCTGCAGCGCGGCGCGGGATGCGGACGGTGCCGCGGGTTCCTCGGTGTGCCCCACCTCGTGCGCGGTGAAGATGACTCGCGCGCCGGCGGGATCGTGGCCGAACACCCCGCGGTGCATCGACCAGATGAAGACCGCCAGCGCGACCAGGGAGATCAGAAAAGCCGGGAGCAGAATGACGACCGGATTCATGTTGCCGCCTCATTGAGTGAATTGCCGTTCGCGTCGCGACGGAAATACAGGAAGTTTCTTTATGACTGAAAAGTTCTCTGGATCGGGT
>DASWEO010000235.1:0-4744 GCA_036394715.1 Steroidobacteraceae bacterium
CACGGATGCGCTCGGTGGGATGGCGCAGGTAATTGTCAAGGTAGTAGCCGATGAGGGTTCTTGCGTAGCTCGCGTCCTGCGAAGAGTGGATGAGTGCCGACACGTCGCTCAACCAGCCGTCCATACAGTCGTTCCTGCTCGCGTTGCCGGCCGCGCAGTCGAGCAAATTGGAAAATGCCTTGCGATAGACCGCGAATTCCGGTTTGGTGATGGGCGCACCGTGCCCGGGCACCAGCCGGTCGAAAGGCATCTTCTGAAGATGCGCCAGCGAGGCGCGCCAACGCGCGGGGCAGGCGCTTTCAAAGAACGGCGCCGGCAGGGTCACGAGATCACCCGCCAATAGCACGCGCGTCTCCGGATCGAAGACCCAGACGTCGCCGGCGGTCACGGCGTGCGATTCCAGATGCAGCTGCAAGCGGCGTCCCGCAATGATCAGCGGAGCGGACTTCGCAATGACATCGGTCGGGCCGAGCGCGGCTCCCGCGTCGATCAGCGCCATTTCCGCACGCAGGGATTCCCGCGCTTCGGGGTCTTTCGCGGAGGAGGCCAGTTCGGCCGCCAGATGCGCGCGGTAATCGGCCAGGAATCCGCTGCGGGCGGCATCGATCGCCGAGCTTGCGTAGACACGGATGCCGGGAAACTCTGCGCGCAGCCGCGGATTGCCGCCGACGTGATCCAAGTGCCAGTGCGAATTGATGATGGCCGCGATGGGGCGATTCTGCTCGCGCGCAAAATCGAGCACTTGCTGCGCGTGTTCCTTGTGCCGACCGGTGTCGAACACGATCAATCCCTTCGGCGCCGCGATGATGATGCTGTTGCCGTCGGGTTGGCGGTGCGGTGTGGCTTCACCCTCGATGAGGTAAGTGCCGGGCGCGATCAGCGAGGCGGCAGAGGCGCAGGCGCCAAAAAACATGCCGGCCAATGCCAGGATTCGAATGGACATGAGCATGCGTGCCTTCGGTCACGCGCAGCGATTCGTCGGGACGCCGATTCTAACGGGTGTAGACTGGGACCAAAAGCCGGCAAGGAATTCATGAGAACAACGATAGTCTTGGCGGCCTCGCTGTTGGCCGAAATCGCGGCCGCCCAAACTTCGGTGCAGAGTCTCGCCAAACCGCCGGCCGCGGCGCTGCATTTCACGATCATATCGACGGCGGGCAAGCACGGCGAGTCGGCGCGATGGACGACATCCGAGGGAATCCGGATGGGCCGTGAAAGCTTCCTGCTGCGCGGCCAGGTATTCGAGACCGAGAGCGCCTCGCATGTGGGCGCCGACGGGGTGCTGGACCGGGTCACCATCCGTGGATTCACGCCGAACGGGGATGCGGCCGAGAGCTTCGCGATCGCCGAAGGCCGCGCGACTTGGAAGAGCCCGGTCGACGGCGGGTCGACCGCTTACACGGCGCCCGCGGAGTATGCGGCCTTCGGCGGGCCCATCGATCTTACCGCTGATTTGGCGGAAAGACTGATCGCCTCCCGCGATAGATCACTGGCGCTGCTGCCCGCCGGCCGCGCGCGCGCCGAGCCCCTCGGCAAGGGCGTAGTCGGGGACGGGGACGGGGGCGCGGGATTGACCGTCACGGCTTACGCAATCACCGGACTGTCGAACACGCCGATTCCGGTCTGGATGGATGACTCCGGCAAGTTTTTCGGCGCCATCGGCGCACTGTCGTGGATACGCAGCGGTTTCGAAGCGCAGGAGTCCAAGCTTCAGGAGATCCAGGATGAGGCGCTCGCGAAGCGTTCGCCGGCGATCGTCAAAGCTCTGCTCAAGACCCCGTCCGGCCCGGTTGCCTTCACCCACGTTCGCGCCTTTCTCGCCGGAGACCATTTCGCCGAAAATCAAACGATCGTCGTCGACCGGGGAGTCGTCACACAGGCCGGGGCCGCCGCCCAGGTCAGCGTGCCGGCGGGCGCGCAGATCATCGACGGCAACGGAGGGACGCTCGTACCGGGATTGTGGGATTCCCACATGCATTTCCAGGACGATGCCGGCGGGCCCGCACTCTTGTCGCTCGGCGTCACCTCGGTCCGCGACCCGGGCAACAACAATGCACTGACACTGGCGCGCGCCGCGCGCAGGGCGGGAGGCGAGCTGCTCAGCCCGCGGGTTTATCCGTCGGTGTTGATCGATGGCAAGGGTCCCAACACCGCGCAGGCGGCAAGCGTCGCCAACTCGCAAAATGAGGCGCTCGCCATCGCACGCAAAGCCAAGTCCGACGGTTTCATCGCCATCAAACTGTATGGCACGCTCAATCCGGACTGGGTCCGGGCCACGGCCGCGGAAGCGCATCGCCTGGGATTGCACGTTCACGGTCATCTCCCCTCGGGAATGCGCCCGAATCAGGCCATCGACGATGGCTACGACGAGATCACGCATATTTATTTCGTGATGATGCAGGCCATGCCCGACGACGTGGTGGCGGAGTCCAATGGGATGGCGAGATTTCTTGGGCCGGGCCGATACGCCAAGGATGTCAGGCTCGACGCCGAGCCGATGAAATCCCTGATCGCCAAGATGGCGCAGCGAAAAATCGCCGTCGACCCGACCTTGGTCGTCGCCGAGAGCTTGTACGTACCGGAAAACGGCGATCTCTCACCGGCCTACGCGCCGTTTGTCGGCACTCTGCCGCCGGCGGTCGAACGCAGCTTTCGGCAAGGCGGCTTCGTGATGCCGCCCGGCGTGACTCGCGCGGACTTCAGAGCGAGCTTCGCTAAATTGAGCGAACTCGTCGGCGCTTTGCACAAGGCAGGGGTTCCCATCGTCGCCGGAACCGACGGTACCGGAATGGAATTGGTGCGCGAGCTCGAACTCTACGTCGCGGCAGGCTTCACGCCGGCGGAAGCGCTGGCCAGTGCGACCATCGAGACCGCACACCTGGTCGGCGCGGACGCTCGCACGGGCTCCATCGCGGTGGGCAAGGCCGCTGATCTCGTCCTGGTGGACGGCGACCCGTCGAAACACATCGGCGACCTTCGCCACACGCGGATCGTGATGATGGATGGCAAGCTCATGGACGCCAATGCGCTGCGTGCCGCCGGCGGCTTTGCGGGCAAGCCGGCGTTCGTCGACTAGGACTCGCACCAGGTCGCCCGGAACTTGATATACACGGCTTTCCTGCCGTAGAGACCGCCGAGATCGATCACGTCGCCGTCGATGGTCTCGAGGTTGAGCCGAGGCGCGCCTTGCACCTCGTCAACGCGAGGCTGTAGATTGCGGGCTGCAGCGTATTTCTGCTTGGTACGAACGCTGGAGGGATATGATGAGCACCATCAGCACCAAACACGGCGCGAAGATTTATTACAATATGGTGAACGAAGATCTGCTGGGATTCCTGAAAACGTGAGTATAGAACGGCCAGGAGGGCGTCTTCTGCGTCCGGCGGGCGAGATAATCGTCACGCGGGTCAAGCCGACTGCCGTGCGCACCGCCTACGTCACCGTATTGTTCGCCGATCTGCGCGGCTACACGGGGATGGCCGAGCGCCTTCCCGCGGCGCGCGTCATGCCGCTCTTGGATGAATTTTCGCGGACTCTCGCAGCCGCCACCGAGACGTACGGCGGCACGGTATTCCACATGGCGGGCGATGGAATCATGGCGGGATTCGGCGTCGCGGAGGGCGGCGGCAACGGAGCTCGCGAAGCCCTGGCCGCAGGCCACGCGATGCTGCAGGACTTCGCGCCCGTTGCGGCACGATGGCGTAGCGAGCTGTCGATCGAGGCCGGAATCGGCGTCGGACTGCATCACGGAGAAGTGGCCGTCGGAGTGCTAGGACCCCCTCGCCACAGGGCGACCACGCTGGTCGGCGACACCGTCAATGTGGCCGCTCGGCTCTGTAGCCGTGCGCGAGCCGGCGAGGTTTTGTTTTCTTGCACGGTCGCTGCGGCCCTCGAGGGAACTGCAGCGACCGCGGGCGCCGCCGCGGGGTCGACGCCGTTTCTGCAATTGCCGCAATTCGAATTGCGAGGGCGGCGCCGGCCGATCGATATTTGGTGTGTTCCCGCCGCGCAGCGTCTCGCGCTGTAAGCGCACGTGATGTGGATTTCACATCAATTGTGGTGCCCCGGGCCGGATTTGAACCGGCATGGTTGTTCACCGGCGGATTTTCTTACCTCTACGGTTTTCACCGCCGCGCGCGATGCGCGTTTGGGGTCTGGAGTGCGCCACGACCATAACAGCCGCTCTCGACTGTCGTAGGTCCCCGCCGTCCACTCTCTACACCTGCCAGCACATATGCGCCGGATTGGCTCGGCGTTGCCTCAGGCTTGGCCCCGGGGGTTCACCGACTTTGACGGGATTCGGTCAAGCCGTTTCCGTGCCTGCCGCTCAAATTTTGGCTTTCAAGTCCGCTGCGTATACCGTTCCGCCACCGGGGCATCGACCGTATTGTAACGGGCTGTATGCGCCGAAGGCGAGCGTTCCGGCATATTCTTTCTTTCTTGTGGCTACGCGCGGAGTCGAATTGCTGAGGGAGGGTGTGCCACAAGCACACTGCGCTACTTGATGGCGAGATTTTCTGCACGCTGCGAGAGGCTCGAGTGCTGATCAAAGAATGGATGCAACATTACAACCGGATCCGGCCGCGCAGCTCCCGAGCACAAGAACTCGCCCGCGCGTCAGGATGTCACAAACACTCGCTCGCGCTCTCGCGGTGCCCATCGGCATATACGCGCTCCCCGACGCTTGGATGACACGCCGGAACCAGCAGGCTGTCCTCCTCGATCACGCTTGCCCAAATGATGA
>DASWEO010000236.1:0-1616 GCA_036394715.1 Steroidobacteraceae bacterium
ATGATTGCGCCGCCCATCACATCGCCGTGGCCCGAGGCGTACTTCGTCAGGCTATGCAGGAAAATGTCGATGTCGTAGGCGCCGTGGTTGTGAAAACCCGCAAATGTATTGTCGAGGACGGTGAGAGCGCCTGTGCGCCGCGCATGCGCCGTGAGATGTTCGATGTCGGCGATCTTGGTGACCGGGTTGGTGGGACTTTCGAACACCACCAGCCGGGTCGGTGTCTGGCTCAACACCCGTTCTATCCCTTCAAGGTCCTCGATCGACAAGAAGGTATGAGCGACACCGAACTTCGCCAGAAGATGCTGCACGATATAGCGGGTCGGGCCATACGACTCGACGAAGGCGAGAATGTGATCGCCCTGCTTGCACAGCGACAGAAGGCTCGCGGCGATGGTCGCGACACCGGACCCCGTCAGCAGACAGTCATCCCTGCCCTGCAGCTGTGCGAGCAGGAGCTGCAATTGTTTCAAGGTAGGATTCGATGTCCTGGAATAAAAGAATCCCGTTCTCTCGCCGCGCAGGTAGCGCAGGGTCTCACCGGTATCATCGAACGAAAACTTCACCGACTGATAGATCGGCGCCACCAGGGGACGATTGTCCGAAGACATGGGAACGGCGGGCGGATGGTTCACCAGTGTGTCGTTTTTCATTCCACGCACGATAATGGAGCCAAGCCCGCATTGAAAGCACCGTTTCTGCCGCGCCGCCTACCTGCCGATCCGGTGGCGCGCGGCCGGCGAGTCACGCGCGGTGCGGCCGGTAAGTCACACGCGGTCGGCGGGCAACTCTTTGTGCGGCAACGGGATATTGCAGTTCCGCGCGCGTGGGCTTTAGGGCGCGAGATACCGGTCCAATTCGGCGTTGATGGCTGCCGCCGAATCGAACAGGGCTTCGCCGTCCGCGGCAGCGAGCCCGACATCCCGGTACGCCTCACTCGTCACCAGCAGATCGCGAGCCACCTGCGTTGATTCGTGCAACGTGTAATCGGCGAGTGCGTGCGCCACATTGACCACATTGCTCTCGAATCGGGCAGCGCCGGCCGCGGCATAGGCTTCCCATTGCGAAGTCACGGTCAGCACCGGCGACGGCAACGCCCAGGCGGTGACGACACGCGCGCCGATGTGACGGTGAAAGGTCTCGATGAGCCGATCGTATTCTTCGCTGGCCAGTTTCTTGCCGGCGCGTTGCGCAAGCTCATGCACCGCGCCCAAGGTGACGACCTTGCCGATGTTGTGCAGCAAACCGCACAGGTAGCACACGCTGCCCTCACGGGCCAGCATGTGCGCAAGTTGCCTCGACCACAAGGCGCTCGCCAGCGAGTGACGCCACAGCCGCCGTGCTTTGTGCTGCTGTCCCTTGACGTCCAGCATTTTGCCCTGCAGCGCCAGAGTAAAGGCGATGTTCGCCACTTCGTCGAATCCCAGCCACGCAACGGCGTGCTGCAAGGAAGCGATGGGCCTTTCGGGCCGCTTCGCCGCCGATGCCGCGACGCGCAGCACGTACATGGTGAGCGCGGGATCCGCGTTGATGATATCCGAGAGCTGCCGGGCGTCGGTCGAGCCCTTGGAGCGTACGACACGAATGGCTACTTCCGGCAATATCGGCACGGCGAG
>DASWEO010000237.1:0-17549 GCA_036394715.1 Steroidobacteraceae bacterium
CAAGAAAGTCGGCGTCATCTCCGGCGTATGCGACGGATTCATCGGCAACCGGATGATGAACGCCTACTTCCGCCAGATGGAGCTGCTGCTGGATGCGGGCGCACTGCCTCAGCAAATCGACAAGGCGATGGAGAAATTCGGATTTGCCATGGGGCCCTTTCGAGTCAGCGATCTCGCCGGAAACGACATACTTTGGTACATACGCAAACGCATGTACGTCGAGTATCCGCACCTCGTATTTTCCAAGACTCCGGATCGCGTCTGCGAGCTGGGGCGATTCGGCCAAAAGACCGGGGCCGGCTGGTACGACTACAAGTCCGGTGACCGCGCACCGATCCCGTCCGAGCTCGTCGCCAAAATCGTCCTCGAAGAGTCGGCCCGCTCAGGGCTCTCGCGGCGCAAGGTCGGCGACGAAGAGATCGTGCAGCGTGCGCTGTATTCCTTGATCAACGAAGGTGCGCGGATTCTCGAGGAGGGTATCGCGCTGCGCGCGTCGGACATCGACGTCGTGTATTTGACGGGATATGGTTTTCCAGACTTCCGCGGTGGGCCGTTGTTCTACGCGGATACGGTCGGCCTACCCAACATCCTGCGCACGATGCGCGAATTCGCGAGGGGCTACCAGCCGGACGCCTGGCAACCGGCGCCCTTGCTCGAGCAGCTTGCCTCTGAAGGCAAAACCTTCGCTAGTTGGGGAAAACAGTCATGACTGACGCCGTAATTGTCGCCACTGCCCGGACCGGGCTCGCCAAATCATGGCGCGGAGCGCTCAATGTGACGCATCCCGTGACCTTTACCGGTCACGTTCTGCAGCACGCCATGCAGCGGGCTCGGCTGGACCCCAAGGAAGTCGAGGACGTCATCGTCGGCGGCACCTTCATGGAAGGTGCCGCGGGGATGAACGTGGCGCGGCAGGCGGCGCTGCGCGCCGGTTGCCCGGTCACGACGGCCGGCGTCACCGTGAATCGCTTCTGCTCCACCGGTCTGCAGACCATCGTGCTCGCGGCGCAACGAATCATCGCCGGCGAGGGCGAGATTTACGCGGCCGGCGGCCTGGAGTCGATTTCCTGCATCCAGAACCAGGCCAACATGCGCATGCTGAAAGAGAGCTGGCTGGTGGAGCACAAGCCCGAAATCTATTGGAACATGCTGCAGACTGCGGAAAATGTGGCCAAGCGCTACAACATTTCGCGGCAGCTGCAGGACGAGTATGGCGTACAGAGCCAGATACGTGCCGCCGCGGCGGCCCAAGCCGGCCGGTTCAACGATGAGATCGTGCCCCTGACCACCGTGATGGCGGTGGCCGACAAAGACTCGGGCACCATCGGCACCCGGGAGGTCACCCTCACCGCCGACGAAGGCATTCGGCCCGACACCACCTACGAAGGCGTGTCGAAGATCCGCCCGGCGCTGCCGGGCGGTGTGATCGCGGCCGGGAATTCGAGCCAGTTCTCCGACGGCGCGTCGGTGTGCATCGTCATGGACGCGAAGCGCGCGGAGAAAAAGGGCTTGAGCCCGCTCGGAATCTTTCGTGGCTTTCAAGTCGCGGGCTGCGAGCCCGATGAAATGGGAATCGGTCCGGTCTTCGCCGTGCCCAAGCTTCTGGCCAAAGCGGGATTGCGCGTCGAGGACATTGGATTGTGGGAATTGAACGAAGCCTTCGCGGTGCAGGTCATCTACTGCCGCGATCGGCTCGGCATTCCCGCGGAACGTCTCAACGTCGACGGCGGCGCCATCGCCGTGGGGCACCCCTACGGCGTCTCAGGCTCGCGTCTCGTCGGCCACGCGCTGATCGAAGGCAAGCGGCGCGGCGTGAAATATGTGGTGGCGACGATGTGCATCGGCGGCGGCATGGGAGCGGCCGGCTTGTTCGAGGTGGCCTGAGACTCGAGGGGAGGGGACACACATGGCTCGGATCCTGCTGGTCGAGGACGACCCTGCGCTGTCGCGGGGAATCATCGCGCTTCTCAAAGCCGCCGGCCACGCCGCGGACAGTGCCAAGGACGGCGAGACGGCCCTTTTTCTCGCGGAGACAGAACCCTGCAGTCTGGTCATCCTGGATATCGGCCTGCCTGACATGTCGGGATTCGAGGTGCTCAAGAGGCTGCGCGCGCGGGGCTGCAAGACTCCCATTCTGGTGCTGACCGCCCGGGACCATGTCACCGATCGGGTCAAGGGCCTCGATCTCGGAGCAGACGATTACTTGCTGAAACCTTTCGATGCCAGCGAATTGGGCGCGCGGGTCCGGGCGCTCCTGCGCCGCGACCATGGTGATCCGAGTCCGGTGCTGGTCATCGGTAACCTGACGATCGATCGGGCGCGCGCCACGGCCGAGGTTTCCGGACGACCCTTGCAGCTGCGGCGACGGGAATGGGCGGTGCTCGATCGATTGACGGCCAAAGCCGGCGAAGTCGTCTCCAAGGAGCGGCTGATCGCCGAAGTGTTCAGCTATGACGATGAAGTGGCACCCAATGCGCTGGAAGTGCATATCGCCCGACTTCGCCGGAAGCTCGAGCCCGACGGACCGGCCATCAGGACGATGAGAGGGCTTGGATATATGCTCAAGGCTTCGTGATCCTGAGAAGAGTGCCGAAGTCCCGGCCGAACTGCATCGATTTCGCCACGAGCGGCAACCGAGTGATCGGACGGAATGTTCAAATCATCGATAACGAAATTCCTGATCGCGTCATTGGGTATTCTGATGACCGGCCTGTTCGTCGCAGCACTGATACTTGCCGTCCAAGCGTGGAGCAATTACGCACTGGCCGGCCGTATTGCGCGCCTGACCAACACCGACCACACGCTGTTCAATGCCTTGGTCACCGTTCGCGCCCAGATCCCGAAGGACAGTACCGCACTGATTGCGCAGGACGACCCGCGGCTGGTGATGGGGGCGACGCACAGGGAAGCCTCCCTGACCGTGACCACCGCGATCGAGGCGCTGCAGGCCACCGACATCGCGAATCGTGCCCAATTCGTCGCCGCCATTCAAACTGCCTGGCAGAAAGCGGAAGCTCTGCAATTCACGGTCGAAGCACAGGCCTCCCGCGTGCGCGCGGAACGGGATCTGCATGCCATCGACGCGTGGCGCGAAGCGGTTCACGGAATGACCGACACGCTGAGCACGGCCTCGGCCGCAGTCGGCAACGCCGTGAGGATGGGTGACCCGATCATTGCCGAGATGGTGCAGATTCGCCGCACCGCCTGGATCATCCGCGACCGCTACGGTCTGCAATGCTCGATGATGCGGCCCAACGTGGACAGAAGCCTGCCCCTCAACGCCGGTCAGCTCGACCTGTGGCACGGGGACCGCGCCATTTACACCGCTGCATGGCATACCCTCGATGAATTTCTGCTGCGGCCAGGCGTGTCGGCCGCTCTGCGCGAACGCATCGATGTCGCGCGCACGAAAACCACACAAGCCCAGACCAAGGTGGACGCAATCGTCGACCGATTCGACGGCTCGGGCAAGCCCGTCGTCGCCAGCGCCGAATGGACGGCCCTCTGCGACGGCCCGTTCGACTCGATACTCGCCATCGCCCAACAGGCCCAGGACGAAGCCAACGGCCATGCCGAGGCCATCCGCGACGCCTCGTCTCGAATGTTGCTCGTCGCAGGCTTGGACCTCACGTCGGTAATCGCGTTCGGCGCTTTTGCCGTCGTCAACGTTCAACGCCGATTGGCTCGTCCGATGAAGACCTTGATTGGAACGATCGCCCGCCTCGGCCGCCGCGAATTCGACCAGGCGGTACCCTCCACCGGAAGCCCCGACGAGTTGGGCAGCATGGCGCAGGCGCTCGAGACCTTGCGCACCAGCGCGCTCGAAGCTGAGCGTCTGCAGCTGGCGATGAACCGGTTCACGGCCGATGCCTCTCACCAAATGCGAACCCCCCTTACCATCCTGCGCACGCATATCTCGGTTCTCGGCGTGCTCATTCCGACGAACCATGCAGCATATTCTTCACTCAAGGACATCCAGGAAGCGGCCGATCGGCTGCAGCGGCTGCTCATTCAACTCCTGAAACTGGCGCGGGCCGACGGTGGAAAATCGCTCGACCGGGAGTCGGGCACGGTCGATCTCCGCGAAGTCGTTCAGGAAATCGCAGCGAAGCATGTGCCGCAGGCGCTGGAGGCCGGCATCGATCTTCATTTCGAGGCAGAGCAGCGGCCGTTCCCGGCACAGGCCAACCCAATCACGATCAACGAGATTTTCGCCAATCTCATCGACAACGCCATCCGCTACAACGAGCCCGGCGGCAGTGTCGTCATCAGGCTATTCGACGAGAAGGGCAGGCACGTGGTCGATGTCGAAGACGACGGTCCCGGGATCCCCGATGCCGAACGAGAAAAGGTCTTCACTCGATTTTATCGGCTGAGCCGCGATCAGAGCCGAGTCGGCAGCGGGTTGGGGCTGGCCATCGTCCGATCCCTAGCCGCGACCCTGAATGCCGAGATCAGAATGAGCGCCGGAACCGACAACCGGGGCCTACGCGTCCGCGTCTCATTCATCTGAGGCGGCCATCGGCCGTCTTGAGGGCCCCTGCCCCAAAGACTCTATTTAACTTGCTGACAGCTTCCTGAAAGCTAACGGCGCCCATGATGGGGAGCCTGATGCCGGAGCGGGTCTCGCTGGGAGCATCGGACGTTGGAATAACTATTAGGGGGAGCAAGATGGAAAAACAACACCGTGTTGATGGGGGAGCCACGCATGCGTCGCTCGGGCTTTGGAGCAATCCGGCCCGGCTGATCGCAGCGATGCTGCTCAGCGGTGCAATCGCCGGACTGACCGTTTCGGCGGCACTAGCTGCCGACAGCCCCGCTTCCGCGGCCGATGCGCCGGAAAAGGCAGCCAGTATCGAACCGATCGTGGTGACGGGTTCGCGCATTTCCCGCCGCGATTATCAATCCGACAGCCCTATCGCGACGATCGACGAATCGGTGCTGGCTGCGGCGGGACAGCCCACGCTCGACCGCGCAATCGGCGAATTGCCGCAGTTCTCCGCCGCCCAGGGTATGAGCGAGGTGGGCGACGTGCAGGGCTCGACGGGCTTTGCGGGCGGACAGGCCTATGGCGACCTGCGCGGCCTCGGCCCCAACCGGGCGCTGGTGCTGATGGACGGCCGGCGACTGATCTCATCGAACCCCAACGGGTCCGTGGATCTCAATACGATTCCCATGTCGATGATCGAAAACGTCGAAGTCATTACGGGCGGCGCTTCGGCGACCTACGGTTCCGACGCAATCGCCGGTGTATTGAACTTCAAGCTGCGGCAGCACTTCAGCGGCGCCGAGGTGAGCTATCAGCACGGCGAGACCACCCACGGCGATGGCGCGACGGAGCATGTCACCGCTCTGCTCGGCGGCAACTTCGCCGAGGACCGCGGCAACATGGTATTGGCGATCGAGTACTCCGAACGAGGCGTGGTCCACGGAGCCGACCGCCCGTTTTTTGCGAACATACGCGAACTCGCGCGGCCGCCCGAGGGCATCATCCCGGCCGGAACGTTCGGCACGGCACCGACGATCGGCGCGGTCAACGGCGTGCTCGCCGGTTACCCGGGCACGACACCCATCGCCGGTTCGGGCGCCTACAACGGCTCGCTGGGAGTCAACACCGACGGCACCATTTTCACCGATCTGGCGTCGCCCAACTGTGTGCAGAACTACCGCGGTCTCGGACAGCTGAAAGGCGTCAACATCAGCCACGACTGCACCAAGGTCCAAGTCGGTCTCGGGCAGTACTTCGCCATTCAGGTGCCGCTCACCAAGTACAACGTGTTCGCGCGCAGCACCTACAAGATCAATGACAGCGTATCGGCCTATGCGCAGTTCAACTTCATGGAGTCATCGGCGCGCGACGAGACCGCGGGCGGGTCGACGGGTCCCGGAAAGGAACTCTATGTACCGCTGAACAATCCGTTCGTCGTCAACAACCCCGGGCTGCAGACCATCCTGGCCTCCCGTCCCGCGGATCCGAACAATCCGAATGCGTTGACGCAGCCGCTGGTCCTCACCAAGCTCTTGAGCGCGAGCGGCAACCGAGTCCAGACATACAAGTACGATGTCTATCAAGCCGTCGCTGGACTGAAAGGAGACATACCCATCCCCGGCACGGATTTGACCTGGGACGTCTATAGCTCCTATGGCAGCACGCAATTCACCAACCTGCAGCAGAACGATTCGAGCAAGGCGGCATTTGCCTCCATCCTCAACGGCACCGCGAATTACACGGGCTCCGTCGGCAACTGCGTGGGCTATGCCTGGAACCCCTTCGGTTCGAACCCGCTGAGCCCGGGGTGCCGCGAGTACGCAACACGCGAAAATTCCAATGTCAACACCATCACTCAGAAGAACATCGAAGGCACGCTGCAAGGGAAGATCATGACGCTGCCCGCGGGCGACCTGCGCTTCGCCGTGGGCGCGGACTACCGCGGCAGCAGCTTCGACTATCACCCGGACCACGGGCTCATCACGAACGACAGCTTCTCGTACGACACCACCGTCCCAACCTCGGGTACCCAAAACGTCCGCGAAATCTTCGCGGAACTCCTCGTGCCGGTGCTCAAGGATCTGCCCCTCATCGACGAGCTCTCGCTCGATCTCGGTGCCCGCCGTTCCGACTACGACTTGTTCGGCGGAGTCAACACCTGGAAAGCCGACCTGAACTGGAAGCCGATATCGACGGTGTCGGTTCGCGGCGGATACGCGCGTGCGATCCGCGCCCCCAGCTTGGGCGAGCTCTTCGCCCCCACGGTCACGGGAAACCTGAATATCGGCTCCGGGCCGAGTGCCGGCGATCCGTGCGCGACGGGCAGCTCGTTCCGCACCGGTGCGAATGCCGCTCAAGTGGCGGCACTTTGTCAGGCGCAGGGCGTGCCGGCCGCTCTCTATCCCACGTATACGTACGGGGTCGACTCCGTGCACGGCACCTCCGGCGGCAATCCAGGTCTTACGCCGGAGACCGCCAACACGTATTCGATCGGCACTGTGTGGAGTCCGCAATTCAGCAGCGACCTGATGCACAAATTTCACGTGTCGGTCGACTATTATCACATCGCCATCTCGAACGCGGTGGGTTCCCTGGCCTTGACCGACATTCTGCCGCGCTGTTTCAATTCCGACGGCATCAGCAACCCGACCTACTCGACGGCGAACGTTTATTGCCAGCAGATTGCGCGCGACCGTAATACGGGCGACATCGTGCTCGGCCATGAAGGACTGCTGAACCTCGCGAGCTACAAGACCGACGGCATCGATACGGAGATCGACTGGAGTTTCGGGCTCGGTGCGATCGGCCTCTCGGACAGTGCGGGCACATTCCGGCTGAACTCGATGATCAATTACACGCATACCTTCGATGTATCCGCGCTTCCTGGGTCGCCGGTTCTCGACTACGCCGGAAGCATCGGCAACACCCAGGTGAGCCCCGAAATGGCGCACCCGCATTGGAAGGCGAACACGGCGTTCGGATACTCGATCGGTCCCGTCACGACCACCCTTCATTGGCGCTACATCGCCGCGATGAAGCATCAAGACCTCGTCGTGGATTCGACCAGCACGACCCCGGGTGTGCCGGCCTACAACTACTTCGATATCGATGCACACTGGGCCGTCATGGATCACTTGGAGCTCGTGGCGGGTCTCACGAACATTGGCGACAAAGATCCGCCGTTCGTGAGCGGCCAGCCGCTCACCACGGACTCGGCGACCTACGACATCATCGGGCGTACGTATTACGTCGGCTTCAAGTCGAAATTCTGACAGTGAGTCCCCCCTCGCGTCGCTCGGCGCGAGGGGGGTATCTCGCTTCTCGTGCTGCATTGGCCCGGCGGATAGGTCCATCGTGTCCAAAGCGCTCATCGATCGGGGCTCGAAATCAGAAATGGCAAGCCAGTATCGCTGTCAGGTTGGATTCAGGCACGACGCCTATAATTGCGTCCGATGCTGACATCCGAACAACGCAGGGAGAAGATACGAACGGTTTTCCGCGTGGCGAGCGGAAATTTTCTGGAAATGTACGACTTCATGATCTTCGGCTATTTCAGCGCCGCGATCGGCCGTGCGTATTTTCCCGCGAGCAGCGAATTCGCCTCGCTGATGTTCTCGATGACGACATTTGCCGTCGGCTTCATGATCCGTCCCCTGGGGGCGATTTTCCTCGGGGCCTACATCGACCATATCGGACGGCGCAAAGGACTGCTGGTGACGCTGGGGCTGATGTCGGTGGGCACGCTGACGATTGCGCTGGTGCCCGGCTACGAGACGATCGGCCTGTTCGCGCCCATCGTCGTGGTGCTGGGCCGGCTCTGCCAGGGCTTCTCGGCCGGCGTCGAATTGGGCGGCGTCTCGGTCTATCTTTCCGAGATTGCTACTCCGGGACACAAGGGATTCTATGTGTCCTGGCAATCCGGCAGCCAGCAGGTCGCCGTGGTCTTCGCGGGCGTGCTCGGGTACGCGCTGTCGAATCTGCTGCCGCCCGATCAGCTGGACGCCTGGGGCTGGCGTATCCCGCTGATCGTCGGCTGCTTGATCATTCCGTTCATCTACATGATCCGGCGCACTCTTCAGGAAACCGCGGAGTTCGCGGCACGGAAACACCATCCGACGCCCTCCGAAATCTACGCCAGCATGCTGAAACACTGGCGGATCGTGATCACCGGCGTCGCCATGGTCCTGATGACCACCGTTTCGTTCTACACGATCACGGCGTATACCCCGACGTTCGGCAAGAACATACTCAAGCTGTCGCAGAGCGACGCGCTGCTGGTCACGCTGTGCGTGGGCGTGTCGAATTTGATCTGGCTGCCGCTCATGGGGTCCCTTTCCGATCGGATCGGCCGCAGACCTTTGCTGCTGAGCTTCGCGGCCATGGCGATTCTGACGGCATATCCCGCGATGGCATGGCTCGTGGTTCAGCCCAGCTTCGTCAAATTGCTGATGGTCGAACTTTGGCTGTCCTTCATCTATGCCGGCTACAACGGCGCGATGGTCGTGCACCTGACTGAAATCGTGCCGGTCGCCGTCAGAACCGCCGGATTCTCGCTGGCCTACAGTCTGGCGACGACGATCGGCGGCTCGACTCCGGCAATCGTGACTTATCTGATCCATGAAACCGGCAATCGAGCCATGCCGGGTGCATGGTTGTCCGTGGCCGCGGCCATCGCCTTTTTCAGCGCGTGGATTTCCCGGCCCCGGAAGTCCGAGGCTGAAAAAGAAACTCCACTCAATCCGGCGGTGAGATCGAATTCGAGCGAAATACCGTAGGTCGAGCACATGCAGAAGCTGATCGTCGCCTTGATCCTTGGGTTTTCAATCTCCGCTGCATCGGCAGAGAGCGAGGTGCCCCTCAAGCTCGTGCAGTCGATCCCGCTGCCCGACATCGACGGACGCATCGATCACTTCTCCATCGACGTGAAGGGCCGGCGCGCATTTCTTGCGGCGCTGGCGAAGAACACCGTCGAGGCGGTCGACTTGAAAGCCGGGCGGGTAATCCGGACGCTTCCGGGTTTCGCGAAGCCGCAGGGCGTCTGCTTCGTGCCCGAACTCAACAAGTTATTTGTGGCCACCGGGATGGATGGCGCGTTGAAGATGCTCGATGGAACCACGCTGCAGGTCCTGCACACTGCCCACGTGTCGCTTGGCGCCGACGCGATCGGCTACGACCCTCGATCGAAATATCTCTATGTCGGCTCCGGCGGGGGCGACGCCAATAAGGAAACGGGGGATCTTACGGTATTCAATGCGGTAACTGGGGCCCAGGTCGCCGCGATCGTCACGGACGCCCATGCGGGCGGCAGTGTCGTCGACGAGCGTGGCCGGCATCTGTATGTGCTCGTACCGGAAAAGGCGCAGGTGATTGTGTTCGACCGCAAGACGCACGCCACGGTGGCCAAGTGGACGATTCCAGGGGTCCAGAAAAATGTCGCTCTGGACCTCGACGCGAAAAATCACCGTCTCTTTCTCGGTGTTCGCAACCCCGCGAGCGTCGTCGTGCTCGATTCGAATTCCGGCGCCGTCGTCGCGTCCATCCCGACCGTGGCGACGCTCGACGGACTTTTTTATGATCCGGCGACGCGGCGAATCTACACGACCGGCGGCGAAGGCTTCGTCGACGTCACGCAGCAAATTGACGCAGACCACTACGAGCGAATCGCACGCATCCCGACCGGCCCGAATGCCCGCACATCGGCGTTCGTCCCCGAGTGGCGGCGCTTATACGTGGCCGTGCCGCGCGATAAGGATCGCGGCGCCGAGCTCCGCGCGTTCGAAGTGGTTCCCTGAAATCCACCTGGTACCGTAAATCTACCTTGATACCGCCCACTTGAATCAATGAGGCCCATCACCATGAGTCCACATCGCCGCTTGTTTCGTTCCTCAGTCTGCGCCGGCGCCCTGATCGCGCTGGGCGGAATCGCCCACGCCGATGAGCGCGAGGCGCCCCCTGTGCGCGAAGTCCAGGAAATACCGTTGCCGGGTGTCCAGGGGCGCCTGGACCACTTCACGATCGATGCCAAGCGCAAGCGCGTGATCTTCTCCGGCCTCGGTAATAATTCGGTGCAGGTCGTGGATGTGTTCGCCGGGCGCATGATTCACCAGATCGACGGACTCGCCGAGCCACAGGGCACGCTCTACCTGCCGGAATGGGACAAGCTGTTCGTCGCCAATTCGGCGGACGGTCGCGTGACCGTCTATGACGGCACGAAATTCGCCCTGATCGACACGATCGACTTCGGCGAAGGATCCGATCCGGATAATCTACGCTATGACGCGGTCGGCAAGAAAATCTACATTGGCTATGGCGACGGCGCAATTGGAGTAATCGATCCGGCCACTGATAAACGCCTGCCGACCGTATACAAGCTGGAGGGACATCCGGAAGGTTTTCAGCTCGAAACGAAGGGACCCCGCATTTTCGTCAATGTGGCCGATGCGAAGAACATTCAGGTCATCAATCGCAGCACGGGAAAGATGGTCACCTGGACTCTGCCGAACGGTCACGCGGCGAATTTCCCGATGGTGCTCGACGAGGCGGATCGCCGGGTGTTTATCGGCACCCGCAAACCCTCCCGCCTGACAGTCTTCGACATGGACTCGGGAAAGATCGTCGCCAGCGTCCCGTCGGCAGGCGACATGGACGATATGTTCTATGATTCCGGCCGAAAGCGCATTTACGTCGCCGGCGGCGAAGGATTCTTGAGCGTCGTGCAACAGGTCGATGCCGACCACTACACTGACATGGGCAAATTTTCCACCGCACTCGGTGCGCGCACCGGCGTCTGGTACGAGAAGCGCGACCGTCTATACATCGCGGCGCCCCCGAGCGGAGTCCTCGGCCCGCGTTTGCTGGTATACGAAGCCCAAACCGATTAAGTTTGTGGATCAATTGCGCGGGTTCGTGCCCCTCAGCCTTGATGTTCATCACGCCGATCGTGGGTGTGGTGACATTCATTTGGCACGGCCGTATATTCGACTTCGGCTTGTTTCGCCTTGACTTCGGTGTCCCATCCAACCGGGCGGTGTTTAGACCTACGGAGGACATCCATGGATACTTGGCCTATGCACTCTTCGCACTTGCCGGTATGCATGCGGCGGCGGCGCTGTGGCATCATTTTTTCATGCGCAACGGAGTGTTGGGACGCATGTGGCCCATGAGGGAGGGTGCCGGCACCCCAGTCGGCGAGAATATCTCGGCGGAATAGCTCGGCAAGAATAGGGACACTGATGATTCTGTATGGCCATGCGCTGAGTTCGGCTTCCTATCGGGTCAGGATTGCACTGGCCCTGAAGGGATTGCAGGTGACTTCCGTGCTGCTCAATTTGCGCGCGGGCGAGCAGCGGCTGGAGGAATTCCTGCAGATCAACAGCCAGGGCTTCGTGCCTGCGTTGGCCGTGGACGACGGCGTGGTGCTCACCCAATCGGTGGCCATCATCGAATATCTCGATGAAATCCACCCGGATCCGCCCCTCCTGCCGAAAGCGCCTTTGGAGCGCGCGCGAGTGCGGGCGCTCACGCAGGCCATTACCTGCGATGTGCATCCCCTGAACAATTTACGGGTGCTGCAGTATCTCGAAAATCAATTGCGGCAGACCCAAGCGGAGCGCGAGACCTGGTATCGGCACTGGGTGCGGCTTGGGTTCGACGCCATCGAGCGTTGGCTGGTTCGGGACGGCGCGACCGGGCGATTCTGCCACGGTGATGCGCCGACCATGGCCGACGTATGTCTGGTGCCTCAGGTGTTCAACGCGCGGCGCTTCGCATTGGACCTTCAACCGTATCCGCGGATCGTCGGGATCGACGCCGCCTGCCGAGACCTGCCCGCGTTCCAGGGAGCAGCCCCGGAACGGCAGGCCTGAGCACTGGTTGAGCACTAGTAGTGAGGCGGCCGCTCCTGGTCGGGCGGGCGCGGGACCTCGTCGGACTGGGCGCCGCTCAGCCGATCCGTGACTGCCTTGAGTTTCGCCTCCAGCACCTGAATCTCCTTGTGCAGCCCAAACACCACGTCGCTCAACTCGGCGCTCGCGCGCTCCAGAAAGGCGATCTTGGTTTGGATTTGTTCCAGCGTCTCGTCGTCCATCCGCGAAGTTTAGTCCTTACGCGCCGCAGGCGGGCGGGGCGCAAGCATTATGACAACGAATGCCGGGCAATCTATGCCGAGGGGATCTCGACGATCGCGGGAGCCTCGGCCATACTGGGAGCACCTCTGCTACCGACATGGACGGTAAAGACGGAGGACGCACACCAGGGATAACAGGGACCACCGATGCCGGTATTCGGGCGCACGTCGATTCAGGGATTGATCGCGGTGCTGGTTTTGTGCGCCGGGGCGCCTCCCGTGCAAGCCGAAGACTGGTTGCCGATCTCGCCCGAAGAACTCACGATGACCAGCGAGCCCCACGCGCCCGGGGCGCCGGCCATCTTGCTGTACCGACAAGTCGACCGCGATGACAACGGGCCCACCGAGACGATCTACGCGCGAATCAAGATTTTGACGGAAGAAGGGCGCAAGTTTGCCGACGTCGAGATCCCCTTCTACAAGGGGACCGAGTACGTTCACTCTATTCAGGCACGGACCGTCCACTCGGACGGCAGCATCGTCGGCTTCAACAGCACCATTTACGACAAGCCCATCATCCAAGCAAGGGCCGTCAAGCTGCTCGCCAAGACTTTCACCATGCCCGATGTTCAAGTCGGCAGCATCATCGAGTATCGCTACAAGCATGATTTCGAGTCCGGCTACGTGTTCAATTCAAATTGGGTATTGAGCGAGGACCTATTCACGAAGTACGCGAAGTTCTCGCTCGATCCGTATCGTCGATATGCAATGAGCTACAGCTGGCCGGCGGGTCTGCCGCCGGATACCGCGCCGCCCAAGGAAGAACACGGCAAGATCCGGCTCGAAACTCACAACGTTCCGGCGTTCGTGACCGAGGAGTACATGCCGCCCGAGAACGAAATGAAGTTTCGAGTGGATTTCATCTACATAGCGGACACTGACGCTGCTCCCGAGAAAGATCCCAAGGTCTTCTGGAAGAAGTACGGCAAAAGGGCCTATCGCCGCGTCGACGATTTCATCGATAAGCGGCGTGCCATGGCGGAAGCGCTCCAACAAATCGTCGCGCCGGGCGATTCTCAGGAGGAGAAGCTGCGCAAGATTTATGAACGCGCCCAACGGCTGCGCAATACATCCTTCGAACGGCGGAAATCGGCGCAAGAGGAGGAGCGCGAAAAACTCAAGAGCGCCGGGAACGTAGAGGATATCTGGAAACACGGATACGCAGATGGAAACCAGATCGCCTGGCTGTTCCTGGCCCTGGCACGCGCGGCAGGCATCCCGGCTGATCCGGTGATCGTCTCGACCCGCGACGTACATTTTTTCAATGTCAACGCCATGAATCCCAACGACCTCAATTCCAATGTCGTGACCGTGACGCTCGACGGCAAGGAATTGTACTTGGACCCCGGAACTCCGTTCGTGCCGTTCGGCAGTTTGCCTTGGTCCGAAACCGCCGTCCCGGGTCTGCGGCTCACCAAGGACGGCGGGACTTGGATCAACACGCCGCCGTCCAAATCCAAGGAGTCGCGTACCGAGCGCAAGGCGCGCCTCCAATTGACGTCGTCCGGGACGCTCGAAGGCAAGGTGACCGTGACTTATACGGGTCAGGAGGCGTTGTGGCGGCGCCTCGAGGAGCGTAATGAAGATGACGCCGATCGAAAGCAGTTCCTCGAGGATCAGATCAAATCGGACATCCCCACCGGGGCGGACGTCGAACTCAGCAACCGGCCGGACTGGGACAGCGCATCGCAACCGCTGGTCGCGGAGTACGGACTGAAGCTGCAGGGCTGGGCGGCTCGCGCCGGTCAACGCTCGCTGCTGCCCGTCGGATTGTTCGGTGCTCAGGAAAAGCGGGCGTTTCAGCACACGGTGCGCATTCATCCCCTGTATTTCAATTTTCCGCACCAGAGCGCCGACAGTGTGAGCATTGAATTGCCGGCGGCCTGGCAGGTGAGCAGCGTGCCGAAGCCGTGCAATGTCGATCGCGCGAGTCTCGTTTACTCGGCCTCGACCGAAGGCAAGACGGGATCGCTGCTCCTGAGTCGCGAACTCACGGTGGACGCGATGCTGGTGTTGACCAAGTATTACCCGACTGTTCAGGATTTTTTCCAGACAGTGCGTGCCCGCGATGAAGAGCAAGTGGTCCTGCTGGCTGCCAAGAACGCGGCGGGGCACTGAAATGCCGGTGCGCCCCGTCTGCCTGGCGGCTTTTTCCCTGTGGCTGGTTCTAGTGACATTCGGTGCGCAACCGGCGGAGGCGGGCGACGCCCCGCCGTGGATGCACGCGCAACTCAACGGCGCTCTTCCGGCGCATGATGACAAGACGGATGCAGTCGTGCTCTATTCCGAAACGACGCTGACCGTTCAACCCAACGGCAAGATCAAAAAACTGTATCGCGAGGCGGTCAGGATACTGCGGCCCGACGGCCAGGCGCGGGGCACCATACGCATATATTTCGACCCACAGAGCCGCATTACCGATCTGCATGCCTGGTGCATTCCCGTCTCCGGTAAGGACTACGAGGTCAAGGAGAAGGATGCCGTCGAATCCGCCATCATCGGCGTCGATGGCGGCGAGCTGATGAGTGATTTGCGCACGAAGACGCTGCGTATCCCGGCTGCCACGCCGGGCAGCGTCGTCGGCTACGAGATGGAACAAGAGCTGCGGCCCTACGTCATGGTGGACGAATGGGGCTTCCAGGACACGGTTCCCGTGCGCGAGGCGCATTACACCTTGCAGCTGCCGCGCGGCTGGGCCTACAAGGCGAACTGGCTCAATCACTCGGAGGAACACGCGACCGAGGCGGCGGCGGGCCAATGGCATTGGTCGATAAACGATGTTCGCGCGATACGCGTCGAACAGGACATGCCGCCTTGGCGCGGCATCGCCGGTAGCATGGTCGTCGCGCTGGTACCCCCGAGCGGGCAGGATCCGGGCATTCAGAGCTGGCACGAACTCGGCGCCTGGTATCTCGGCCTCACGCGCGGCCGTCGCGACGCGTCTCCCGAGATCAAGCAAAAGGTCGCTGACTTGACCGCCTCGATTCCAACCACATTGGGAAAAATGCAGGCGTTGGCGAGATTCGTGCAGAATGATATTCGCTACGTCGCGATTGAGCTGGGCATCGGCGGGCACCAACCCCATCCCGCCGCCGAAGTATTCAGCCATCGCTACGGCGACTGTAAAGACAAGGTCACGTTGCTCAGCACGATGCTCAAGGAAATCGGCATCGAATCCTACTACGTGCTCATCAACACCGAACGTGGGTCGGTCACGGCGGCCACGCCGCCCAACCTTGCCTTTGACCACGCCATTCTCGCCATTGTGCTGCCTGCCGATCTCGAGACGGACGCTCTGCAGGCGCGCATCACGCGTCCGAAGCTCGGAAAAATCCTATTTTTCGATCCCACCGATGCGTTCACCCCGCTTGGCCGGCTATCGGGCGCGCTGCAGGCCAACTTTGGAATGTTGGTGACGGCCGAAGGCGGAGAGCTGCTCGAGCTGCCCCAGCTGCCGGCGGACACCAACGGCATCGAGCGCACGGCGAAGCTGACCTTGGATGACAAGGGCACTCTGCGCGGCGATGTGCACGAGGTTAGATCGGGCGATAGGGCGGCGGCGCAGCGCCATGAATTGCGCGCGACGACCCAGGATACGGATCGAATCAAACCGGTGGAAGCCGTCATGGGCGCTTCATTCTCGACATTCCAGATCCTCAAAGCCACGGTCGGCAACCTGCGAGTCCCCGACCGGCCCTTCGAGTGGAACTACACATTGGAGGCCGAGAGTTTTGCCAAAGCGGCAGGCGATCTCCTGTTGGTGCGGCCGCGGGTGTTGGGCAGTAAAACCAGCGGCATGCTGGAGACGAAGGAGCCGCGCCAATATCCCGTCGAGTTCGCGGGACCCGAGCGGGACACGGATGTATTTGAAATTTCGCTGCCGCCGGGCTACGAGATAGAAGAGCTGCCGCCGCCGGTCAATGTCGACGATGGCTTCGCCTCCTACCACAGCAAGACGGAGATCGTGGGACGCGCGCTGCGCTATACGCGCACCTTCGAGATCAAGGAGCTCAGCGTGCCGGTAAGCAAGGTGGGGCAGCTCAAGGACTTCTATCGCATCATCGCCGGCGATGAACGCAATTCGGCGGTCCTGAAGCGCGTGCCGCCGTAGAGGGCATCGCATTCGCGTCAGCCTCAGTTCGGCTTGAGCCGGAATATCGTCCTTGCTATCGTCGGGTCTTGGAGAGCCGAATCCAGCTACGCCTCGTGCGGTTGGCGCTTACAGCGATGCTGATGGGCGCGACCGCTGCTCATGGCGTTGAATCCGCGGCGCAGGCGATTGAGCCGCCGCCGGCGCCCGGTCCGCCCGCGGGACTTGCCGATTCGGCGGCACTGCGCGCAACAGTGTTCGGTACGCCTCCGCAAGACATGGCGCGGATGCCGAGCAGAGTGCCGCTGGCGGAAATCAATATCGCCCTGCCTTGGGCGCGGCCGCTGCCCGATGTGTTCTGGTTCGATCGCAAACTGCGCGTGTGGTTTTCCGCGCAGGACAAGCCTGCGCCCTTGGCTATTCTCATATCGGGCACGGGAAACGACGGCAATACCGCGAAGCTTTCGGTATTACGCGGCGCACTCTATGGCGCCGGTTATCACGTCCTGACCATGCCGTCCCCGACGTTTCCGGGCTTCATCGTGTCGACATCGAGCACGGGGGTCGCAGGCGATTTGATGCAGGACGGCCAGGATCTGTACGCAGCCATGCGGCAAATCGTCGCGCATCTGCCCCGAAAGGTCCGAATCACCGATATCGACGTGCTGGGGTACAGTCTCGGCGGCGCCAACGCGGCCGTCGTGAAATCCATCGATGCGCGGGAGGGCAAGCTCAAGATCCATCGCGCCGTCATGATCAATCCGCCGGTCAGCTTGTTCTCGTCGATCGGCCGGCTCGATAAGCTGTTCGCCGCCAGCATAGGCTCCGACGACGATGCGGTCGAA
>DASWEO010000238.1:0-2938 GCA_036394715.1 Steroidobacteraceae bacterium
TTGAGATATTGCATGAATGGTGGCGCGTCGCGCGCAAGAAGGGCTGGATGTCTCCCGGTCAGCCCTGGTTGTTTCCCGGCTACCGCGGGCAGCATACGAGTGCGCGCCAGCTGCATCGGATCGTTCGCCTGGCAGCCGGGCATGCCGGCATCACCAAGCGGGTCGGCGTTCATACGCTGCGGCACTGCTTCGCCACGCATCTCCTGGAGCAGAAGACCGATATTCGGATAATCCAGGTTTTACTCGAAACAACGACAAACTGCCCACGAACACCCGATCGAGGGGCGGATCTACTATTCGTTCCATCCCCGGTGCGGCGAGACCGTACTGATAGTCAGGCGATTCGCCTATCGCGGCGTCGAGCTCGTCGTCATTCCTCAGCCGGACGGGTCGAGCGCCTGCATACCGGCGTGGATGATGCACGAGGCAGCGGCGCATTGCAGGCTATGTGCTGAGCCGCAGTTCTCCCTCGATATTCTTCGATCGCTGCGCGCCGAGATCGATGCGCTTCTAGGCTTTTTCCAGTCCGACTCAAGGATGGAGAAAGACGGAGATGACGCGCCAATTCGAGAATCCCCAGCCCAGCCTGTTCGACGAGGACGAGCCTCGCGTCGAGCTGGCGCCCGCAAAGAAGATAGGGCTGGCGACGCTGGTCAAAGCGCTGCTGCTCGAGATCGCGACAGCACTGGCAAACGGGGAGACCGGCGATGACCAAGATCACGGCTGACCATCTCGCGCGCAGCGCATGCGTCTATGTCCGTCAGTCGACGGCCGATCAGCTCGTGCACAATCACGAGAGCCGGCGCCGGCAATATGGGCTCGCCGATCGTGCCCGGCAGCTCGGTTGGGCAGCGGTAGAGGTCATCGACGATGATCTGGGTCGCTCTGGCGGCGGCATCAATCGGCCGGGCTTCGAGCGCCTGCTTGCGGCGATCTGCGAAGGCCGCGTCGGGGCTGTGCTCGCGATCGAGGTATCCCGGTTGGCGCGCAACGGCCGCGACTGGCATACGCTGATCGAGTTCTGTGGATTGGTCGGGACTATCATCGTGGACGAGGACGGAATCTATGATCCTCGGCATCCCAATGATCGGCTGTTGCTCGGAATGAAAGGCACGATGAGTGAGCTGGAGCTGTCGCTGTTCCGCCAGCGCTCGCACGAGGCGCTGAAGCAGAAAGCGCGGCGCGGCGCGCTGTTCCTCCGCCTTGCGGCTGGCTATGTGAAGGCGGGGCGCGACCGGATCGAGAAGGACCCGGACCACAGGGTCCAGGACGCATTGAAGCTCGTCTTCTCGAAATTCGCCGAGTTCCAAAGCGCTCGTCAGGTGCATGTCTGGCTGCGTGACGAAGGCATCGTATTGCCCGTCAAATCCCGCAATACCGAGGAGCGCGGCATCATCTGGAGATTGCCGGCATACAACACCGTGCACAACATTTTGACCAACCCGATCCATGCCGGCGCCTATGCCTTCGGGCGGACGACGAGCAAGGTGAGCGTCGAGGAAGGCCGCAAGCGCGTGAGGCGTGGGGTGCGTCGCCCAGTGGCCGAATGGGATGTTCTGCTCAAAGACCAGCACGAGGGCTACATCACTTGGGAGCAGTTCGAGAGGAACCAGCGCGTGATTGCCGATAATGCGACGGGCAAGGGCAGTGCCACGGTCAAAGGAGCGGTACGGCGCGGCGAGCTGCTGTTGGCCGGGCTTCTGCGCTGTGGTCATTGTGGCCGCAAGCTACATGTGGCCTATAGCGGCAAGATCGGCCGCTATAACTGCTACGGAGCCCGCGCGAACCACGGCACAAAGCGATGCATCTCGATCGGCGGACTGGGCACCGACGCGGCAGTCAACGCACAGGTTCTGCGCATCTTGCGGCCGCTCGGCATCGATGCCGCGGTCAAGGCGCTCGAGGCTCAGGCGACCGAGACGTCAGCCGCGCAAAGACAGCTCGAGCTGGCGCTGCAGCAGGCGCGGTACGAGGCCGCCCATGCCCGTCGACAATACGATGCCGTCGATCCCGCCAATCGTCTGGTGGCCGGTGAGCTTGAGCGGCGCTGGAACGAGGCGCTGCAGGCCATGCATCGCATTGAAGGCGAGATCGCCGCAATCGTGGCGCGGAAGCCAGCGCCGCTGGGCGAGCGAGAGCGTCAGCAGTTGATGCAGCTCGGTGCCGATCTCGAGCTCGCCTGGTCGCATCCGGCCGCGACAGCCGCGACACGCAAGAGGATCTTGCGCACAGCACTCAATGAGATCGTCGTTCGCAAGGAAGGTGCCGTCATCGACATGGTCCTGCACTGGCAGAGCGGAGACCATACCGCGCTGCAGCTCAAGCTAAGGCTGAATTCGGCCGGCAGGCATCATTGGCCCGTTCCCGAGGATACGATATCGCTCGTTCGCGAGCTGGCCCGCCTGATGCCCGATCGGCAGATCGCGCGGCTTCTCAATCGTTCTGACAAGCCGACGGGACAAGGCAATGGCTGGACCGAGCAGCGCGTTCGCTCATTCCGGAAACACCACGAAATCGAAGTCTACCGTGACGGCGAATGGGCCGAGCGCCGCGAGATCACACTCGAGGCCGCGGCGCAGATCATCGGCGTCACCAAGATGACAGCTTTGCGCATGATCCGGCGGGGCGACGTCAAGGGACGGCAGGTTTGCAAGGGTGCGCCTTGGGTCATCAAGGCAGAGGACGTGGCCGCATTCAGCGCCCGAAAGCGATTACCAGGGTCGGTAACACCAAATCCCGCGCAGCAGACCTTTGAGTTTCAATGAGATAGGAGGATGCGTATTATGGCGCATGACTGCTGGGTCATGCCAAGCTCGACACCACGGCGCTTTACACCCGCGTCGCCAATACCACGATCCGGGCCGTAACCAGCCCGCTCGACCGGCTGGCACTTTTGATCGGGGGAAGGCCGCGACCCGAGGCGTAGCCGGGCGGCGGT
>DASWEO010000239.1:0-8266 GCA_036394715.1 Steroidobacteraceae bacterium
GGTCGACGGCCGCACCTTCCGGGTCGAAAGAATTCAACGGGTTGGTTGCTCGTTCGGTAAAGCGAATGGCGTCCATGCGGGTATTATTTGTCGGCCTCCTTACCTTCTTAGTTTGCACCCCGGGGCCGCGAGTGGTCAAAAATTAAGCAGATGAGTGCAAACGGCTGAAAGTCCGTGGCGTTTGGGTGACAGGTCTCAGGTTGTGCACAGGCTTATCCCCCGGGATTGGGGACGGCCGAAAAGCAAGAGGCAGTTGTTACGAAGCGAGGCTGGCTTGGACCTGGCGCCGAAATTCCAGGGGACTCGAGATCATCGGGAATGCCTCCCTGGTGCCGCCGACTCCCGATACGGTAATTGTTCCGTATCCGAGGATTCGACCGAGGACACTCTGATCCACGCCGATTCCTTCGACTTTTTGCAATAGCAATTCCAGGGAGTGCCGGCGGATGAGCCCTACCTTGATCAAGACGCGCTTATTGGTGATGGCAAATTCGGAACTATTTGACTTAATCCAAGGCGGGAGAAAGAGAACAAGGCCGATGATGCCTATAGCACTACCGGCAATCCAGCCGCCACCGCCCAGTGCCACGAGAATTGCGATCAGGAATACGAAAGCCGGGAGGGTATAGATGATCCAGTGGAGCGTTGCCCGATAGGTAATTTGCTCGTTCGGCAAAAGATTTCTTTCCACGTAGCCCATGACTCTTCCTATTGTTTTGATCCTGAGCGCTGGACGCTCGGTATCGAGCCTACCCCGAGAGCGTATCGCGAATCGGCCCCCTTGTTTACGTGCCAAAGAGTGACTGCAAGGGCCGCTTCTTGCGGGCATCGGCCGAACTGGATTAGTGTGCCCGTATTCGAGGACCTCATCATGCCGAATTCCCAGCGTGACTGGCGCGTCGACGGCGTCAAAGTCATCAAAAGCGACCGGCTGGACAGCAACACGCCGCAGACGCCCGGCATGCTGCGCGCCGCGGCCGTGAATGCGGCCCGCGGTTCGCAGAAGATCTGGGCCGGGACGGTCATCATTCACCCGAACGCCAAGACCGGCGCACACCACCACGGCGCGCTCGAGAGCGTCATCTACGTCGTGCGCGGCGTGGCGCGGATGCGTTGGGGCGAACGGCTCGAGTTTGTCGCCGAGGCGGATGCCGGCGATTTCATCTTCGTGCCGCCCTATGTGCCGCACCAGGAGATCAACCGTTCGAGCGACACGCCGCTCGAGTGCGTGCTGGTTCGCAGCGACAATGAGTCAGTGGTCGTCAACCTCAATATCGACGCCGCGGAGCGGGTGGAAGAGGTGTATTGGATCGATCCGATCCATCCAAGCTCGCGCCGATAATTCCGACGAGGATTCCGATGAGCAACGCCGCTATGCGCATGATTCGGCGCGCTCCTCGGCAATCGCTTTTTCCACCAGGGTGCGGAAACTCGCGAGGGCGGTATCCATGCGCATCGCCAGCATGGGTGCGTCGGGAGCAAGATCGAGGATGTGCTGCTGCGCGAGGATGATATCCATATCTTCTTGAAACCCCGCGAGAACGCTTTGCCTCAGGTTTTCGGTGACCGACGGATCGTCGAGCGCGAATCCGTGCGATTGTTGAAAGAAATAGTGCGAGGTCTTCTCCGTTTCAGGCGTGACCGCCTGGCAACCGAAAAATTGCGCCGCGTCCACGCGGTCGCCCTGCGGCGCGCCCGTGCCGGTCGGAGCGCTCCCCGAGTCCATCAACAGGACCCCGGGGAGGACTACATCGTAGACATTCCAGCGATCGACGTTGCCCGGCCAGGTCTTCAATTTCCGCAAGAACGGCGCGGGCTCGTCATCGATCAGCCAGCGTTCCACCCGCACACTGCGCCCGTTGCGCGTCACCTTGGGGCGAATGCCGGCGTACTTGGCCGAGCCCCCCAGCGTGGTTTCGTGCACGTACGACAGGTGGGAAAAGTCCAGCAGATTGTCCGTGATCAGCAGGTAATTGGCGTGGTAGTGCAGATAACCCGGCGTGCCGCGCCAGCCCGCGTCGTCCAGGGTGTGCGTGTCGGGGATCAGCGAGGGATCCGCCTTGTCCGCATCGCCCATCCAGATCCACACCCATTTGAACCGTTCGACCACGGGATAGGCGCGCACCTTGGCGGCCGGTGGAATGAAGTTCTGCGAGGGGATTTCTATGCACTTGCCGGTCTTGTCGAACAGCAATCCGTGGTACATGCAGCGAATATTGTCGCCTTCCCGGCGCCCCTTCGACAGGGGTGCCGCGCGGTGGCAGCAGCGATCGTCGAGCGCCACGACCCCGCCCGCGCCGTCGCGCCAGAACAGCAGTGGAACCCGGGTGATGGTGCGCGCCAGCATGCCGTCCGCGGCAATTTCGTGAGACCACGCCGCGACATACCAGGTGTTCTTCAGGAAAGCGGTTCCAGTACTCATTGCCGATGCCCCCTCTGCCATCTAATGCCCCATCGGTCGCTTTAGTTTACTCGTCCGCGGATGTGTTTGGCGCGCGCACCGACAGTGCGCCGATCAGTTCGTCCAGTGCCCGGTAGAAACGCATCGAAAACTCCCCCCCGATCACCGTCTCGATGTCGCGGTACGTTGCTTCGATCTGCGGGGCCATGCGGGCGGCCAGGGTACGGCTGCGCGACGTGAGCGAAACGCGCAGCCGGCGCTGATCGTGATCGAGGCGCTTGCGCTTGATGTAGCCGAGTTCTTCCATGCGCGACAGCACGCCGGCGAGGCTGGGGCTCGAAATGCGGCACAGGTCGCCGATTTCGCGCGGCTCCAGCGGCCCGGTGTCGATCAGGGCGCGCACGATGCGCCATTGCTGTTCCGTGATGCCGTGCGCATTGAGAATGGGTCTGAAACGGGCGATCACGTGCTCGCGCGCCTGCAACAGCAGCAGGGGCAGATTGCGGTGCCTCAATTTTCCCGATTCAGGATTCATCGTTTCCCCGCGACAACCCAGTCTTGACATAGTAATTTACATGGCGGCATATTACTAATATATTAGTGAATCTCGCTAGAAGAGAATATTGCGAAATTCGCATGGATGGGCAGATGCAGGCTGGCGCAGGCTGTTTCTCGATACCGTTCGACGTCCCGCCCTATCGATTGAGCGGCGCGGTGTACGGCGCCCTGTTGAACCACCGCTCGGCGCTCGCGGTGCTCGGCGACGCGGTGTTCCGGCCTCCGTATGACGCGCCGCCCCATGCTCCCGTGCTCTTTATCAAGCCGCGCAATACCCTGGCCGCGTCGGGTAGTGTCGTGATGATTCCGGCCGGCACTTCCGAACTCGAAGTCGGCGCCAGCCTGGGATTGGTCATCGGCCGCACGGCGTGCCGGGTGTCCGAGTCGCGGGCCTTGGATTACGTGGCGGGATATCTCATCGTGGCCGACGTGAGTATTCCGCATTCCAACTATCATCGCCCGTCCGTTCGATTCAAAGCACGGGACGGGTACTGCCCGCTGGGACCCGCGGTCACCGCGCGCGCCGCGGTAGCGAATCCTGACGCGCTGGCCATCCGCACCTATCTAGACGGGGCGTTGATGCAAACCGCGAGCACCGCCGACTTGATCCGCCCGGCGGCACGATTGCTGGCGGACGTCACCGATTTCATGACCTTGGCGCCGGGAGACGTGCTTGCGCTGGGCGCCGCGGGACCCGCGCCGCGCGTAAGCTCGGGTGGGATCGTGACGATCGAAATCGACGGTTTGGGCAGCCTGCGCAATCCGTTCATGGAAGCCCCCGCATGATGCGCGCCCGCGTCGCGTATGCCGGCGCTATTCATGATGCGACTCCGGCGCCGCTGCCCCAGTCGCAATCGTCCCAGTCGCCGGGCCACGAGGATCTGCAGCTCGCCGACGGGCGCGTCGTCGCCGCCGAGGACGTCGTTTGGCTGCCGCCGTTCGAACCCGGCACGGTGATCGCGCTCGGCCTCAACTACGCCGATCACGCCAAGGAGCTGGCGTTCAAGGCCCAGGACGAACCTTTGGTATTTCTCAAAGGTCCCGGCACCCTGCTCGGTCATCGTGGGGTGACCCGTCGGCCGTCGGGGGTTAAATTCATGCATTACGAGTGCGAGCTGGCGGTGGTCATCGGGCGCACGGCCAAGCAGGTTGCGCGATCGCAGGCCCTGGCGCATGTGGCGGGGTACTGCATCGCCAACGACTACGCCGTTCGGGATTACTTGGAGAACTGGTATCGCCCCAATCTGCGCGCCAAGAATCGCGATGGCGCCACGGTCTTGGGTCCCTGGTTCGTGGACGCGGCCGATGTCGCTGATGCCGGGAACCTCGGCTTGCGAACATTCGTCAACGGCAATCTGACGCAGTCCGGCAATACCCGCGACCTGATTGTCGACGTTCCCTCTCTGATCGAGTATCTCAGCGCGTTCATGACGCTGTCGCCGGGCGACGTGATACTCACCGGTACGCCGGAGGGGGTGGTCAATGTGATGCCGGGTGACGTCGTAACCTCTGAAATCGACGGCCTCGGCCGACTGGTCAACACGATTGCGGCGGACGATGAATTCGGCCGTTGAAAGGCGAAGCATGCAGATCCAACATTTGATCGATGGCGCAGCTCACCCGAGCAGCGACTACTTCGAGACCATCAATCCCGCCACCCAGGAAGTTCTGGCCGAGGTGGCGCGCGGCGGCGAACGGGAGGTCGACGCCGCCGTCGCGGCCGCCAAGGCGGCTTTTCCCGCATGGGCCGGCAGGCCCTCCCATGAGCGGGCGGCGCTGCTGCGCAAGCTCGGCGATTTGATCGCGAAACATGTGCCGGAGATCGCCGGGACGGAAACGCGGGACACCGGCCAGGTGATCGCGCAGACCGCCAAGCAATTGGTGCCGCGCTCGGCCGATAATTTCTACTACTTCGCGGAAATGTGCGTGCGGGTGGACGGTCACACCTATCCCACCACGACGCACCTCAACTACACGCTGTTCCACCCGGTGGGCGTCTGTGCGTTGATCTCACCCTGGAATGTGCCGTTCATGACCTCGACCTGGAAGGTCGCGCCGGCGCTTGCGTTCGGCAATACCGCCGTCCTCAAGATGAGCGAGCTGTCGCCGCTGTCGGCGGCGCGTTTGGGCGAACTGGCCCTGGAGGCCGGAATTCCCGCCGGGGTGCTCAACATCGTGCACGGGTTTGGCGCCGAAGCCGGCGAGCCCCTGTGCCGGCACCCCGATGTGCGGGCGATTTCCTTCACCGGTTCGACGGCCACGGGAAACCGCATCGTGAAAGCTTCGGGCCTGAAGAAATTCTCCATGGAATTGGGGGGCAAAAGCCCCTTTGTCGTGTTCGAGGATGCGGACCTGCCGCGCGCGCTGGACGCGGCCCTCTTCATGATTTTCTCCAACAACGGCGAACGCTGTACCGCAGGTTCGCGCATCCTGGTGCAGAAATCCATTTACGCCGAGTTCGTCGGGAAGTTCACCGAGCGTGCTCGGCGCATCGTGGTCGGCGATCCGCTCGACGACAAGACCATCATCGGGCCCATGATCAGCGCGAATCACCTGGAAAAAGTCCGGCGCTATATCGAGATGGGCCCCAAGGAGGGGGCGGCATTGATGTGCGGCGGAGTCGAGCCGCCCGCCTTGGCCGCGCCGCTCAATCGGGGAAATTTCGTCAAGGCCACCGTGTTCGCCGACGTCGACAACCGCATGCGTATTGCGCAGGACGAGATCTTCGGGCCGGTGGCCTGCCTGATTCCGTTCGTGGACGAGGCCGACGCGATCGCCAAGGCGAATGACATCGCCTATGGACTCAGCAGCTACGTCTGGAGTGAAAATCTCGGGCGGGCGCACCGCGTGGCCGCCGCCATCGAGGCCGGCATGTGTTTCGTGAACAGCCAGAACGTCCGCGATCTGCGGCAGCCGTTCGGCGGCACGAAGGCCTCGGGTGTCGGCCGTGAAGGCGGCACCTGGAGCTACGAGGTGTTCCTCGAGCCCAAGAACGTCTGTGTGAGCCTGGGCGCGCACCACATTCCGCACTGGGGCGATGACGCAGCCTGAACTCAATCATGAGCCTATATCAATTGCAGAAGTTCTTGTTCGACATCAATCGCGACCGCGATCTGCAGCGGCAGTGCCGCGCCGATCTGCCGGGAGTCCTCGACCGCTACGATCTCAGCGGCGAGGAGCGCGGTGCGCTCGAGGCGGGAGATATCGGATTGATCTACGTCCTGGGCGCGAATGGACAACTGCTCATGCACTATGCGGCCTTTCTCGGCATGCCATGGGCCGATTACATCGCCGCGATGCGCGCCGGCGTCAGCCGTCACGGCCCGGTTCGCGCCGGCGTCTATGCCATGACGACCCGGCTGGACGAGAAAATGGCCGACCTATGAGCCTCGTGTTCGCGGGCATCTGCAGCCATGCTCCCGGCATCACCGGACGGGCGCACATGGCCGACCGCCCCATCGTCGACGAACTCTATGGCGCCTACCGTGGCATGGCCGCCGAGCTCGCTGCCGCCAAACCGGATGCCTTGGTCATCGTCGCCGCCGAGCATTTCGCCAATTTCTTCATGAACAACATGCCGGCATTCGCGATGGGGCTGGCGGAGAGCTACGAAGGACCGATCGAAGATCCGGAGTGGCTGGGCATTGCCCGCACCGCCATTCCCGGCAACGCGCCGCTGTCGAGGCGCCTGATCGGCGAAATGATGCAGACCGTGGATCTCGCGTATGCGGAGGAGTGGAAGTTCGACCACGGGGTCATGGTGCCCTTGAGTTTTCTCACTCCCCGCTACGATCTACCGGTCATCCCCGTGAACATCAATTGCCAGGGACCGCCGCTCGCGCCGTTGCATCGCGCATGGACGCTGGGCGAGGCCTTGCGCCGCGCCGCGGACCTTGCGCCGGAACGCATCGCCCTGGTCGGTACCGGCGGCATTTCGCACTGGCCGGCGACACCGGACTCCGGAAAGATCAACGAATCGTGGGACCGGGAATTTCTGCGGCGCTGGCAAAGCAACGACCGGCGCGCGATGTTGTCGTATACGGACGAGGCCACCTATCGCGACGCAGGCCAGGGGGGATTCGAGATTCGCACCTTCATCAGCATCGCAGCGGCGGCGCAAGGTTTGGGCCGCCTCCGATATTACCGCGCCATCCCGATTTTTGCGGTGGGCTGCACCGTCGCCACCATGGCCATTGGTACTTAAGCCATGTCGCACATGACCTTGGAGTACAGCGCCAATCTTCGCGACGCGGGCCGCTTCGGCGAGCTTTGCGGCAAGCTCGCGCAGTTCATGACGGGGCTGCGCGTCGACGGGGCCGCCGTGTTTCCGCCCGGGGGCGTGCGCGTGCGCGCGATCGCGTGCGAGGAGTACTGCATAGCCGACGGGACGGCCGGCGATGCGGGATTCGTGCATGCCATCCTGAAGATCGGCGCGGGCCGCGGCGACCCTGCCAAGCAAGCGGCCTGCACCGGCCTGTTCGACATCATGAAGGCGCATTTCGCGGAGCAATTTGCGAAGCAGGGTCTGGCGCTCTCGCTCGAGCTCAACGAATTCAGCGAAGCCGGCACCCTCAAGCACAACAATCTGCACGCGCGATTCAAGAAAACCTGACGAGCGGGCGCGGGAGAGAAATCCTACATGTTGCCGACCGAAACCATTCGACTGCTGGCCCGGCGTCTGTACGACGCGCGCAAGAGCCGGACCCAGCTGCGCCAGTTTTCGTTGGAGCATCGCGGCATGACCGTCGAAGACGGATACGCCATTCAAAGCGAATGGGTCAGGCTGGAAATGGCCGACGGCCGCAGCATCAAAGGCCGCAAGATCGGTCTCACGTCGCGCGCCATGCAGCAGGCATCGCAGATCACGGAGCCGGACTACGCGCCGCTGATGGACGATATGTTCTTTGCGACGGGCAGCGACATACCCGTCGAACGCTTCATCGCGCCGCGCGTGGAAGTGGAACTGGCGTTCGTATTGCGCTCGCCGTTGACGGGACCCGGCGTGACCCTCTTCGACGTTCTGAGAGCCACCGACTATGTGACTCCGGCGCTCGAGATCATCGACGCACGCATCGAGCAATTCGACCGCGACACCCGGGCGCCGCGCAAGGTGTTCGACACCATCGCGGATTTTGCCGCCAACGCGGGCATCGTCGTCGGCGGTCAGCCCGTCAAGCCCGATGCGGTGGATCTGCGCTGGGTCGGGGCGCTGCTCTACAAGAATGCGGTGATCGAGGAAACCGGCCTCGCGGCGGCCGTGCTGAATCATCCCGCCGCGGGCGTCGCGTGGCTGGCCAACAAGATCGC
>DASWEO010000240.1:0-6852 GCA_036394715.1 Steroidobacteraceae bacterium
CCGCAGCACTCTCGATGCGCGTCGCGGGCGCCATCGTCTTTGCACAGGCTATCCATTACATCACTCATCGCGAGGGATAAAGTCATGGCTAAAGTTACCCTCAAGGGAAGCGAGCGCACTGCGATGCAGGACGCACGAGTACTCGCGCCGGCCGACCCCAAGGAACGGCTCGAAGTGAGCATCATCGTCAGGCGATGCGCTCGCACGGCGCTGCAAATGCGAGTCGCCAAACTTGCGGCCGGAAATCGCTCGGTAGGATTCGTGAGCCGGGAAGAGTTCGCCAAGGAGTACGCTTCCGATCCGTGCGATCTAGCGAAGGTGCGCAAGTTTGCCGCGGCACACGGCCTCATCGTGGCCCAGGAGCACGCCGCGCGCCGCACCATCGTTCTTTCCGGGACGGTCGAGCAATTCAATGCCGCGTTCTCGGTTCAATTGCAAAAAATGGTCGATTCGCACGGCAACACCCACCGCGGCCGAACCGGGGCCCTCCAGCTACCGCAAGAGTTGGCCGGCATCGTCGATGCCGTCATGGGACTTGACAATCGGCCCCAGGCAAAACCGCATTTCAGAGTGCGGACGGCGGACGGCGGCAACACGATGCAGGCCGATGCAACGAGTCCGATTTCTTTCACGCCATTGCAGGTGGCGTCTCTGTATGGATTCCCGAGCGGAACGGGTGAAGGCCAGTGCGTTGCCATCATAGAGCTCGGCGGCGGGTATCGCGCAGAGGACTTGAACGCTTATTTCGCGGGACTTGAACTGGGCTCCCCCAGGGTGTCGGCGATCTCGGTGGATCACGGCAACAACTCCCCCACGGGAGATGTCAATGGTCCGGACGGCGAAGTCATGCTCGACATCGAAGTCGTCGGCTCGATCGTGCCCGCGGCCAACATCGCCGTGTACTTCGCTCCCAACACGGATGCCGGCTTTCACGATGCCGTGACCACCGCGATTCACGACACGAAGAACAAGCCCTCAGTCCTTTCCATCAGTTGGGGCGGCCCCGAGTCCACATGGACTGAGCAAGCGATGACGGCACTGGACGATGCTTTTCAGGCCGCCGCGGCCATGGGCATTACCGTGTGCGTGGCCTCCGGCGACAGCGGATCCACCGACGGCGTCGGCGATGGCAATGATCACGTAGACTTTCCGGCCTCGAGCCCCTACGCCCTCGGTTGCGGCGGCACGAGCCTGCGCGCGAGTCAGACCGCTATCACCAGCGAGGTCGTATGGAACGGCGCGAACGGCGGCGCGAGCGGCGGCGGTGTCAGCAGCTTCTTCCCGACGCCTGGCTGGCAGATGGGCAAGACCGCAACCCATCTCGGCGGCGAGCCGGTCGCCCTCACGAAGCGCGGAGTGCCCGATGTGGCCGGCGATGCGGACCCGGACACCGGATACAACGTGCGGATCGACGGCACCGACACCGTCATCGGCGGCACCAGCGCCGTCGCACCGCTATGGGCCGGCCTGATCGCTCGCATCAATCAATCCAACGGGACTCCCGCCGGGTATTTGAATCCCATGCTGTACGGCAAACCGCAGGCGCTGCGAGACATCATCAGCGGCAGTAACGGCGACTTCGAAGCGGCAAAAGGTTGGGACCCGTGCACCGGTCTCGGAACGCCGAATGGTGCGGCGCTGCCGGGCGCAATTTGAGGTGATGGAAGGTCCGACGTTCCCCCCGGGCGGTGGTGGAGGCGCCGCTCGGGGGCACACCTGCAATCTCGATATCGACTCCCTTTCTTAAGAGCCTCCGGCTCAGCGGTGCACCCAAAATCCCGGGTGTACCCAAAATCCCGCGCGCAACAGACCTAACCCTCAGATATTCAACGGTTTTATCCCAATGAGACCGGGCCGCCCTCCATCTGCCGCTCCAAAAAGGAGTTGACAGCAAACTCATTTTGCGGATAATCGCTGCCTAAGCAGTAATTGCCGAGGCACTAAATGTCCAAGCAGCATTATCAAGTCTCGACCTACCGGGCCCAGAGCAGCATCGGGTATCTCACGAAGCGCGCGCATTCCCTGATGCTGGATGTCATGGAACCGTTGCTGGAGGAGCGTGGATTCAGTTTCATTCAGTACGTCATCTTGGCGTGGCTGCGGGATGGCCTCGCGGTCAACCCCAAGGACATCTGTTCCCAGTATCGCCACAACAGCGGCGCCCTCACGCGCGTCATCGACCAACTGGCGGCGCGCGGCTTCTTGGAGCGCGTACGCCGCGACCGCGACCGGCGCAAGGTGGAGCTGCAGCTGACCCCGGCGGGCCGCGAAGCGGTGGAGCGTCTCATTCCCCTGGTCGTCGAGAAACTCAACCTCGCGCTGGCCGACTTCAGCAGCGTCGAGGTGCAGGAATTCCACCGCCTCCTCATCAAGTTCAATACCGCGCTGCAATCGTCCACCGAGCCGCGGGCCGCAGCCGCAGTCGGCGCGGACTCCTAAGGCCAAGCCATGTACCTCAAGATCTTGCTATTGATGAGCTTCGTCGCCTTGACAGGATGCGTTCTCCCGCCGAAGGAAGCTCCGCACCCGCCGCGCTTGGCGAATGACAGCGTCGGTCTGACCGGCGTCGCCGCCGAGCCGGCCGCCGACGGCTGGTGGAATACCTTTCAAGACCCAGAGCTCGATCGGCTGATTCGGCTGGGGCTCAAAGACAGCCCGACTCTGACCGAAGCCCAAGCCCGAGTGGGCGAAGCCGTCGCGCAGGCCCAATCGGCGAAGGCAGGGCTGCTCCCCAGCGCCAACCTCGATGCGAGCGCCTTGTACCAGCGCGCCCCCCAGAATTACGTCATTCCCCCGCCGCTCGCGGGACACAGCTTCTGGGAAGGTCAAGCCGGCGCGACCTTGAACTGGGATCTCGATTTCTGGGGACGCCAGGCCGACGCCGTGCATCGCGCGCAGGCTCTCACTCAATCCGCCCGCTTCGATGTGGACAACGCGCGGCTCATGCTCGCCGGCGCCATCACCCAGGCCTACGTCGAGCTGTACCGCGAATACGCGCTCGCGGACATTGCCGAACGCTCCGAGGCGCAGCGCCAGAACATCGTCAACATCACGCGACGCCGTGTGGCCGCCGGGCTCGACACGCAACTCGAGTTGCGCCAGGCCGAAGGCCAATTGCCGCAGGCACGCGTGGCGCGCGAGCAGGCCCAGGCCGCCGCCGATCTTGCCGTCCACCAGCTCGCCGCATTGACCGGACAAGGTGCCGACGCCTACGCATTGATTCAACGGCCGGTGCTCCACGTCGAAGCAGCGCTGCCCGTCCCGACGGCGCTGCCCATCAACCTGCTCGCGCGCCGGCCCGATGTGCTGTCGTCACGCCTGACCGTGGAAGCCGCCGATGCACAGCGCCTCGCTTCCAAAGCGGCGTTCTATCCGAGTGTGAGTCTGCGCGCGCTGGCAGGCTTCGGCGCGTTCGGCATGCATAATCTTGTGCAGTCGAGCGCCGGGGGATACGGTGCCGGTCCTTTCATCTCGCTGCCGCTGTTCGACGGTGGCCGTCTGCGCGCGGAGTACCGTGGGAGCGAGGCGCAGCTCGATGCGGCGATCGCCGGCTACAACGACACAGTCCTTCGCGCCGTGCAGCAGACCGCCGATCAAATCACGCGCCTGGACGCCCTGGAGCGCGAGCGGCTCGATCAGCAGCAAACGCTCGATGCCACCGAAGCCGCCTACAAGTTGGCCGAGGAGCGTTACCGGGCCGGACTGGCGAGCTATCTGTCCGTGCTCAACGCGGAGACGCAGGTACTCACCGCGCGCCAGTCCATGGTGGACATCCAGACCAGCCAGGCCGTATCCCGAGTGACCCTGCTGCTCGCGGTCGGCGGCAGCTTCGATCCCCGTGCGTCCGGCGCGCTCGCCGATGCACCACACCCAGAACCCTCTTCCGGAATCCTTACGCGGACAAACCCATGAGCACGCAAGAACCCAACGCGGTCAACTCCATGAGCACTCAAGAGACTACGGCGACTTCCGAGTCCCAACCCACGCAATCGCCGGGCCCCGCGCAATCTCCGGGCCCCGCGCAATCTCCGGGCTCCACGCAATCGCCGGGCGCAACGCAGTCCCCCGGCCGTGCGCGCCGGCTGGGTCTGTTCGGACTGGGCGCCGTGGTCGCGCTCTCCGGCCTCGGCTACTTGGGATACTGGTTTTTCGACGGCCGGTATTACGAGTCCACCGACGACGCCTACGTCAACGGCGACGTGGTGCAGGTGACCAGCGAAGTTCCCGGCACCGTCATCGCCCTGAACGTGGATGACACTCAGCCCGTCCGCGCCGGGCAGTCGCTGCTGGAACTCGATCCCGCGGATGCGAAGATCGCGGAGGCCAATGCGGAAGCGGATCTCGCCCGCGCCGTACGCCAGGTGCGCGGCCTGTTCGCGCAAGGCAAGGAACTGCGCGCCCAGATCGAAAACCGCGAACAGGCAGAGCGAACCGCGGACGATGACTTGAAGCGGCGCGGCGGACTCATCGCCGACGGCGCCATTTCCGCCGAAGAGCTTTCGCACGCCCGCGACGCGGTGACGACCACGCGCGCGAACGTCGCCGCCGCCCGCCAACAGCTGAGTCAGACCATCGCCCAGATCGACGGCACCACCATTGCCGATCATCCGCAGGTGCTGGCCGCCGCTGCCGCCGTTCGCAACGCGGCACTCGCCCTGCATCGCACCGAGCTCACGTCGCCGGTCAGCGGCGTGATCGCCAAACGCTCCGTGCAGGTGGGGCAGCGGGTGGCCGCAGGCTCGCCGCTCCTCGCGGTCGTGCCGCTCGATGACGTGTGGGTCGACGCCAACTTCAAGGAGGGGCAGCTCGAACGCATGCGCGCCGGCCAGCCCGTCACCGTGCACACCGATTTGTATGGCGGCGGTGTGACCTACCACGGACATGTGGTGGGCATGGCCGCGGGCAGCGGCAACGCCTTTGCGCTGTTGCCGTCGCAAAACGCCTCGGGGAATTGGATCAAGATCGTGCAGCGCGTGCCGGTGCGCATTCTCCTCGACCCCAAAGAACTCCAGGCGCACCCGCTGCGCGTCGGACTGTCGACCACGGTCAGTGTGGATTTGCATGACGCCTCGGGGCCTCTGATGACCCTGGCCGTGCGCAATGTGCCGCAGCCCACGCAGCAGAGCGCGGGCAATGATCCGGCGGTCGGTGAACGGATCGCGGAAATCGTCGCCGAGAATGCGGGCCCCAAGGCGCACGAGCCGGCGCGCCTCAGCCGCAAGAGCAAGACTGACGCCGCGAGCGACTTGACGGTGGTGGCCGCCGGTTCATGAGCGCGAATTCCGCCATCATTGCTCCGGCTTCGGCCCTTATGGGCAGCCGCAAGGCCGTGACCGCGGTGGCCCTGGCCTTGGGCACGTTCATGCAGGTGCTCGACACCTCCATTGCGAACGTTTCCATCCCGACCATCGCCGGCAACCTGGGGGTCAGCTCGGATCAGGGCACCTGGGTGATCACCTCGTTCGCGGTGGCCAACGGCGTGTCGGTGCCGCTCACCGGGTGGCTCATGCAGCGCTTCGGCGTGGTGCGTACCTTCGTCATCTCGGTCGCGCTGTTCACGATCGCCTCCTTGCTCTGCGGCTTGGCCTGGAGCCTTCCGTCGCTGATCGCGTTTCGTGTGCTGCAAGGCGCGGTGTCCGGCCCCATGATTCCCGGCAGCCAGGCGCTCCTCATCGAAGTATTCGGTCCGGCCAAGCGTCATACCGCGCTCGCCATCTGGTCGCTGACCACGCTGGTGGCGCCCATCGCGGGCCCCCTGCTCGGCGGCTATATCTCGGATAACTATGTGTGGCCGTGGATATTCCTGATCAACGTTCCCGTAGGCGTCTTCTGCGCGTTTCTGTGCTGGAACAACCTCAAATCCCACGAAACGCCGACCAAGAAGCTGCCCATCGATCGCGTCGGGCTGATGCTCTTGTTCGTCTGGGTGGGCGCGCTGCAGATCATGCTCGACAAGGGCAAGGATCTCGACTGGTTCAATTCGCCCGTCATCGTGATCTTGACTCTGATCACCGTCATTGGCTTCGCCGCCTGGCTGATCTGGGAACTGACCGACAAGCACCCCATCGTGGACTTGAGCCTCTTCAAGTCGCGCAGCTTCTCGCTCGGCGCCGTGGCACTGTGCTTAGGGTACGGCGTCTTTTTCGGCAACGTCGTGCTCATGCCGCTGTGGCTGCAGAGCTTCCTGGGCTACACGGCCACCTGGGCCGGCTTGGTCTCTGCGCCGAGCGGCGTGACCGCCGTGCTGACCTCGCTCATGATCGGACGCCTGATGCGCCGCTTCGATCCGCGCGTGCTGGCCGCCGCCTCGTTCAGCTTTTTCGCGGCCTCCTATTTCATGCGCGCCGGGCTCACCTCCGATGCCAGCTTCTTTGCCTTCGTGGCGCCGCAGCTGGTGCAGGGGTTCGCCATGGGACTCTTCTTCGTCTCCCTGCTCTCGGTGATCTTCGATCGCCTCCCGCCGCACAAGATACCCGCGGCGTCGGGCCTGTCCAATTTCCTGCGCATCACCGCAGGCAGCTTCGCCACCTCGCTGACCACCACGTTCTGGGATCGGCGCGAAACGCTGCATCAGACGCGGCTCGCGGACACCATCAGCGTATACACCCCCGCCTATCAGCAATCGCTCGCGCAAATGCACCAATTCGGGCTGAACGATCAGGCGGCCGCGGGCGCGATCACCCAAGGTCTCATTGGGCAGAGTTACCTGTTGTCCTCACTCGATCTCTTTTATATATCCGCATGGATAGCCGTGGCGCTGATTCCGCTGTGCTTTCTCGTGCGGCGGCCTGCCGCGGGCGGCCCTACGCCGGTGGCGGCGGACTGAGCCGCACAAGACCGACCTTCGCCTCC
>DASWEO010000241.1:0-9868 GCA_036394715.1 Steroidobacteraceae bacterium
CCGCGCAGATCGCGGTTGCCCGCGGTTTGGCGGAGACCACCGCCGGCACCGGGATTACCGTGAACAGCGTACTGCCGGGGCCCACCCGCTCCCGCGGCGTGGGAGATTTCGTCGCCGGGATGGCGGCCAAATCCGGGAAAAGTGCGCAGACCGTGGAAAACGAATTCTTCAAGACCGCGCGGCCGACATCCTTGCTGCAGCGGTTTGCCACGCCCGAGGAGGTTGCGGCGATGGTGACCTACGTCGCGAGCCCTGTATCTTCCGCGACCACTGGAGCGGCGCTGCGCGTCGACGGCGGGACGATCAAAAGCGCGTTCTGAGCAACTAGCGCGTTCTGAACAATCGAGCGATACGATCGCCCGCGCGCCGTCCTCGTCACGCCGTGCGAGGGACCCGCTGCCGATCGGCGCGCCGCCGATTGATCGCGGTGCGCAATTCCTCGGCCGCCTCACGGATGGCTTCGGCCGCACCGCCGCCGGCGTAGATGATGTTGCGCGAGGAGCTGATCAACAGTCCCGCGCCGCGTGCATCCAGGCCCGCCGACAGAGTCGCATCGAGATCGCCGCCCTGCGAGCCGATGCCGGGCACCAAGAAGGAGAGTTCGGGGTGCGCCATGCGAAGGTCGGCCATTTCCCGCGGAAAGGTGGCGCCCACCACCAGCATCAAGTTGCCGTTGTTGTTCCATCGTCCCGCCGCGCGCTCCGCGACGCGGCGATAGAGCGGCAGGCCGTCAACGAGTAGATCCTGAAAATCCTTGGCACCGGGATTGGAAGTGCGGCAGAGCAGGATGGCGGCGCGATCCGGACGGGCGAGGAAGGGGAGTACCGAGTCTTCACCCATGTAGGGATTCACGGTCACCGCATCGGCACCGTACCGATCGAACGCCTCGCGAGCATAGGCCTCGGCGGTATTGCCGATGTCGTTGCGCTTGGCGTCCAAAATGACCAGCGCGGCCGGCGCGCGTTCGCGGATGTAGCGAATGCTGGCGGCCAGCTGGTCCTCCGCGCCGAGCGCGCTGTAGAACGCAATCTGCGGCTTGTATGCCGCCGCGATGCCGGCCGTGGCGTCGACGATGCGGCGATTGAAGGCGTACAGGGGCTCGGCACCGGGGAAGAAATCTGGGGCGCCGCGAAGCTCCGGAGGCCCGGCCAGATCCTTGGGCAGCTTCGCGGGGTCGGGGTCGAGGCCGACGCATACCAGGCCGCCGCTGGTGTGCTGCGCTCGGGCGAGCCGTTCGGCGAAGGGCATGGACATGACCACATCATAGCCAGCGCGCACCCACGATGGCGAGCGGGGAGGCTTTAGGGAGTATGCTTGGGGGCTACCGTGAGAACAGCATTGCCCAGCAAGCCCCGCACTGGACCACGATTGGTACTGCAGCCGGCCAGTCGCCGCGCGGCCCGGCACACCAGCACCAACGCCCTGAAACGATTTTTTGCCATCGCCGACGCCTGGGAGCTGTCGCCCCTGCAGCAATGCCGGCTGCTCAAAATTCCCTCGCCCCAGGTGTTGGAGCGGTACCGGCTGGGCCAGGCGCCGCGTCTTTCTGCAACGCAGCAGGAGCGGGCGGCATTGATCGCCAACATTCAATACTCCTTGACGGCGGGCACCAGCCTCAAGGATCGCGCCTGGGCCTGGGTGCACGCGCCGCGAGACGCGGCGCCGTTTGAGGGCGATAGTCCCCTCTACTTCATGCTCGAAAACGGATTGCCGGCGTTGCGGGAAGTGGCCCGGCTGCTGGTGCGCGAAAGCGAACCTCGCTAGTTGACCACCCCGCGCTCCGCCAGGCCGGGGCGCAGGGCAATGACGACTTCGCTATACTAGAGAGCTATTCCGATGCGAATGTGGCGGAATTGGTAGACGCGCCAGACTTAGGATCTGGTGGGGAAACCCGTGCGAGTTCGAGTCTCGCCTTTCGCACCAAGGCATTGGCCGCCATTGCTGACAACAGACTTCAACACGAGGATTGACATGCAGGTTTCCGTCGAGAGTATCAGCAAATTAGAGCGTCGCATGCAAGTGCAGGTGCCGGCCGAGCGCGTGACTCAGGAGATCGATGCGCGCCTGAAGAACTTGAGCCGCACGGCGCGCTTGAACGGCTTTCGTCCGGGCAAGGCGCCGATCAAGGTGATCCGCCAGCAGTTCGGCCCGCAGGTACACCGCGAAGTGATCGGCGAGTTGCTGCAATCGAGCTTTGCCGAGGCGGTGACGGAGAAGCAGCTGTCGCCCGCGGGGAGCCCGCGCATCGAACCGCAGAGCATGGACGAGGGTCAAGACCTTAAATATGTGGCGACGTTTGAGGTTTTCCCGGAGGTAGCGCTTCAGCCGTTGGATACTCTGGAACTCGAGCGCGTGACGGCCGATGTCACCGAGAGCGATATCGACGCCATGATCCTGCGTCTGCGCAAACAGCAGATGAAGTACTCGCCTTCGTCGCGCGTGGCCAATACGGGCGACAAGGTTACGATTGATTTCGTCGGCACCATCGATGGCGCCGAGTTTGCGGGCGGCAAAGGCGAGAACATCGCCATCGTGCTGGGCGAGGGACGGATGCTGCCGGAGCTCGAGCAGGGATTGGTCGGCGCGGCGGCCGCCGAGCATCGCGATATCGATGTGAATTTTCCCGCCGATTACCGCGCCACGGAACTTGCCGGCAAGCGGGCGACTTTCAGCACGCAGATCAAGACGGTCGAGGAGCCGGCGCTGCCCGAACTCGATGAGGAGTTCTGCAAGGCGTTCGGCGTCGCCGAGGGCGGAATTCCCAAGTTGCGCGAGGACGTGGCGGCCAATATGCGCCGCGAACTCGAGCAGAACTTGCGCAATCGCAACAAGACGGCGGTGATGGAGAAGCTCTACCAGGCCAATCCCCTCGACGTGCCGAATGCCTTGCTCGAGTCGCAGATACGGGACATGCAGATCGAGGCCATGCGCCGCGCCGGGGCAAAGGACGTCTCGCAGGCGCCGCCGCGCGAACCCCTGTTGGAGCCCGCACGGCGCCGCGTTGCGCTCGGCTTGTTGTTCAACGACGTGATTCGGCGCGAGAATCTGGTGGTGGATCCGCGCCGCGCGGATGCGCGGCTGGACGAAATGGTGGGCGCATACGGCGATGCCGCAGCGCTGAAGCGCGCTTATCAGCAGAACCCCGACGCCATGCGCCAGGTGGAAAGTCTCGCACTTGAGGACCAGGTCGTGGATTGGATTCTCGAGCATGCTAAGGTGCGCGAAAGGGTCTCGACTTTCAAAGAGCTGATGAATTTCGAAGCCTGAGCCTCGAGGTGTATCCCTTGAAATGGGGCCAAGAAGTCCTCACAGAGCACTGAGCGGTAGTATTTATTCCACAAGGGCATCATTCATGACGACGCGCGCACTCAATTTGGTCCCGATGGTGGTCGAGCAGACCGCCCGCGGCGAGCGGGCCTACGACATCTATTCGCGATTGCTCAAGGAGCGGCTGATTTTCATCGTGGGTCCGGTGGAGGACTACATGGCGAATCTGATCGTGGCACAGCTCTTGTTCCTGGAATCGGAAAACCCTGAAAAGGACATCGCGCTCTATATCAATTCGCCGGGAGGCTCGGTGAGCGCGGGTCTCGCCATTTACGACACCATGCAGTTCATCAAGCCCGACGTGAGCACCATTTGCGTGGGGTTGGCGGCCTCGATGGGCGCGGTGTTGCTGGCCGGCGGCGCCGCGGGCAAGCGGTACTGCCTGCCGAACTCTAAAATCATGATTCACCAGCCTTCGGCCGGATTCCAGGGCCAGGCTTCCGACATCGATATTCATGCCCGCGACGTCATGGAAACCAAGCAGCGGCTGAATGCGATATTGGCCAAGCACACCGGCCAAACCATCGAGCGCGTCAAGCTGGACAGCGACCGGGACAATTTCATGACCGCGGAAACCGCCCGCGCTTACGGTTTGGTCGATTCCATGCTCGAGAAACGCAACGAGTTGCCCGTAAAGGCCTGATGGCGCCGGATTCGCCTCGTGGTCCCCGCGTCCGGACCCCGGTCACAGCCCGCGAGACCTTATCTTTGCGTGAGGTCGGTCGGGTGCTATATAGTCCGTACTGTAGCCGCTTTCCCCGGGGATTCGCGGGGGACGCGGTCAAATTGAGGACAGCATGAGCGAAGATTCGCGCGGCAAACATGATGACGGCAAGCTGTTGTACTGCTCTTTCTGTGGAAAGAGCCAACACGAGGTTCGGAAACTCATTGCCGGCCCCAGCGTTTTCGTCTGCGACGAATGCGTGGAGCTGTGCAATGACATAATCCGGGAAGAGCTCGAGGAACGCGCCGAGCGCACCCGCGACAAGCTCCCCAAACCCCAAGAGATCAAGAAAGTCCTCGATGAGTACGTCATCGGTCAGGAACGCGCCAAGCGGGTCCTGTCGGTGGCGGTATACAACCACTACAAGCGGCTGCAGACCCGCGGCGCCGAAGGCGTGCGTTCGCGCGATGAAGTGGAGCTCGCGAAGAGCAACATTCTCCTGATCGGCCCCACCGGGTCGGGCAAGACGCTGCTGGCCGAAACGCTGGCGCGGCTGCTGAACGTGCCGTTCACCATCGCCGATGCCACGACGTTGACCGAGGCCGGTTACGTCGGTGAGGACGTCGAGAACATCATCCAAAAGCTGCTGCAGAAATGCGACTACGATGTGGAGAAGGCGCAGACCGGCATCGTCTACATCGATGAGATCGACAAGATTTCGCGCAAGTCGGACAACCCGTCGATCACCCGCGATGTGTCGGGCGAAGGCGTTCAACAGGCGCTGTTGAAGCTGATCGAAGGCACGATCGCGTCGGTGCCGCCCCAGGGCGGGCGCAAGCATCCGCAGCAGGAATTCCTGCAAGTGGACACGACCAACATTCTGTTCATCTGCGGCGGCGCCTTTGCGGGTCTCGAAAAGATCATCATGAACCGCACGCACAAGAGCGGCATCGGCTTCGTCGCCGAGGTGCGTGAACACAACGCGCGCCCGCACGGCAACGACGTGTTCCACGACACCGAGCCCGAGGATTTGATCAAGTACGGCCTGATTCCGGAATTCGTCGGCCGCCTGCCGGTCGTTGCGACGCTGGAAGAGCTGGACGAGGAAGCGCTGATTTCGATCTTGATGCAGCCGAAGAATGCTCTCACCAAGCAGTATCGGAAGCTCTTCGACATGGAAGGTGTGGAGCTGGATTTCCGCGAAGATGCCCTGCGCTCGGTGGCGCGCAAAGCGATGCAGCGCAAGACGGGGGCCCGGGGTCTACGCACCATTCTGGAGAATGTGCTGCTGGACACCATGTACGACCTCCCCTCATTGCGTAATGTGCAGAAAGTCGTGGTCGACGAGCAGGTGATCGAAGGCCACAACAAACCCTACATCGTCCATCGGACCGAGGAGACTCGGCTGGTGGCTCCTGTCGAGGAACAGCGGCGACCTACGGGCTCGGACCATCTCTAGGCCCAAGCTTGAAACTCATCGTAGGCGGCCGCATGTCCTCGTTTGATTGACGTACGTGCCGCAACCAGAAGGCTAGCCTCGTGAACGACGAACCAATTGCCGATGTCCCCCCGCAGTCAGCACCGGTTCTGAACGGGATGCCCGTTCTGCCGCTGCGCGACGTGGTGGTGTACCCGCACATGGTGATCCCGCTCTTCGTTGGGCGCGAGAAATCCATCGTCGCCCTCGACCTCGCCATGAAAGCCGACAAGCGGATTCTCTTGGTCGCCCAGAAACAGGCGGATGTCGACGACCCCAAAGCCGACGATCTCTACCGCGTGGGCACGGTGGCGACCATCCTGCAGCTGCTGAAGCTCCCTGACGGCACCGTGAAGGTGCTGGTCGAGGGTGTGGACCGCGCCAGCATCGAAAAGCTGGTGGAGGGTGAATTCTTTTCCGCGGAAGTGACGGCGTTGCCGGATGTCGAGCGCTACGAAGAGCGCGAGATGGACGTGCTGACGCGCTCCGTGATCACCCAGTTCGAACAATATGTCAAACTGAACAAGAAGGTGCCGCCCGAGATCCTCACCTCGTTGGCGGGCATCGAACAGGCCGGCCGCTTGGCGGATACGGTCGCCGCCCACATGTCCTTGAAGCTCTCCGAGAAACAGAGAGTTCTGGAAATCCCCGATGTGCGCAAGCGGCTCGAGCACATGCTCGCCGTCATCGAAGGCGAAATGGACGTGCTGCAGATCGAAAAGCGCATTCGTGGGCGCGTCAAGCAGCAGATGGAAAAGAGCCAGCGCGAGTACTACCTGAACGAGCAGATGAAGGCCATTCAGAAGGAACTCGGCGAGCTCGACGATGCGCCGAACGAAATCGGCGAACTGGAAAAGCGCATCAAGGCCGCGGGCATGCCGAAAGAGGCGCGCGAGAAAGCGAATTCCGAGCTGTCCAAACTCAAGCTCATGTCGCCCATGTCGGCCGAGGCCACCGTGGTGCGCAACTACATCGACTGGCTGGTGAAGTCGCCGTGGAAGAAGCGCAGCAAGGTGCACCTCGAGATCACGGCGGCGGAAAAGGTGCTCGAAGCGGATCACTATGGCCTCGAGAAGGTCAAGGAGCGCATCGTCGAATACCTGGCCGTGCAGCAGAGGGTGAAGAACCTGCGTGGTCCGATACTGTGCCTGGTCGGTCCTCCCGGTGTCGGCAAGACCTCGCTCGGTCAAAGCGTGGCGCGCGCCACCAACCGCAAGTTCGTGCGCATGTCCTTGGGCGGCGTGCGCGACGAGGCCGAGATTCGCGGCCATCGCCGCACCTATATCGGCTCCATGCCCGGCAAGATCATTCAGAATCTCGCCAAGTGCGGGGTACGCAATCCGCTCTTCCTGCTCGATGAAGTCGACAAGATGTCGACGGACTTCCGCGGCGATCCCTCATCGGCGCTGCTCGAAGTGCTGGACCCCGAGCAGAACAGCACCTTCAACGACCATTATCTGGAAGTCGATTTCGATCTGTCCGAAGTCATGTTCGTGTGCACGGCGAACAGCCTGAACATTCCGGCGCCGCTGCTGGACCGGATGGAAGTGATCCGCCTGCCGGGCTACACCGAGGATGAGAAGAGCAACATCGCGCGCCGCTATCTGTTGCCGAAGCAGGTCAAGCAGAACGGCTTGAAACCCGATGAGCTGGTGGTGGCGGACGTCGCCATTCAAGACATGATTCGTTTCTACACGCGCGAAGCCGGCGTGCGCAACCTCGAGCGCGAGCTGTCCAAGATCGGACGCAAGGCGGTCAAGCAATTGCTGCTGGCGCCGGCCGAGAAGACCGTGACCGTCGACTCGAAGAACCTCGACAAGTATCTGGGCGTGCGCCGCTTCCGCTACGGCAAGGCGGAGGAGAGCAATCGCGTCGGTCAAGTCACGGGTCTGGCCTGGACCGAGGTCGGCGGCGAGCTCCTGACCATCGAGGCCGCGGTGGTGGCGGGCAAGGGCAAGCTCACCCACACGGGCCAGCTCGGCGAAGTGATGCAGGAGTCGATTCAAGCCGCGATGACGGTGGTGCGCAGCCGCTCCGCCATGCTGGGCCTGGATGTGGACTTCTATCAGAAGGCCGATGTGCACATTCACGTGCCCGAGGGCGCTACCCCGAAGGACGGTCCGAGCGCGGGCGTCGGCATGTGCACGTCGCTGATTTCCGCGCTCACCAAGATCCCGGTGCGCTCGGACGTTGCCATGACGGGGGAAATCACCCTGCGCGGCGAAGTGCTGCCGATCGGCGGCTTGAAAGAGAAATTACTGGCGGCGCACCGCGGCGGCATCACCACCGTGCTGATTCCCGACGACAACACCAAGGACCTGGCCGAGATTCCCGACAATATCAAGGAAAAACTCGACATCCGGTCGGTCAAGTGGATCGATGAAGTGCTGCAGGTGGCGCTGACTCACTTGCCGGTGCCCCTGCCGGCGCCCGTGGAGGCGAAGCCGCCGGAGGCGATCGCCGGCGAAAAACGGCGACGACGGCCTGCCAGGGTCAAAAGCCAGGTGCGGGCGCACTGAGCGGGCTCTAGCAATCGCCAGGGGCAAAAGCCCGAGCAGGAAGAGCCAGCCGAGGGATCCGCCGCCGCCGCCCGAGGCTCGCTGATTCGACACGACGCGGACATTGGCCTTGCCGTCGCGGACGTCGCTCTCGAACTTGGCGAGCGCGCCGTCGAAATGCTCGATCATCGCCTGCGTTGCCGCCGTGAATCCGGCCGTGGCATCCTCACGCAGCCGGCGATGTTCGTTCACCAACGTCACCGTGCCGTGCCGGGTGTCGAAGCCGCCTGCGCGCAGCACCAGCGAATGCGTCGCCGGATCAACGACGGCCAAATCGACCAAGGTCGATATGTCATGCCGCGTGCCCTTCAGGACATAGGCGCCGACGATCGTCACATAGCCGAGCGACCAGTCGTTGTCGTCCTCGTGAGCGACTTGATCGTAGGAAACCAGCGCCATCAAGTCGATGCCATAGAGCCGCTGCACACCCTCGAGGCCGGCAAAGCCGCTCCTGCCCTGCAGATAGTAGTCGGGGATCACGACGATCTCCGCGACGAACTTACGTGAAATGAAGCGCTGACGAATCTCCTGCAGCAGGGCTTCTTTGTGCGCGGCATCCAGCCCGTTCTCTCCCTCCGGACCCTTCGACGGCAGAAAGGCGAGACCGATCCGCAGAGGAAGACGCAGCTGCGGCTGCACGTCTCGAGGCGGGGGAGCCGCGCCGTCGGGATACAGGAAATCAACCAGACTGGTCGAGTTCTGCGTGTGGCGCTGACAGGCCGAGAAGCAAGTCCAGTCCGCGCAGCCCGTCAATCCGACCATCATCGACAAGCCGAAGAATGTGCTCAAACGCATAAAAGCCCTCCATTGCTGTGCGCGGCGTACGTTAGTGGGAGGGGTCGCGGAGAGCAACTTTCATCGCCAATGTTGCACCGGACAGCACCGAAGGTATCACTGTGTGATACCTTACCTACCTGAGCCCAGCCCGGAGAGCCGTCACGGATCAGCTGCTCATCGTTGCGGAACTGAAGCGCGCCTTACGCGAGCGCGGACTCACGTATGCCGTCGTCGCGGCGAAATTGAACTTGAGCGTCGCGAGCGTGAAGCGTTTGTTTTCCCGCGGCGACCTATCGCTGAAACGCGTGGATCTGATCTGCGAACTTTTGGACACCGGTCTTTCGGATATTCTGGCGCGCGCGCGCGAACGTCCGGCGGCCGACCGGCTCACGCTGGCGCAGGAGCAGGAGATCGTCGCGGATCCCAAGCTGTTCCTCATTGCGTGGCTGGTGCTCAACCGCCTGCCGATCGAGGACATCGTGCGCTCCTATGCGTTCACCGAGCGCGAGGTGCTGAGGTTTTTCTACAAGCTGGACCGTTTGAAAGTCATCGAACTGCAGCCTGGAAATCGCGTGCGTCTGCTCGTGAGCCGGCATTTCAGCTGGCGCGCAGGCGGGCCGGTGCAGCGCTACATCCACCGGAAGCTTCTGCGAGAGTTCATGTCCAGCCATTTCGCGGGTCCGCAGGACGAATTCTTCTTCCATGGCGGCGAGGTGTCGAAGGCGGCGCTCGGCGAGATCAAGCTCGCGCTTCGAAACACCCAGCGTCAATGCGCCGAAATTATCGAGCGCGATCGAGGGCCGCGCGAAAATCGCCGCGGCGCAGCGTTTTTGCTGGCGCTCAGACCCTGGAAGTACAGCGGCTTCAGGCAGTTTGAGCGCTAGGAGCCTGAGACAGGCTCCTAGGCACTAGCCAAGCGATATTGCCTCGCGTAGACTTCCGCGCCTCTTCCAGAGGGTGCTTAGCTCAGCTGGTAGAGCATCGCCTTTACACGGCGAGGGTCGGGGGTTCGATCCCCTCAGCACCCACCAACAGCGGAGTGGTAGTTCAGCTGGTTAGAATACC
>DASWEO010000242.1:0-3092 GCA_036394715.1 Steroidobacteraceae bacterium
CGCTCCCTCGATGTGCTCCGACGGGCGATCGCCGCCAGTTTAATGGGTGTCAAATATGCCTAGTTATTGATATTATGAATAGCACATGGTCTCAAAGATATGTCTATTCGTTTCGTATGTGAGTTAAAGATTGGAAATTACCGCGACTGAAGAGTCGGCTTTGGAGATGATCCGAGTCAAGGCCCGCTCGCGATGCGTCGCAACATGGTGGCACCCTTGGAGAGGTCGCGCACGGCCGATCACCATTGCGCAAGCCCGGAAATTGCGGCGATTAGATCGACCGTCCGGACGCCGACGTGCGGATTCCGGGGGAAGTCGCCCGCGAATCCGCGATGATGTCGCCCAGCATTCCGATTTGATCTCGCTCGGTGTTCCGAGATGATTTCGCCCGCCATTCCGGGATGATGTCGCTCGGTTAGACGGCGCCTCTGCTGGCCCGATTAGGGTCCGCTCCTTTGGCTTTTGCACGGGGGAGCGGATGCCAGCAGAGAGGACAACGATGCGCCATGTGCGCGAAGTGCTTCGTTTGACGACCGTGGGGGTCGGGCTCAACGAGATTGCCCGGCGAGTAGGTGTTGCACCGTCAACTGTCCGGTTGACCTTAAAACGACTGGCGCGTGCCGGGTTGAGCTGGCCATTGCCCGGTGAGATGACCGACACCGCGCTGGAGACGGCGCTGTTCGCGGCCGCCGGCACCAAGCAGGGCCATCGGCGTCATGTCGAGCCCGATTGGGCTGAGATTCACCGTGAGCTCAAGCGCAAGCACGTCACCTTGACGATGCTGTGGGACGAGTACATCGAGCGGTGCCCCGAGGGGTATCGCTATTCGCGCTTCTGCGAGCTGTACCGCAGCTGGGCATCGCGATTGTCGGTGACGATGCGGCAGGCCCATATCGGCGGCGACAAGCTGTTTGTTGATTACGCCGGCGACACGGTGCCGGTGATCGTTGACCGGCTTACCGGCCAGGTCCGTCCGGCGCAGATTTTCGTCGCGGTCATGGGCGCCTCCAACTTCACCTATGCCGAGGCGAGCTGGACCCAGGCGCTGGCTGACTGGATCGGCGCTCATACCCGTGCCTTCGCAGCGCTCGGCGGCGTGCCAAAATTGCTGGTGCCGGACAACACGAAGGTGGCCGTCATCAAGGCCTGCCTCTACGAGCCGCAGGTCAATCGAACCTACGCCGAGATGGCGGCCCATTATGATACCGCGATCCTGCCGGCGCGGCCGCGCCGGCCGCGCGACAAGGCGAAGGTCGAAGTCGCGGTGCTGATCATCGAGCGATGGTTGCTCGGCCGCCTGCGCCACCGTCGCTTCTACAGTCTGGCTGAACTCAATGCCGCGATCAGCGAGTTGTTGCTACAGCTCAACGACGAACGCCCGATCCGGCGGCTCGGTGTTACCCGCCGGGCACTGTTCGAGGAGCTCGATCGGCCCAACCTCAACTCGTTGCCGGCTCAGCCCTATTGCTTTGCCGAGTGGCGCCTCCGCCGGGTCGGCGTCGACTACCATGTCGAGCTCGAGGGCCATTTCTACAGCGTGCCTCACCGCTTTGCCCGCAGCGAAGTCGAGGTGCGGCTGACACCGCGCGCTGTTGAGATCTTTCTGAAGGGTGAGCGGATCGCTGCTCATCTGCGTGCCAGCGGCAACCATCGGCACACCACGGTGCCCGAGCACATGCCGTCGAGCCACCGACGCTATGCCGACTGGACGGTCGAGCGCATTCGCCGCGAGGCCGCTACGATCGGCCCAGCTACTGCCGCGCTGTGCGAGCTGATCCTGGAGCGCCGGCCGCATCCCGAACAAGGCTTCCGTGCCTGCCTCGGCATTGTGCGCCTGGTGCGGCCGTTCGGCGCCGATCGCCTCGAAGCCGCCGCCACGCGGGCGATCGAGATCGGCACGCTGACCTACGGCTCGGTGCGCTCGATCCTCGACAACAAGCTCGATCGGCAGGCTGCGCAACGGCCGCCTGCCAATGGTGTGCCGATCCTTCACCCCAATATCCGCGGACCGCGCTACTACCACTGAGGAGAATGCCGTTGCTTACCCATCCAATGCTCGACCAGTTGGGCCAGCTTGGCTTGTCCGGCATGGCCCAGGCATTTGCCGAGCTCGAAGCTTCCGACGAAACCGCCACGCTCACTCATGCCGACTGGCTCGGCCTCTTGGTCGATCGCGAGCTCACCCATCGCCGCGACAAGCGGCTTGCCGCCCGACTGCGCTATGCCAGATTGCGCCAGCCGGCCAGCGTCGAGGACGTCGATTACCGGGCCCCACGCGGCCTCGACCGCGCTCTATTCCACAAGCTCACCGATGGCGAATGGATCGACACGCACGACAATCTGATTTTGTGCGGGCCGACCGGCGTGGGCAAATCTTGGCTTGCTTGTGCCCTGGGTCACAAGGCCTGCCGCGACAACCGTTCGGTCCTCTATCAGCGGGTTCCCAAGCTCTTCCCCGAACTCGCGCTCGCCCGTGGTGACGGCCGCTATGCCCGCATCCTGCGCGGTCTCACCGGCGTCCAACTCCTCATCCTCGACGATTGGGGCCTCGACCCGCTCGACGCCGGCGCCCGTCGTGACCTCTACGAGATCCTCGAGGAACGCTATGGGCGTCGCTCGACCATCCTGACCAGTCAGATCCCAGTCGACAAGTGGCACGCCTTCATTGGCGACCCGACTTATGCCGACGCCATCCTCGACCGCCTCGTTCACAACGCCCACCGCATCGATCTCGCCGGCGATAGCCTTCGGCGCAGACCCTCCAGATCGACCACAAAGGATTGACCACCGGCTTCAAACTTGCCAAAAAATTACGGCCAGCAGGGCGCCCGCCAGCCAGGCGACATCATCTCGTATCGCCGGGCGACATCATCTCGGAATCAGCGGGCGACTTCGTCGGAATCTGCACGCCGACGCGCTCGATGTTGCGGCGCGGGCCTTCGAACTCGGTCGCCGCTGCCAGCGCAAAGGCGCGGTCGGCGATGGCCTGCAAGCTCGGCACCACGGCGCGGAGTTCGCTGAGCGCCTCTTCGTACGGTGTCGGGCGACGGATAAAACTGGGGCCTTAACGACATTGAGAACTGGACCCCCTC
>DASWEO010000243.1:0-2286 GCA_036394715.1 Steroidobacteraceae bacterium
CCCCATCAAATCTAGTCGAAAGGAGGTTGAGGTATGCATCGTCGAAAAGTGACGGTGGCGGCCGCAGCGGTGTTCGCCATCGGAGTCGCCTTCGCGGCTCAGCCGACATCGCTGCGCGCGGATTGGGGCAAGGGTGTGCCGAGACAGGGATCGCCTTGGGTTCCGGGCACGAATAGCTTGATGTCGGCGCACGAGCCGACTGTCTCGGTTCTGTCGCCCCCGCGATAGGTTCGCTTACCGCTTCGCGTTCGAGGCTCCGTCATAACGGAGCCTCGAGTTGCCGCGCGTGCGGTAGACTCGAGGGCCCATGATCAATCGGGTGTCCCTTGACTAATATCCTCGTTATCGCTCATCGCGGAGCCAGCGGCGAGCGGCCGGAGCACACGATCGAGTCCTATCGGCTGGCGATCGAGGAGGGCGCCGACTACATCGAGCCCGATCTGGTCATGACCCGGGACGGCGTGCTCATCGCGCGGCACGAGAATGAGATCGGGGGAACCACCGACGTTGCGCAGCATCCGGAATTCGCGGAGCGGCGCCGCACCCAGATCATCGACGGCGAAACCATGACGGGTTGGTTCACGGAAGATTTCACCATCGCCGAGATCAAGACTCTGCGTGCGCGCGAACGCCTGCCGGAATTACGTCCGCAGAACTGTGCCTTTGACGGGCGATTCACGGTGCCCACCTTCGATGAAATCATGCAGCTGGCGACGGATGCCAATCGGCGGCGCGGCGGTGCCGCGAAGATCGGCGTGTACCCGGAAACCAAGCACCCGGCGCATTTCACCGGGATCGGCTTGCCGTTGGAGCAGGCTGTTCTAGATGCCCTGCGGCGCCACGACTATGCCGCAGACGGCAGTCCGGTATTCATCCAGTCGTTCGATCCGCGCAATCTGCGGCAACTGCGCGGTATGACGCGGCTGCCCTTGGTGCAACTGCTGGAACACGAACTGGGCGACCTGGGCGAGATTGCAGAATACGCCGATGCAATCGGCATCGCGAAAGTTCTGGCTACGCCCGACGGCATACGCGCCGCCCACGCGGTGAATCTCAAGGTCCATGTGTGGACATTTCGCGCCGAGAACGAGTTTCTTCCCGACGATTTGAAGATCGGCGGCTCGCCGGCGGCGCGTGGCAATCTGGATGCCGAAATTCAGCGGTTTTTGGGCCGCGGCATCGACGGATTCTTCGTTGATTTTCCCGCGGTGGGCGTCCGTGTACGCGACGCTTATCTCATGGAGCCGTAAGAGCGGGAGGACGTCAAATCTCAGGGGTCCAGGCCGTGCACCAGCCGCTGACCGAGACCAGCTTGCCGGGGAAGAGACCGCAAGGACGGTAGTTGTCGCCGGCGCTTCCCTGCAGTTGCAGGCAGTTCTCGCAATTCGATCCTTTCACATAGGCCGGGTATTTCTTGAGGTCGACCTGGGCGGCGTTTTCGACGTAGGCCACCGCGACCGCCGCCGGGTCTTTTACATCGAGTCGTGCCGGCGGCGCGCCCCGCGCCCGATCCCAGGGCAGAGCAGCCGACAGGCCGGCGGCCAAACTCAGATTCTTGACTACCTCGCGGCGTGTAACGTTCATGCGCCTAATATGCAGAAAAACCAGGGCGGAGTCACCCTGGAAATTCGCCCAGTGATCGAAATCGTCCAAGGGCTGGCCATCGTGCACAGAGACCGGGACTTCCGGGATTGGGTGGCCGACACCATCGCCATCATTGCGGCGCTCTCGCCCATGCTGCTCGTGTGGTGGCGCGCACAGGCGCGCGCGACTCAGAAGAACAGCGAGACGTAGACTTGGTACACCGTGGCGTCAAAGTGGTATAGCGGTTCGGTGCCGGCTGCGTAGCCGTTGGCAATGGAATATGCCTTGATGTTTCTAAAGTCGCTGTATTTGAATTGGATGCGGCTCAGGTCGAAGGTGGTGGTGGCGCGCTTGAAGATCAGGAACCCTTCCGGCGCAAAGGCCCAGGTGACCTTCGCATCGAAGGTGTTATTAGTCGACGCGGCGAGATTCTGGTCTCGAGCTTCAAAGTTCTGCGAGTTCGCGAAGGGAAACAGGTCGCTGTAGAACGTCGCATGATTCTGGCTGTAATGCCGCACTCTACCTTCGAAGATGAACTCGTTGGAGATGGGATGCGTGTAGCCCAATTCGATGGTGTTGGCGTGAACGCCCCAGGTGTCGCTGAAATACCGATACGACACCGACGCAGCCGCGCGATACGGTAGATAGTACTTCGCCCGTCCCTCGACTGCCGTGCTGGTGCGTGTATTGGGATAGACCTGG
>DASWEO010000244.1:0-21347 GCA_036394715.1 Steroidobacteraceae bacterium
TCCGGATCGAACAGGGATACCCAGCCCATTCCGACGTTCTCGGCGCGTGCGGCCAGCCAGAGATTTTGTATGGCACATGCCACCGACGCGAGGTCCATCTCCGGCATGGTCCGTCTTCCGAAGACGTGGCCCTCCCGGCCGTCGGCAAGCGCGGCAACCAGCAGCTCGCCGCAATCGAGAATACCCTCGACCTTGAGGCGCATGAACTCGTCCTCGCGCTCGGCCAGCGCCTGGGCGGTCTTGATGCGTTCCTCCTCCACGAGTGCGTGAATACTTGCTCGAAGAGCCGGATCGCGGATTCGGATGAAGCGCCAGGGCTGCATCAGACCGACGCTCGGCGCCATATGCGCGGCGCCCAACAAGCGCCCAACCAGCGCTTCGTCGAGCGGCTCGGGCAGAAAGTGGCGCATGTCGCGCCGCATGGCAATTACGCGGTAGACGGCCGCGATTTCCTGCGCTGTAAAATCACCCATGTTTGTTTCGCATCTCTTGATTGAGTGTCATCCGAGATCAAGACGGTGAACGGAGCCAAACGGAATCTGTGCTTCCAGCGCGGACGAGCCGTTGCCCTGGCTTGCGCGCGCCAGCGCGACGCGAATCACGCCCGCATGGGTCACCGCCACGACGTCGCCGCCGTCGCTGCCGCGCACGTGATGCAACCAGCGTTCCCAGCGCGTCGCGACCATCTCTGCCGACTCTCCGCCGCCCGGCCGGTATCCCCAAACGTCCCTGGCCCAGGCATCGATCTCGAGCCGCTCGATGGCATCCCATCGAATGCCTTGCCAGCGACCGAGACTCATCTCGATCAAATCCTCTGACGCCGTAGGCTCGCGCGGCGAGGCGATGTGCCGGGCAAGCCTCATGCATCGCGGGGACGGGCTGCAGTATATGCGGGCGCGCGCGAGGGTCCGGCTCGGAATCTGGGCGAATACCGATTCAGCGGCGCCGGCGACGTCCTGCTCGTCCACCGCCACATCCAGGCGGCCGTAGCAAAGGCCGTCGACGTCAATTGGCGGCGGATGGCGGATGAGATAGATGTGCATCGTCGCGCGACTTCAGGTCCGTTGAATCACGGCCAGAACCCCGAGAGCCGCCAGCAGGAAACTCAATTCCGCGAGCTGCTGAGCGGCGCCCAGGCAGTCGCCGGTGTATCCGCCTATTCGGATTCTAAAGTAAGCGCCCGCCAGAAGAGTACTGGCCGCGCTGAGCGCCAGTGCGGCGAGAAGCGCCAGGGCCAATCGGGGTTCCGCCGCAGGATCGACGAGCAAGATCACGGGCAGCAGGGCAAGCGCTCCCAGTGCACCGCTCAGCCACCAGTCCGCGGCGCCCACCGTGTCGGCAAAGGCTTTGGACTTACCCTCCGTGTCCGTGCGCACGTACCGCAATCGCCAGATGAGGCTGATCGCGCACCAGCGGCTCACCACGTGCGCTCCAATCACGATGGCGGGAAATGTCGCACGCGGATGGGATGCCAGGATCGACCATTTCAGGCCCAGCATCATGGCGATGCCGATGGCGCCGTAGGCGCCGACACGAGAATCCTTCATGATCGACAGCACCGCGTCGCGCGTTCGTCCGCCGCCAAACCCGTCGCAAACGTCCGCGAAACCGTCCTCGTGAAACGCGCCCGTGAGCAGCAACGAGGCGCTCATCATCAAGCCGACCGCCACGGACGGCGGAAAACACATCGAGCCCAGCCACCAGACACCGACACCGATCGATCCGATCAGCGCGCCGACCAACGGGAAAAACCGCGCCGACCGAGACAACCCGTTCGCCTGAAACCCGTCGAGATGCGGCACCGGCAGTCGAGTCAAGAACTGCATGGCGGCCAGAAAGAGCAAAAATTGCCGTTTCATGGAAACTCACGCGTCCTTGTCACTCACCCCTGCGCCTTCGAACGTCGCCATCTCCGTGAACAGCGCCACGGCCGCGCGCACGACGGAGAGCGCCAAGGCTGCGCCGCTGCCTTCGCCCAGGCGCATCCCGAGATCGAGCAGCGGTTGGACCTCGAGATGCCGCAGCAGCGCGCGATGCGCATGCTCTTCGGAACAATGTCCGAATACGCAGTAATCCAGCACGCGGGGATCCAATTTCGCAGCGAGCGCCGCCGCGACGGTAACCGTGAATCCATCCACCAGTATCAGTGCCTGGCGCGCGGCGCCCGCCAGCGCCGCACCGGCGAGCATCGCGATTTCATATCCGCCGAATTCCGCGAGCAGATCCAACGGGGCCTGCGGCGCCGCGCGACGTTCGAGCGCCTGCGCCAGGAGCCGTCTCTTTCGCTCCAGTCCGCCATCGTCAAGACCGGTCCCGCGTCCGACGCAATCGGCCAATCCTCGTCCGGTAAGCCCATGCATCAGCATCGCCGCGGCCGCGGTGTTGCCGATTCCCATCTCGCCGAGGATGAGAGCGTTGCCGCCCGCGGACATCACACGTTCAACCACGTCGCGGCCCCGTTGCAGGGCCTCGGCGCATTCGCTGGGCGTCATGGCCGGCTCGTCGATGAAGTTGCGCGTACCTCGACGGATTTTTGCCTCGATGAGGCAGGGATGCGGGCTCAAGTCGCCGTCCACGCCGGCATCCACGATCCAAAGTTCGACTCCCTGCAGTCTTGCAAGCACGCTGATCGCCGCTCCGCCGTGCAGGAAATTGGCCACCATCTGCGCGGTCACTTCGCGCGGATACGCGCTGACGCCGCGTTCCGCGACACCGTGGTCCGCAGCGAACACGATACCCACCGGGTGAACGATCTTGATGTCCAGCGTTCCTTGAATCGCGCACACCCGGGCGGCCAGCGGCTCGAGCAGCCCCAGTGCACCGCGCGGCTTCGTCAGCACATCGAGGCGCCGGTAGGCCGCGGCTCGACTGGCCTCGTCAACCGGCGGAATCGCGCCGAAGCGCGTCAGGTGGGAGCGGTGCGCAGCTAACATGACGACGCTCCGCGCCTGCGCAAAAGATAAGTGTCCATGATCCATCCTTTTTGATTCCGCGCTCGAGTGCGCAGTTGCTCGATCCGGCCGCTGAGTTCACTGAGTCTGCCGGACAGCAAGATTTCATCCGGCGTGCCCAGATAGGCGCCCCAATAAATGTCGATGTCGTCACCAGCCAACGTCTTGAATGCGCACTGGCCGTCGAGCAATACGAGCACGCTGGCGCCGTCGGCGGGCTGCTCGACGGTCAGCCGGCGCCCCGTCGTGATATGAACCGGTTCGCCGATCTCGTTCAGGGAGATTCTGTGGCGGGCGGCGAGCGCCTGGATGCTGGTGATCCCGGGGATGATCTCCCACTCGAAATCCACTGTTCGCAGCGCAGCGACCTGATCGATGATCCGCAGCGTGCTGTCGTAAAGAGACGGGTCTCCCCATACGAGAAACGCGCCGCATTCGTCCTCGGACAGCTCTTCTCGAATCGCGTGGGCATACAGAGCGGCGCGTTTTTCATGCCACGCCGTGACCGCGGACCGGTATGCGGCGGGGTTGCGATCCCGCTCCGCGTCCTGAATCTCGATGATGCGATGGGGCTTAGCCTGCATGTAGCGCTCGCAGACCTCTCGTCGCGCACGCAGCAAATCCGCCGTGTCTTCGCCCTTGTCGGTCACGAAGACCACGTCCACCTGTCTAAGGGCGTTGATGGCCTGAATGGTGATGTAGTCGGGGTTGCCGGCTCCGATCCCGATGAGCTTTAACCTTCGCATTCGGAACTCCCGCGGGGCAAAGCGGCGCCGGCGTCGGGTGCAGGGGCCGTGTTGTGCGCCGACGCGTCCAGCAGTTGTTGGCGGATGTGCACGATATCGCCGACGACGACAATGGCCGGGGCGGCGAATTTCGCCGCACGCGCATCCGAGGCGATGCACTCGAGTCTCGATACCAGCACCTGCTGCCCGGCCAAGGTTGCCGAGGCGATCACGGCCGCCGGTGTGCTGCCGGGCAGCCCCCCGCGCATCAACGCAGCCGCAATATTCTCGAGATTGCGCAATCCCATGTACAGAACGATCGGCTGGCGGGTGCGCGCCAGCGCAGACCAATCCATGGCGCCTTCCTCATGGGGATCGTGACCCGTGGCCAGGATGATCGCCTGATTGACGCCGCGCATCGTCGCCGGAATGCATGCGCTCGCCAATCCGCTGAGACCGGCGGTCACTCCGGGGATGACGCGGAAGGGCACGCCGGCCGCCGCCAGCGCCAAGATCTCTTCACCGCCGCGGCCAAAGACGAAGGGGTCACCGCCCTTGAGTCTCAATACCCGAAGGCCGCCGTGCGCCAAGGCAACGAGCTGCGCGCTGATATCTTCTTGAGCAGTCGAGGGCCGGCCGCCCCTCTTGCCCGCGAACAGGATCTGCGCACCGCTTCGCGCAAGAGCCAGAACGCGCGCATCGACCAGCGCGTCATGCACGACCACATCGGCCTGCAGCAATCCCGCCAGTGCATCGAGGGTCAGCAGGCCGGGGTCTCCGGGTCCTGCGCCCACCAACCACACCTCGCCGGGCACCAACACAGGATACTGACCGCGCAACGCGGTCAGGGCCTGCGTGCCGGACATTTCCGCATGTCCCGGGTGTGCCGATTGATTGCGATCAGGTTGCATCGGCATTGCGGAAGCGCCGCTGATATTCAGGGGAGTACAAGGCGCTCTCGTCGAAATCCACGGCTTCGAGCGCTCGGCCGACGAAGATCAGAGCGGTGCGCTCCATGGGCTCGAGCGATAATCCGGCGCGAATGTCCATAAGGGTTCCGCGCAGCACGCGTTCGTCCGGCCAACTCGCCCGCATCACCACCGCCACCGGGCAGTCGGGCCCGTAATAGGGAATCAATTCTTCCACGATCGCGTCCATCGCATGGATCGCCAGATGAATGGCAAGCGTCGCGCCGCTCGACGCAAACGTCGCCAGACGCTCGCTGTCAGGCATTGCCGAAGCTCGTCCCGGCATGCGCGTCAAAACGACGCTTTGTGCGATGCCGGGCACCGTCAACTCGCGGCCCAGAACGGCGGCGGAGGCGGCAAAAGCCGGTACGCCCGGCGTGAGCGTGTACGGAATTCCATGACGCCGCAGGCGGCGAAGCTGCTCGGCCAGCGCACTGTAAATCGACAAGTCCCCCGAATGAAGCCTCGCCACATCGAGGCCCGCAGCATGGGCATCTATGTATTCGCTCTCGATCTGATCGAGGGTCATTGCCGCGCTGTCGACGAGGCGTGCCCCCGCCGGACAGTGCGCGAGCAAGCCGGGAGGCACCAACGAGCCGGCGTACAGACACACGGGGCATCGCGCGAGGATGTCGCGGCCGCGGACGGTGATGAGATCGGCGGCCCCGGGGCCGGCGCCGATGAAATGTACCGTCATGTCAGGTCTCCTTCGGCGAGGGCGCAGGTCACCGGACCCACGGCAACCCTGGGCGCAAGCAATCGCGCGTTCGGCCCGGCGGCGGCCAATGCCGCGGCTTCGGCAACGGAATGCACGTTCAGCGTGTCCATGGATCGCGCCGAACGAGTCAACGTGCGCGCGTCTGCCGCTTCCAACGCGTTTTGCGCTATCAGCACCAGTGGAACTCCTCGGGCCGCAGCGGCCGCGACGATGCCCGATTCGGCGCCTTTCACGGCCGGCACGGCAATCCGCCCGAGCCGGTGGGCAGCGAGCCGGTTGTGCAGCAATGCCGCCTCGATGGCCGACTCGACCTGTGCCGCCGAGATCGCCTTGCGACAACCGACTCCGGCGACGATCACCGCTTCACCCAAGTCCATTGCATGACCGGCATGGCGGCGCGCCAGCCCGTCATGCGCGCGTTCTCACCACCGATAGGGCCGGCGCGCGAGATCGCAATTCGCGTGAGTGTTCCTCCCCACTGCGACCGGCACTTCAGCAGGACGCTTTCCGTTTCCAGGGCCACGGCGTTGACGACCAAGCGGCCCGCCGGACGCAACGCAGCTCGCACGGCATCTATCACCCCAGGCGTCGTGGCGCCGCCGCCGATGAATACCGCATCCGGCGAGGCCAATCCCTCGAGGGCGGCAGGAGCCGAACCTTCGAGCAGCGTCAAGTGCGGCACACCGAACGCAGCGGCGTTGCGCGCGACGCGCGCGGCCCGATCGCTGCGCTGCTCGACGGCGATCGCGCTCAGGGAGGCATCCGCGAGCAGCCATTCGATCGCCACGGATCCGGAGCCCGAGCCCACGTCCCAGAGGAGCTCGCCGCGCCGCGGCGCCAACGCCGACAAGGTCAGGGCGCGAATCTCGCGCTTGGTGATCTGTCCATCGTGCTCGTACAGCTCGTCTGCCATGCCGGCCGCTCTGGGAAGAATGCGCGCGCCGTCCTCGGCGGCGACCTCGATCGCAACCGTGTTGAGCGGATCGATCGCATCAAGGTCGAAGGAGTTCGCCGGCGACGAGCGGATCCGCTCGCGCGGCCCCGCCAGCGATTCAAGTACCGTGATTCGCGAAGGTCCAAAGCCGATTTCGCACAAGAGGCGGGCGAGTTTCGCGGGCGCATCGTGGCCGGAGGTGAGCAGCAGAATTCGCGCGCCGGCATTCAGATGCGGGCGGACAAGGTCGAGCGAGCGGCCGCACGCGGACAGCAATACGGTTTCTGGAAGCGGCCACAGCAAGCGCGACGCCGCCAAACTGAAGGCGGACGGGGCGGGGACCGCCAATGTTTCCTCGCGCGAGACGTGGCGCGACAGGAGGCTACCGATGCCGTGAGAGAAAGGGTCGCCCGAAGCGAGCACGCACACTGCGCGGCCACGGTGGGTGAGCACCTCGGCGACCGTCGAGTCGAAAGGCACCGGCCAAGATCGGGCAACACCTCGAATCAAGGGTGCCGCCAGCGCGAGGTGGCGCGCGCCGCCGAAGACGACGGCAGCCGCTCGAATCAGTTCCCGCCCGGCCGGACTCACCCCTTCGATGCCATCCTCGCCGATTCCGACGATGGACAGCCACCGGTGTAATGCGGCAGGCTGGGGGCCGGCGAGTTCAGCGAGCGGCATGAGAAAACATATCCTCATTCTTGGAGGCACGACGGAGGCGCGAGAGGTCGGGCAACACCTTGCAGCCCGCACCGATGTCGCGGCGACCTTGTCGCTGGCGGGCCGCACCGCCTCGCCCTCGGCTCAAGCCGTACCCGTACGGCGCGGCGGCTTCGGCGGGATCGCCGGACTCGCGCAGTATCTCCGCGACAATGCGATCGACGCATTGATCGATGCGACTCATCCGTATGCGCCGACGATCTCGGCTCATGCGCAGGGCGCCGCCTCGCAGACGCAAACCCCGATGATTGCGCTGTGCAGGCCGCCATGGTGCGCCGTCGCCGGCGATCGGTGGACCGAAGTTCTCGATGTCCATGAGGCCGTGCGCACGCTGGGCATCAAGCCCCAGAATGTGTTCCTGGCGCTGGGCCGGCAAGAGATCGCGCACTTCGCTTCGGCGCCCCAGCACCGCTATCTGATTCGAAGCGTCGATCCGGTGGATCCGCCGCTGGCGGTTCCGCATGCGCGCTACGTTCTCGGCAGAGGTCCCTTCGAAGAGGAACGAGAGCGGGCGTTGCTCCTCGCTCATTCGATCGATGTCGTGGTCGCGAAGAACAGCGGCGGCCTCGCGACCTACGGCAAGATCGTCGCGGCGCGCTCGCTCGGCATCCCCGTGATGTTGTTGCGCCGGCCGCCGGAATTGCCGGTTCAGCGGGCGGCGACCGTCGGGGAGGCGATGGCGTGGCTTGATCATGTGCTGAAGACTCCGGCCGATCGCGGGGTATAAACCAGCGCGGTTCCGTTCGGCCGTTCAACCAGGCGGGTTTCAGAAGACCCCACGATGATGCAGGTCGCCATGTCCGCGTCGGACCCTAGAGCCGCCGCCAACGTCGTGATTCGCACGCGCTCGTCGGTGCGGCCCACGGCGCGCCCAAACACCACCGGTGTGCCGGCGGGAAGGTGAGTGCGCAATATCTCGAACGCGCGGTCGAGCTGCCACGGCCTCGAGCGCGAAATGGGATTGTAAAGTGCGATGGCGAACCCGGCGCTCGCCGCGGCGCGTAAACGCTGCTCAACCACGGGCCACGGCTTCAAGTTGTCCGACAACGACAGTGCGCAGAAGTCATGACCCAGCGGTGCACCCACGCGGGCGGCGACGGCCAGCATGCTGGTGACGCCCGGAACGATTGCAATGTCGAGGGTTAGCCATGCGCCGGGTCCGCGTTCGAGCGCCTCGCAAATCGCTGCGGCCATGGCAAACACCCCGGGATCGCCGCCCGATACCACCGCGACGCTTGCTCCCTGCGCCGCTTCCGTCAAGGCGCGCCTCGCGCGATCGATTTCTTCCCGGTTGTCGGAGGCCTGACGGCGCTGACCCGCTCGATCGGGAACCCGATCAAGATACGGGCCATATCCGAACAAGATATCGGCGGCGTTGAGCGCGTCGGATGCTTCGGGCGTCAGCTGTCCGGCGCTTCCGGGCCCCAATCCGATCACCGTCAGTTTCCCGCTCATGGGTTCCACCCACGGCCGGCGACCAGCACAATGGCAAAGTAGGGTGCCAGGTCGTCTGACTTCTCGGCGAGCGGCATGAGCCGTTCATCGTCCATCGTGCCGCGCTCGACATAGGTCGCCTTGTGCAGGCGGTCCGCGGCGATCAGCGCACGCCGCACCTTCGATAGATTCCGGCCAACTTTCATGACGACGGCTGGATCGTTCTCGCGAAACCGGCGGATGAGTTCTGCCTCATTCAATGTGCCGGGCAATACCGTCAGCACATCGTCTCCTTGAACGATCGGCAGCCCGGCCGCGGACCAGCATCCCGACATGCCGGTCACGCCGGGAATCACGTCGGTGGGATAGTGCTTCATCAGGCGTACATGAAGGTGCATGTAGGATCCGAAGAACAACGGATCGCCTTCCGACAGAACGGCGACGGTTCGTCCGGCGTCGAGATGTGCCGCCACCGCGGCCGCCGCTTCATCGAAAAAACCTTGAATCGCCGAGCGATACCTAGGATCGTCGGCCGGGCGCTCGGTGGTGATCGGATACAGAAGCGGCAACTCCGTTACGCCCGGACGCAAAAACTGCCTGACGGTCGCCCGCGCGTTGCTGGCGTTTCCGGCCTTGGCAAAATGGGCGACGACGTCGGCGCCTTGCATCGCGCGCACTGCTTTTAACGTCATGAGATCCGGATCCCCCGGTCCGACGCCGACGCCGATCAGTCTTCCCAGGCCGCTCATAGCCCGGCCCGCGCCAAGCCGTTCACGGCAGCGGCGGTCATCGCACTTCCGCCCACTCGTCCGCGTACGGCGATGAAGGGGATGCCGCGCGAGTTGGCGATGAGCGCCTCTTTCGACTCCGCGGCGCCGACGAACCCGACGGGGACGCCTAAAATCGCCGCGGGACACGGTGCCCCGCCGTCGAGCATCTCCAGCAGCCGGAACAATGAGGTGGGCGCATTGCCGATCGCGACGACGGCGCCCTCGAGCCGATCGAGCCACAGCTCCATTGCAGCGGCCGAGCGCGTGGTTTCCCACTTCTCGGCGAGCGCCGGCACGGTGGGATCGCGCAGCGTGCAGATCACTGCATTGCCTGCGGGAAGACGGGCACGCGTAATGCCGTGGCTCACCATTTCAGAATCGCACAGGATAGCCGCTCCGGCGTGCAGTGCTTCGCGAGCTGCCGTTACCACTCCGTTCGAGAACACGATGTTCTTGGCGGTCTCAACCACGCCGCAGGCATGAATCATCCGAACGGCGACATCCGCTTCCGCGTCGGAGAATCGTGATAGGTCAGCTTCCGCACGAATGATGGCGAACGATTGCCGATAAATCGCGGCGCCGTCGCGCACGTAGTCAATCATGGAGCGTCTCCCCACCCATGACGGCGAGCACACGCATCGCGCCGAGCCGCGACACCATCGCCGCGCTGCTCTCCCGGCCGGCGTTCGAGCGCTGCCGTTCGGCGTGCAGGTGCGGCAAGCCGGCGATGAAGTCCGCGGCGGACGCGGTGCCGTGCGGCACGTCGCCGGCGCGGCCCTGCACCACCAGGCGATCGGGTCCAATGAAAGTCAACGCAGCGGCGCCGGGATGTGCGCATCCCTTGGCGCAGCCCGACACGTGTATGGTCAACGAGCCGTCGAGCAGCGGCCTTGCGGCCTGCGCTATCGCCGGGGCCACTTGGCGCGTGCAGAGCATGGCGGACCGACAGGCGGGTGCGCCGGCGCAGGCGACCACATATCGGCGCGCATCGTCGGGCCGCACGACGAATCCCGCCGCAGCCGAGGTATCGGCGAATTCGTCCGTTGCGGCCGCGGCCAACCCGATGGTCAGCAGCGCGCGGCCGGGCGCCGGCTGCATCGACTCGGCGCCGCAGCGCGCGGCAGCGTGCGCAAATCGTCTGAGCACCGCAGCCTGGGTGTATCCGAACGCGAGTGCAACCCCGAATGCGGCTCGTCCGTCACGCAGCCGGTGGCTGCCGATCGGCTCCGCGGGCGGTCTTAGGGCGGGCGGCGGTTCGCCGCTGAGTACGCCGGCCAGCGACGCGCGAAGAGCGCGCGCATCTCTGCTGTTCGCGAAATCCCGGGCTCTCGCGGCCGTCCCGCGGTTCGCGATGCTGCCCAAGACATGGACGATGACCTCGAGCGCTTGATGCGGTTCGACCCAACCGAGACTGGTCGCGTCCGCGGCGGTCCCGGCAATACCGATGTGCAGACGAGAATCCGTGTTCGCCTGCAATCGCAGGTCGCCGGGCACATGGTCCAAGTGCAGAACGCCGCCGCCGTCGATCAGCACGGAGACCTTGGGACCGAGCGATGCGAGCGCGCCGCGGTTCGTCAGTTCCGTGCGTAGCGCGGCAACCAAGGCACTCAGATCAACGCGCTCCAGAGCATCCAAACCCATCAAAGGCGAGGCGAGGATGGGCGGGCCGCCTTCCGCCCCCAATCCAAGTGCAAAAACGGTGCGAGCAAAAACGGGCGCTGAAGCGGGTGAAAGACCCCGAATTTGCAGGCTGCCGCGTTGCGTCACCTCCACAATGCCATTCCCGTGCGTTTCGCTGGCATCGCAAAGAGCAATCAAGGCGTCGAGGGGAATGGGCGCCGGCGGCATCAGCCGCGCGAGAAGCCCATCGCCGGTCGGCATGGGCTGCGAGACGCCGGGACACGCACCGCGAGTAAGCGGCGTCACGGTAGTTCTTCGAAGTTGCCGGGAGGGATGCGGGCGATAAGGCCTCGTTTCAAAGATTCCGGCCGGCCACGCCATGGCATGATGCCGTCCTCGGCCTGCGCCAGCAAGCGGGCGCCGGCGATGAGGGAGGGGCCATCTCGCGTCGGTTCCAAGCCTCCGAAAACATAGGTCCACGCGTCGTCGCACCGGATTGCCGCGCTCAATCCGCGGCTGCAGTTGCCAAGACAGCGGATGCGCTTCACGGAAATGTCCGGGGCGTTCGCGGCGGCGGCGGCGGTAGCCTCGGCCAAGGCAAGGCCGGCTCGCGGTGCGTCGGCGTCCGGTGCATCGGCCGGGTCCGTGGCCGCACGGCAGGTAATGCACACGAAAATCCAGGCCCGGCCCGCTGCCCCGATGTCGCCCATCCGCCTCTCCTGACAAGCTGAAGCTCGGGGGTGCGGAATCGGGGCGAAATCAGCTGTTGCCGATTCCCGCACAGTCGAGACGGACTCGACCGTCGCCGAGGCACCCCGCCCGGCACGCGACCAATGGGATGGCAGGTCTCCTGGCTCGCGGGTCAGTGCAACTTGCCGCCTTCCCGACCTGTCGCTTGGGGACAGAAATCAGTGGCATCGGGCAAGCGCTCACCGCTTACAGTTGCGGGGGCAGCCGTGGGTTGGTATCGAAGCACCTTGCGGCGCTCGATGCGTACCACATTCCCTCATCGCTCTCTCGTTCGAGAGAGGCCATCAAGGGCGCTAGTACAACGTCGCGCCCTCGCATTGTCAATGGCAACCCGGCGTTCTTCGATCCGCGGCTTAGGTCCGGTCCGCGGCCGCACTATTGTCGTTGCCGGCCGTATGCATTACCCTGAATGCGTTGTCAGGTGCTCGGTACCAACCGCATGGGGTTGGCGAGTGAAACGGGAATCCGGTGCAAGCGCTCGAGCGGGCGTTTAATTCCGGGACTGCCCCCGCAACGGTAAGCGAATCCAGACGAATCTTAGGTCACTGCGCCGGTGGGCGCGGGAAGACGTTTCGTCGGCCAAAGGCGTTCGCGAGTCCGGAGACCGGCCTGACATCGAGTAGCGGATAACTTCGCGGTGGGCGAATTGGGCTATGTGCTTACGCGCCGGCGGCACCGTTCCCGTGCCGTCGGGCCTTTCTTGAGCGGATGGCACACTCAATCAGTAACCCCGATGCCTGGTGCCCGTTGGCATCAACATGTCCGCAGTCTTGAGAAACGATTCGTGCGGAAGGTGTGTGATCATGGCGGAACCTAACCTGCCTCCTGAGGAGTCCGAAGGAACCGAGAGCGGCGATGCGTATTCGCAGCGCATACAGCGGCGCAAGGCAATTCAGGATCGGCGCATGGCCGAGACCGTCACGGATCGAGGACTCGTCATCGTTCACACGGGCGCGGGGAAGGGGAAAACGACGGCTGCCCTCGGGATGGTGTTGCGCAGCTTGGGCCATGGCTACCGCGTCGCCATCGTGCAGTTCATCAAAGGCGCGTGGGAGCCGGCTGAGAAGCGAGCCTTCGAGCCCTGGGGCAGCCAGCTTCAATTTCACGCCACGGGCGAGGGCTTCACGTGGGAAACGCAGGACAAAGTCCGCGACAAGCTCATGGCGCAGGCGGGATGGGAGGTTGCGCTGCGCTACCTGGCTGACCCCGGGTACCACCTGGTCTTGTTGGACGAAGTCAATATTGCCTTGAAGAAGGATTACCTGTCCGTGGATCAAGTATTGGCGGGCATCAGCCAGCGCCCGCCGAAGACCCATGTGGTGCTCACCGGCCGAAATGCTCCGCAGGAGCTGATCGAGCGCGCGGATCTCGTGACCGAAATGAGCCTGATCAAACATCCCCTGAAGCTGCAACGCATTCGCGCGCAAGCCGGGATCGAGTTTTGAGGCTGGCTTAGGATGCGCAACGTGAGTGGGGAGAGTTCGAGGCCATCGCGCATTCGGATATTGGTCGCGACGCATGGCGTCGATGACGCGTCCTGGGAAGATTGGCAGTCCGCGCGGCAGGCGAGCGCCCACGCGTCACGGATTGCATTGCAACGGGTCGTGCGCGGCGATGCGCGTGACCTCAATGCAGTCGGATTGGGTTACGGCGAGACGCTGCGCTGGTTCGGGCCGATTGACGACGCAGATAAACGCCGCCTGACGATCGAGTACGCCGCCGCCGTGCTCGACGCCGACGGTTTTTTCCCCACCCCTTCCGCGCCGCCCGAACTCGCATGCCGTTCGACAGGCGCCGTGTGCGATGAGCCTGCCTCGAGCACTGCCGCGGTCACGGAAGGCCTGGTGCTGCTCTCGCATGCGGAAACGGACCTGCTGGCGCTCGAACGAGCTCGTTCGGAACTACCGGCGGGTTTTCCGCCGGTCGTGGGCCATTCTCTGCTCGCCCTGTCCACGGCGGATGCGTTGTTCGCTCTGTTCGGTGCGCCGCGCTCGCCGCGGTTGCTCGCGATCGTGCGCATTCACGGCACCCCTTCCTCCGTGCCGGGGCTTGCCGATCTCATTGGCCTCGCGCACCGCGAGGGCTGGGGACTCGTCGTGATCAGCGGCGTCGGAGGCGGCGCCGAGTTGCTGCCCCGCACCTCGAGCATAACCCCTGAGCTCGCGTCGAATCTCACGTCCTATTTCATGGCCGGCGGCGTCGCCAATGTGGCTCAAGCCCTGCGTTATGCGGCGGTGGAGTATCTCGGAATGGCCGGGGCGTTTGCGCCGCCGCAGCCGATGCCCGCTCACGGTCTGTATCACCCGGATCTGTTGGTCACGAATGCCGCAGAATGGGCCAGCCATCGCGCGCCCGACAGGCCCACGGCAATCGTCCTTTTCTATCGCGCCCACGTGCTGAGCGGAAATCTGCAATTCGTCGATGCCGCGCTGCGCGCCGTGGAGAGCCGCGGCTTTTCTGCCGTCGGGGTTTTTACGAGCTCGTTGCGCGATTGCGATGCGACGGGAGTGCCGCTCGCGCTGCGCCTGCTGCCTGATTCTCCGGACATCATCGTCAACACCGTGAGTTTTCCGGTCTTCACGTTGAATTCGCCGGAACGTGTTCCCGTGCCGGGTTACGGCGCACCCTTCGAGGTGATCGGCGCGCCGCTGATCCAAGCGATCTGCTGCGGGACCCCGCGCGCGACGTGGAATGCATCGGCGCGGGGCTTGAGTCCGTCGGAGGCCGCGATGCACGTCGCTCTGCCCGAATGCGACGGACGCGTGATCACGGTACCCATCTCCTTCAAAGAAGATCATCGCTACGTACCCGATGCGGAGCGATTGCAGCGCGTGGCGGATTTCGCCCACCGGCTGTCGGTGCTGCGCAGAAAATCGAACTCCGAGAAGCGGATCGCCATCGTGCTCAGCAATTCCGGCGGCAAGGCTCAGCGAATCGGCGGTGCGGTCGGCTTGGACACGCCGGCATCACTGCTGCAATGGCTCATCGACATGCGGGCGGCAGGCTATGAGGTGGGTGCGCTGCCGGCGTCTGCGGATGCGCTGATGGCGGAGCTGCTCGCGCATGGATGTTACGATGAAAAGCACCCGATCGATCCGCGCACCGCCTGGCGCATGTCCCGCAGCCGGTATGCGCACTGGTTCGCCGCCCAATCGAAGGAATTTCAAGGGTCGCTGTGCGACATGTGGGGCAAGCCGGCAGCGGCAGGGCCGACGCTGGCCCCGCCGTTCTGGCGCGGCAACAGGCAGCCGGCGCGCCGCTCGCCCTTGCTCGCGCTCCACGAGCCGTACTCCGACGACGCCGATTACTGGTTCAGCGGACTGAAGTTCGGCAATGTCCTCGTCGCCATCCAGCCGCCGCGCGGATTCGGCGTCGATCCGGAAGCGGCCTATCACGCGCCGGACCTACCGCCGTGCCACCACTATGCCGCGTTCTATCGATGGCTCAGCAGTGATTGGCGGGCCGACGCGATCATTCATTTCGGCACGCACGGAACGCTGGAGTGGCTGCCCGGCAAGAGTCTGGCGATGTCGGCCGATTGCGCGCCGGACGTGCTCCTGGCCGATCTGCCTCTGATTTATCCGTTCGTCGTGAATAATCCCGGCGAGGGCGCGCAAGCCAAACGCCGGACGCACGCCGTCATCGTGGATCATCTCGTGCCGCCTCTGACCCATGCGGAAAGTTACGGACCGCTGGCGACATTGGCGCGTCTGGTCGAGGAATACTACCGCGCCGAAGTGCTCGATACGAACAAACTCCCGGTGCTGCGCCGTCAAGTGTGGGATCTCGTGCGCACGGCGCGGCTCGAGGATGATCTCAAACAGATCCGGGTCCAACGGCACGGCGATCATGAGCACCCGTGGGACGAGCGCATCAACGAGCAGGGGATTCCGCGCGCACTGGAACGCCTGTCGGGACGCGGCTTTGCGCATCTATTGGAAGATCTCGACGCCTATTTGTGCGACTTGGGCCGCGCCCAAATTCGGGGTGGACTGCATGTGTTCGGTGCGCCGCCACAGGGCTCCGCACTGGTGGATCTGCTGTTTGCGATCTTGCGCAGTCCGAACGGCAGCATCCCGTCCTTGGTCGATGCGGTGACGCGCGCTGCCGGTATCGATCCCGCGGTACTCCGCGATGCCCGCGGTGTTTGGCCGGCCCCACTCACTCCCGTTCTGTCCGTATGGGCGAGCACAGGTGCGACCGCGGGGCAGGTTCGAACCGCCGTCGATGAGCTGGCGCGGGCGCTGCTCCGGGACCTCGCAGGAGGCGCATTTTCACCGGCATGCGTCGACGGTGTGATTCGGCGGCGGTTTGCGCCGCCGGATGCCGCCGCATTGACCGATCTTTCGCGGACCTTGTCCTTCGCGTGCGGGACATTGGCGCCCGATTTGGCGCGAACCACGGACGAAACGCGCCATCTATTGGCGGCGCTCAATGGCGCCTACGTGCCCGCCGGGCCTTCCGGATCGCCGAGCCGGGGCATGGCGCAGGTGTTGCCCACCGGCCGTAATTTCTACACAGTGGATCCGCGCGGTCTGCCCACACCGGCCGCTTGGTCGACGGGGGAAGCGCTTGCGCGCGAGGCCCTTGCCCGTCATTTGGCCGAGAAAGGGCGGTGGCCCGAGAGTATCGCGCTCTCCGTCTGGGGAACGCCGACCATGCGTACGGGCGGGGACGACATCGCGCAGGCCTTGGCGTTGCTGGGTGTGCGTCCGGTGTGGGAGCCCGAGACCCGCCGCACCTGCGGCCTCGCCGTCATTCCGCTCGCCGAGCTCGGCCGTCCGCGTGTCGATGTGACGCTGCGCGTCAGCGGGTTTTTCCGCGATGCGTTTCCCGCGTTGATGCACTTGTTCGACGATGCCGTTCAGCGGGTCGTGATTCTCGATGAGACGGGGGAGCAAAATTTCGTTCGCAAGCATTGGTTGGCGGAGACATCGGCCTTGCAGGCCCAAGGATGCGATGTGGATTCAGCGCGGCGTCGAGCCTCCTATCGGGTTTTCAGCTCCAAGCCGGGCGCCTACGGAACGGGGCTCATGCAATTGATGGACAGCAGCGCTTGGCGCGATACCAGCGATCTTGCGGAGGCCGTCTTGGTGTGGGGTGGGTGGGCCTATTCGCCGCAGTCGAGCGATGGCGTAGAGGCCGTGGAGTCGTTCCGCCGCAAGCTTGCCGGCGTCGAGCTGGTGCTGCACAACCAGGATAATCTCGAACAGGATCTGTTCGACTCCAGCGATTATTTCGAATTTCACGGTGGCTTGGTGGCGGCGGTGACTTCCGTTTCGAACACGGCGCCACGCGCCTATTTCGGCGATTCATCGGACCCTGTCCGCCCCCGCGTTCGAACCCTGCAAGGAGAGGCATTGCGGGTCTATCGCTCACGGGTCGTCAACCCGAAGTGGCTGAGCGCCATTCAGCGCCACGGCTACCGCGGCGGCCTCGAAATGGCCGCGACCGTGGACGCGCTGTTCGGTTTTTCGGCCACCGCAGGAATCGTCACTGACTGGATGTTCGAGGGCGTCGCGGAAAACTTTGCCGACGGCGAAGCAGAGCGCTTCTTGCAGCGCGATAACCCGTGGGCATTGAGCGCGATCGTGGAGCGCCTGTTGGAAGCCGAACAGCGGCAGCTGTGGATCCCTAAGCCGGAAACGCTGAAGAGATTGCGTGCGGCGCTTCTTGCGAGCGAGGCGACCATCGAAGAAGCTGCCGTGAGCCCTCTATGAGACCTGATTTTCCGTTTTCCGCCGTGGTGGGACAGGATGATTTGAAGCTCGCGCTCGTGCTCGTCGCCGTCGACCCCACGATCGGCGGCGTACTGATCACGGGCGAAAGAGGCACGGCCAAGAGCACTGCGGCGCGCGGCCTCGCCGCGCTTCTGCCCAAGACGTCCGAAGGGAAAGCCGCGCCGTTCGTGGAGCTGCCCCTCGGCGCGACCGAGGATCGAGTCGTCGGATCGCTGGATATCTCGCGGGTATTGCAGGACGGCAGCTCCGAGTTGCGATCGGGACTGCTGGCCCGCGCCGACGGCGGCGTTTTGTACGTCGATGAAGTCAATCTGCTGCCGGACCACATCGTCGATCTTCTGTTGGACGCGGCCGCCGGCGGCTGGGTCACGGTCGAACGAGACGGAGTTTCCGCCGGCGAGGCGGCTCGGTTCGTCTTGGTGGGCACCATGAATCCCGAAGAGGGGGAGCTGCGGCCGCAGTTTGTCGATCGTTTCGGACTCTGTGTGCAGGTCCGCGGACTCGCGATGCAGGAGACCCGGATCGCCGCGATCCGCCAGCGGTTGTCGTTCGATGATCAGCCCGCGAGCGTCATCGAGGCGGTGCAGCCGGCAGAACACGCGCTGCGGGAGGGGATAGCGGCGGCGCGCGCGCGGCTTGCCGCGCTCCCTATAACGAACGACCAGCTATCCGCGGTTGCGGCGCTCTCGGTCGAACACCAATTGGACGGAATTCGCGGGGACCTCGCCATCATCAAGACGGCGCGCGCCCTGGCGGCGTGGCAAGCCGCCCCCGAGATCCTCGATGAACATATCCGCCGCGCCGCCGACCTCGCGCTGCCGCATCGAACGCGGCGCAAGAAATCCAAGGGTCAGCCGCGCGCTGCGGCTGGTCTCACTCCGCCGGATCAGCATCGCGCCCCGGCGGACGGCGAGGCAGCGCCCGCAAGCGCCGCAACGCATGCCCCCGAGAGTCCGCGGCTGCAATTCGCACCGCCGGGGCCTGATCGCGGTCCCATACGTCTGGTCACGGATGCGATCGACCGTGAGGGAGTCGGCCGGCGCGCAGCGGAATCCTCGAGTTCGCAACGCGTGATCGGCGCAGTGCCCTTTCAGCACACGGGAACCCTGGCCATACAGCAGACCTTGACGGCTGCGGCGAAGCGCGGGGTTCGCTCCGGCGAGCAGGGCGTCAGCCTCACCGCCGCCGATCTCATGCAGCATGACCGGCGCGGCCCCGGTCTCTGCCACGTGCTGTTTCTGGTGGACGCCAGCGGATCGATGGCGACGAAGCGCCGCCTGGAAGTGGCGAAGGGCGCGGCGCTGGGGTTGCTGACATCGAGCTATCAGCGGCGCGACGAGGTTGCGCTCATGGTGTTTCGCGCCGAGGGCACGGATCTCGTGCTGCCGTTCACGCGTCATATCGCGAGCATCGAGCTGGCGCTCCGCGATGTGCCCACGGGCGGACGAACACCTCTGGCGCGCGCGCTGCTCGATGCAGCCCGGCTGATGCAGACACGCGAGCCTGCATTGCTGGTGCTGCTCACCGACGGACGAGCGAATGTCAGCCTCGACGGCGGCGATCCTTGGGAGGAGGCGCTCGCCGCCTGCCCCCCGCTGCAGGCCGCCTGCGCCGGCGCGCTGGTCATTGATTGCGAGCCCGGACCGATCATGTTGGGCCGCGCGCGAGTGCTTGCCCAGGCGCTGGGCGCCGAATGCGTTGCGCTCGACGCCATGGATGCGGCGGCGCTCACGCTTCGCATCCATGGGCGGCTCGAGTACCTGTGAGCATTATCCTTGCGCTGTTGATCGATCGCTGGTGGGGAGAGCCGCCGGCACGCTTTCACCCGGTCGTATGGATGGGGTCCTATCTGAAGCGCGCCGGACGCGGGTTGCCGGATCGCGGTCCCCGGATGGCGTTCTTTCTCGGCACCCTCTATTGGCTTGCGGGCGCGGCGCTCGTCGCGGCGGTGTATGGAGTTGCCGGCGCCGAATCTGCGAAGCTGCCGCCGTGGCTGGACATCGTACTGACCGCGGTGCTCCTGAAACCGCTGTTTGCCTTGCGCCTGCTGCTGAGCGAGGTGGGCGCCGTGGAGAGCTCGCTGATGCAGGGCGTCGAGTGCGGCCGTGCGCGCCTGGCGCATATCGTGAGCCGCGATACCGCGGCCCTCGATTCAGGAGAGGTACGCGAATCCTCATTGGAATCGTTGGCCGAGAATCTTTCGGACTCGATCATCGCGCCCCTCTTTTGGTTCGCTTTGTTCGGCCTGCCGGGTGCGGCGGTATATCGCTTTGCGAATACGGCGGATGCCATGTGGGGTTATCGCGGGCGCTGGGAATGGGCCGGAAAATTTGCGGCGCGCGCGGATGATGCGTTGAATTTCATTCCCGCGCGAATGACGGCCGTCGCCTTAGCTATGGCGGGCCCCAATCGAATGTCGCTGTTTCGGCGGCTGCCGGCTGAAGCGGCGCGTACGGCATCGCCCAATTCGGGGTGGCCGATGGGCGCTCTGGCGCTCTCCCTGAACGTTCGGCTGCGCAAGCCGCAAGTCTATGCGCTCAATGCGAACGGGTCCGCGCCCTCGGCCGCGGACACGTCCACGGCGCTGCGCCGCGCCGAGGCAACGGCGTGGGTCGTCGCGGCTCTATTCGCGGTGGGAATGCAGTTTTTGCCGGGTGTCGGGGCTGCGCAGAAAGCATTGCTGGCGGCGCTTCCGAGTGTGCTGTGATGCCACCGCGCAACGTGCCCCGGATCGTGATCGCCGCCGCCGCCTCGGGCGCCGGCAAGACGACGATTGCGGCCGGACTGATCGCAGCCTTGCGCCGGCGGGGTTTGGCCGTGCAGCCGTTCAAGTGTGGTCCCGACTACATCGATCCGAGCTATCACGAGCGCGCAGCCGGGCGGCCCTGTCGAAATCTCGATGCGTGGATGCTCGACGGCGCGCAGCTTCTGGAAGGATTCTCTCGGGCGTGCCGGGATGCGGATATTGCGGTGATCGAAGGCGTCATGGGTCTCTTCGATGGCAGCAACTGGCACGACGAACACGCGTCGACTGCGCAGATCGCGAAGCTCCTGGCTGCCCCGGTCATTCTGGTCGTGGACATCGCGGGGGCCGCGCGCAGCGCAGCGGCCGTCGTGATGGGTTGTCAGCATTTCGACCGCGACCTCGCTTTGCGAGGGGTGGTTCTCAATTTTGCCGGGTCCGAAGGTCATGCCAAGGGCTGCGCCGAGGCGATCACTGCGATCACCGGGCTGCCCGTGTTGGGCTGGCTGCCTCGCGATTCCATGTTGCAGATTCCGGAGCGGCATCTGGGCTTGGTGCCTGGAGGCGAACACAGGGATTCAAGTTCACTCATTGCCGACATGGCGGATGCGGTCATCCGCCGGTTCGACCTGGACTCGATCACTGAGATTGCCCGATCGGCCGGCGAGATGCCGGGCGTCTCCGTGCCCGCACCCGTCGTGCATCACGAGCCGGACGTCCGCCGCCCCGTCATCGCGGTCGCGCGTGATGACGCGTTTTGTTTCTACTACCCGGAAAACCTGGAATTGCTGATGGAGGCCGGGGCGGCGATCGAATTTTTCAGTCCTCTGAAAGGTGAGCAACCCAGCCCCGGTGCGGCTGGCGTCTATCTAGGCGGCGGCTATCCCGAGTTGCATGCCTCGGAACTCGCGTCGAACGTCGGACTGTGGCATGCATTGAAAGACCTGCGAACTCGGAATGCGCCGATCTATGCCGAGTGCGGTGGGTTCATGGTGCTCACGCAGGGCTTGATCGATGCCGAGGGTCGCCGCTGGCCGATGGCGGGCCTCATACCCGGCGTGGCGCGCATGACCGGGAAGCTGGCCGCGCTGGGGTATCGGCATGCCGCCGCGCTGCATCCAAACCTGCTGACCGAGGGCGGAGGCGAGCTGCGCGGACATGAATTTCGATACAGCACCTGGGTCTGCGATGAACCGATTGCCGGCGATGACATTGCCTGGCAAGTGCGCGGCACGCGGGCCGAAGCTCCCGCAGACTCGGGAGGATTCGCGAG
>DASWEO010000245.1:0-2542 GCA_036394715.1 Steroidobacteraceae bacterium
CAAGCTCCGCGGCCGGACCGTTCTATTGCCCGGGAGACCAGAAGGTGTACATCGATTTGTCGTTCTATCGGCAACTCGCCACGGAATTCGGCGCACCGGGCGACTTCGCGCGCGCCTATGTCATCGCGCACGAGGTGGGACACCATGTGCAAAATCTACTGGGCGTCACCGGCAAGGCCGATCAGGCCGAGCAGCGCGCCGGGCGCATCGGCGCGAATCGTGTATCCGTCGACATGGAGCTGCAGGCGGATTGCTTCGCCGGAGTGTGGGCCGCGCAGGCCAACAATGCCCGCAAAATCCTCGAGCCCGGCGATTTGGAGCAGGGACTGACGGCCGCGTCGTCCGTGGGCGATGACACTCTGCAAAAGCGCGAGCAGGGAACGGTGGTTCCGGACAGCTTCACGCACGGCACGTCGGCGCAGCGTGTCCGCTGGTTCCGCCGCGGCTTCGACTCCGGAAAAATCGACAACTGCGACACCTTCAGCGCGGGCACGTCGCTTTAAACGTGGTCCTCAGCATCCACCCGCCCCTTGCGGCACCGTACCGCTGACCGAGTCCAGTAGCAGCCCGGTAGGGTTAGGAAGCCTCACGGCAACTGTGTTCTTACGTTGCCGTGAGGCTTCCTAACCCTGCCGGGCGACCGCCACCTGCTACCGGCTACAATCTCGGCACCGAAACCTAGGCGCGCGCGGGCGCTGCCTTGAGCTTGGCGTCGAGATGCCTCGCAAGATCGGCGATGGTCGGGTGATCGAACAGTTCGGTCAGATCGATGAGGCCCGGGAATTCGCGGTCCACGTTCTCGTGAATCTCGATCAGCTTGAGCGAGCTCGCGCCGATCTCGAACAAGTTGTCGTTCACGTCGATTCTCTTGCCCGGCAGCGCCGCTTCGCAAATCGATTGCAGGCGGGTTTCGAGTTCGGTTCCGGAAACTTGGGGCCCCGCTCCCGGCGCCTGACGCAGCGCCTCCAGCTCCTTGAGTTCCGCGTCGAATTCGCCGTCGATGTAGGCCTGTTCCAATAAATGCCGCTGCACCTTGCCGCTGGTGGTCTTGGGAATGCGCTTGGTCGGGATGACTTGCGCGACCTCGAGACCCGTGTGCTCGTTGATGAGACGGCTGACCGCGGCGGCGGTCGGCAGAAAATCCGCCATGCTGCCGCGATGGAGCACGAACACCACCAATTCCTCGCCCTGGGAGCCGGGTTTGGCGACGCCCGCGGCCACCAGCTTATTGAGATCCAATCCCGGCGCCCGCTGCGCGATGTTCTCCAAATCGTAGGGATAGTAATTCTGGCCGTTGACGAAAATGATTTCCTTGCTGCGCCCGGCGATGTACAGCGCCCCCTCGTGCATGAAACCCAGATCGCCCGTGTCGACCCAGCCGCCGGCGCCGATGGCCAGCGCCGTCGCTTCCGGGTCGCCGAAATAGCCGCGGGTCACGCTGGGGCCGCCGATCAAGATATGCCCGACCTGTCCGCCGGGCAGCGCTGCCCGCGTCGGGTCCGCAATGCGCAGCTCAACGTTGGGCACCACGCCCCCCACGCACATGAGCTCGAGCGCATCGCGTGCGTCGGCGGGATTCAAGTCGATCGTCGCGCCCACTCCGAGCTTGTGACGATTCACGCGAACCCAGCGGTAGTCCACCCCCGGTTCGGGGAACGCCACGGCCAGCGAGGCTTCCGCGAGTCCGTAGACCGGGTACATGGCATGGCGCTCGAGGCCCGTGTACGCGAGGGTGCTCATGAACTCGTTGCACAGCGGCACCGAGATCGGTTCGGCTCCGTTGTAGATCTGCCGGATGGAGGACAAGTCGACTCCGTCGAGCCGGCGGTCTCCCAGCACCTTCAGGAAATGCCGATACCCGAAATTCGGCGAACAGGTAATGGTGACCCGCTTCTTCGAGGCCACTTGCAGCCAGAGCAGGGGCCGCCGCACGAACAACTCGGTAGGCATCAGATGGATGTGCGCGTGATAGGCGAATTGCATCAGAAAAAATCCGATCAATCCCATGTCGTGCGTCAGGGGCATCCAGCTCAAGGTGACATCTTTTTCGTTGTACTTGCCGATGGCCGCCGCGCCATTGACGTTGGCGATCAAATTGCCGTGGGTGAGCATTACTCCCTTCGGTTCGCTGGTGGAACCGGAGGAGAACTGGATGAAGGCCAGATCGTCCGGCGCCGGCCGATGCAGCTTGCCCGGCTTCGAAATGTCGGTGATGGAGCCGACCAGGAAGGCGCGCGATTTCAGTTCGTCGAACGTGTCGGTCTCACCCACCTGGGCGGCGAGCGCTTCCAGGCGCTCGAGATTCTTCGCGTCCGTGTACAGGAGGGGCCTGCCGAGCTTGCGCGCCACGCGAAGCAGCTTGTGCCGGTGCTCGTCGCTGATGCCGACCGCGAGCGGCACCGGGACGATGCCGCCGCAGACCGCGGCCCAGAAGCCGTCGAGGAATTGCTCGTTGCTGCTCAAGAAAATGATCATCTTGTCGCCGCGCTGCGCGCCCATGGCCTGCAGGTGGTACAAAATGCCGAGCGCGCGTGAGTGAAGG
>DASWEO010000246.1:0-17964 GCA_036394715.1 Steroidobacteraceae bacterium
CTCGATGTGCGGCGTGCGCACGAGATCGATGCGCCGCGGGTCGGCGACGATCAGCTTCGCCCCCTGGCGCAGGCGCCGCTTCATCTGCGATGCGAACACCGGATGGCCGTCGGTGGGATTCGCACCGATCACGAAGATGACGTCGGACTTCATCACCGAGTCGAAGTTCTGGGTGCCGGCCGATTCGCCGAGCGTGTTCTTGAGGCCGTAGCCCGTGGGTGAATGGCACACGCGGGCGCAGGTGTCGACATTGTTGTTGCCGAAGCCCGCGCGCACCAGCTTCTGTACGACGTAGGTCTCCTCGTTGGTGCAGCGCGAAGAGGTGATGCCGCCGATCGAGTCGCGGCCATACTTCGCTTGAATGCGCTTGAGTTCCGAGGCCGCGTAGCCGATCGCTTCTTCCCACGAGACTTCGCGCCAGGGATCGGTGATCTTCGAGCGGATCATGGGCTTGACGATGCGGTCCGAATGGGTAGCGTACCCAATCGCAAAGCGTCCCTTGACGCAGGAGTGCCCGTGGTTGGCATGGCCGTCCATGTTCGGCACCATGCGTACCACTTCCTCGCCCTTCATTTCGGCGCGGAACGAGCAGCCCACTCCGCAGTAGGCGCAGGTCGTGGTGATGCTGTGCTCGGCCTGACCCTTCTCGATCAGGGATTTCTCGGAAAGAGTTGCGGTGGGGCAAGCCTGCACGCAGGCGCCGCAGGAAACGCACTCCGAATCCATGAAGGATACGTTTTGGCTGGCGGACACCGTGGACTCGAAGCCGCGATTCTGGATGGTCAGCGCGAACGTGCCTTGCTGCTCATCGCAGGCACGGACGCAGCGCGAGCAGACGATGCACTTGCTGGCATCGAAGGTAAAATAGGGATTGCTCGTGTCCTTCTCGACGGTGAGGTGATTGGCTCCCTCGTAGCCGTAGCGCACCTCGCGAAGGCCCACCACCCCCGCCATGTCCTGCAGCTCGCAGTGCCCGTTGGCCGGACAGGTCAGGCAGTCCAAGGGGTGATCGGAGATGTAGAGCTCCATCACGCCGCGGCGGATGTCGGCGAGCTGTTTGTTCTGGGTGGTGACTTTCATCCCCGCGGCGACGGGGGTCGTGCAGGAGGCGGGCAGTCCCTTCATGCCCTCGATCTGCACCAGGCACAGGCGGCAGGAGCCGAAGGCCTCCAACTGTTCCGTCGCGCAGAGCTTGGGGATCTTCACGTCGGACAGCGCCGCCGCGCGCATCACCGAGGTGCCGACAGGCACCGTGACTTCCTGGCCATCGATGGTGAGCGTCACGAGCTGGGCGCTCTCGCGCTTGGGAGTGCCTAAGTCTTTCTCGGCAATGGATAGCATGGATCAGTCCTCGTGTAATCAACCGGCGGCGCTGGACGCCCTTGACGGTTTGACGAAATCTTGGGGGAAATGGTTCAACGCAGAGATCACGGGATAAGGAGTCAACCCCCCGAGCGCGCACAGCGAGCCGTAAGTCAGGGTTTCGCACAGATCGCGCAAAATCGCCTCCTGCTGGGCTGAGTTCTCACCGGCGATCAGCCGATCGATGACTTCCACTCCGCGGGTCGAGCCGATGCGGCAGGGCGTGCACTTGCCGCAGGACTCGATGGCGCAGAATTCCATCGCATAACGCGCTTGGGCCGCCATATCGACGCTGTCGTCGAAGGCCACGATGCCGCCGTGCCCGAGCATTCCCTTGATCGCGGCGAAGGCTTCGTAGTCCAAGGGGGTGTCGAACTGGGATTCCGGATGATAGGCCCCCAAAGGGCCTCCGACTTGGACCGCGCGGATGGGACGGCCGCTGAAACTACCGCCGCCGAAATCGTACAGCAGCTCGCGCAACGTCATGCCGAACGCGATCTCCACCAGGCCGCCCTGCTTGATATTGCCGGCGAGCTGCATCGGCAGCGTGCCGCGCGAGCGGCCCATGCCGAAGTGCTGATAGTACTCGGCGCCGCGATCCATGATGATGGGCACCGAGGCGAACGTGATCACATTGTTGATCACCGTGGGCTTGCCCCACAGCCCTTCGATGGCGGGAAGCGGAGGTTTGAAGCGTACCTGGCCGCGCTTGCCCTCCAAGGATTCCAACAGCGAGGTCTCCTCGCCGCAGATGTAGGCGCCGGCTCCCATGCGCACTTCCAATTCAAAGGCCTTGCCGCTGCCTTGGATGTTCTGCCCCAGAAACCCCGCAGTGGCGGCGGCGGCAATCGCGGCCTCGAGCGCCGCCTTCGCCTGTGGGTACTCCCAGCGCAGATAAATGTAGCCCTGGGTGGCGCCCGTGGCCAACCCGGCGATGGTCATGCCCTCGATCAGGACGAAGGGGTCGCCCTCCATCAGCATCCGATCGGAGAAGGTTCCGGAGTCGCCCTCATCGGCGTTGCAGACGATGTACTTTTGCGCGCCCGGCGTGCTGAGGACGGTCTTCCACTTGATCCCGGCCGGAAAGGCCGCTCCGCCGCGGCCGCGCAGGCCGGATGCGGTGACGCTCGCGACGATGTCCGCGGGCTTCTGCGTGAGGGCAGCGGCGAGGCCGCGGTAGCCGCCGTGCTCTTTGTAGTCTTCCAGGCTGCGGGGATCCGTGATCCCGACACGAGCAAAGGTGAGGCGTTCTTGCTTCTTCAGGTACGGGATCTTCGCCGTGGCGCCGTGGCTCAGGGCATGCGGCTTGCCGGACGCGAAGTCCGCGTCAAATAAGCCGGCCACATCCTGGGCCTGCACCGGGCCGTAGGCCATGCGCGTGCCGCCGACATCAACCTCGACCAAGGGCTCCAGCCACAAAAGGCCGCGCGAGCCGTTGCGGATGAGCTCGATGGCGATTCCGCGCCGCCGCGCCTCGGCCACGATGCCCTCGGCGGTCTGATCGGCGCCGACACCAAGCGCCGCCGCATCGCGTGGCACGTAGATCTTCACGTCCGCTCCCGGCTTTGCGTCATCAGCGCGTCAAAGCGCTCGGGCGTGATACGCCCGTGCAATTGTTCGTCGATCATGAGCGAGGGGCCCAAGGCGCAGTTGCCCAGGCAGTACACGGGTTCCAGCGTGATCGCGCCGTCCCTCGTCGTGCCATGAAAATCAACGCCCAGACTCGCCTTGGCATGCGCCTCCAGCGCCACGCTGCCAAGCGCCTGGCAGGCCTCCGCCCGGCAGAAGTGCACTACGTGGCGCCCCGGACGCTCCGAGAGAAAATAATGATAGAAGGTCACTACGCCATGAACCTCGGCCACCGAGAGGTTGAGTTCCTGGGCGATCAGCGGCACGGCGTCCTTCGGTACAAATCTAAGCGCTTCCTGCACCGCGTGCAGAATCGGCAACAGGGCTCCCGGCAGCTTCTTCAGCCGCGCGCAGGCCTCGAGCACTGTCGACCGCTCTGCCGCACTCAAGCTGGACGGCGGCTCGACTTTAATCGGTATCACTCGCCGGGGAGCTTGGTTACTCATGGTACCTGGTGCCGCAATAGATATATCAGATACTACTCCCACGCGAAACTGCCGCCAAGCCGCCATCCAGTGTGGATCGAAGCGAGAAAATCTTCTAATCGTTCCCACCAATGATTTGATAAGTGCGATGTATCAACCAACGGTGGGATCGCCATTGTCGCAACCCTAACCGCGGGCAAACCAAAACCGGGCGCGCACTTACGCCAACATGCGATATTGTCCGCCATGACATCACGGCCGTCCACCATCACCCAGAACGCCGACGTTCGATTTCTCGGCAAGCTTCTAGGCGACATAATTCGCACCTATGGCGGCCAGGCTCTGTTTCAACGCATCGAAGCCATACGGGCGGCGTCCGTGGACCGCTATCGCGGCATCGCCAACCCCCGCGGCTTGGCCGCCGGATTGGAGACTCTGTCGCTCGACGAGACCGTTGCCTTCGTACGCAGCTTCATGCTGTTTTCCATGCTCGCCAATCTTGCCGAAGACCGGCAAGGAGCGGCCGCGGAAGAAGGCAACACATTAGCATCGGCCCTGCAGTTTCTGGCCGCGCAAGGCATAGAGACCCGAGAAGTCGCCGAGCTGCTGGACCGAGCATTGATCACTCCGGTGCTGACGGCGCATCCCACCGAAGTGATGCGCAAGAGCATGCTGGATCACCGCAACCGGATCGCCGCATTGATGCGGCAGCGCGACGCCGGCCACACCGAAACTCCGGAAGGGGAATTGATCGAGCAGGGGATAGCGGCAGAGATCGCGTTGCTGTGGCAAACCCGGGCGCTGCGCCGGGAAAGACTGTATGTGGCGGATGAGGTCGATATCGCGCTGACCTATTTGAGAGACATCTTTCTGCCGACGGTGCCGGTGCTCTACGCCCGGTGGGCGCGATTGATCGGGCGGCGTCCGGCAAGTTTCCTGCGGCTCGGCAGCTGGATCGGCGGCGATCGCGACGGCAATCCGCACGTCACCGCCGACTCGTTGCGCCTGGCGCTGAGCCGGGCGGCACAAGCGCTTTTGGCCGGGTATCTGGAGGAACTCAATGCGCTGGGCGCCGAACTTTCGGTGTCGAGCGAGCTCGCCGGAGTGTCCGCCGACTTGAATGCGCTGGCACAACGGAGCGGCGATCTCAACGCTGCCCGAGCGGATGAACCTTATCGACGCGCCATCACGGGCATCTATGGGCGGCTCGCAGCGACCTATCAGCAGTTGACCGGACGAGCGCCGTCGCGGCCGGCGTCGGTCAGCGCCGAGCCGTACGCCGATGCTGAGAGCCTGAGCGCGGACCTCAATATACTCGAGCGGTCCCTGATGTCCGAGAGCAAGCTGGGCCGGAATGCCGGCGGCGCGCTGGCTCGATTATCCCGCGCCGTGGAGACTTTCGGCTTCCACCTGGCGACCCTGGACTTGAGGCAAAACGCGGACGTGCACGCGCGCGTGGTGGCGGAACTGCTCAAGGTTGCGGGGGTATCGCCGGATTATCAAGCGCTGGAGGAGCCGGAGCGGGTTCTCTTGCTGCGGCGTGAACTTGCCAGCGAGCGGCTTCTGGCAAGCCCGTACGCGAGCTACTCGCCGGAGACCCTGTCGGAGCTGGGAGTCGTGCGTGCCGCCGCCGAAGCGCATCGCCGCTATGGTTGCGGCTGCATGACCACCTACATCGTGTCCAAGTGCGAGAGTGTCTCGGATCTCCTGGAGGTGAATATCCTGCTGAAGGAGGCGGGGCTGTATCGAGGGCAGGGGAATCCCCGCGCAGCGATCATGGCTGTGCCGCTTTTCGAAACCATCGACGATTTGGCAAAGTCCTCCGGCGTGATGACGGCCTGGTTGCAGCTGCCCGAGGTCGCGGCCATCACGTCGGCGCATGGCTTTCAAGAGGTGATGGTCGGATATTCGGATTCGAACAAGGATGGCGGTTATCTCACGTCGGTTTGGAGCCTGCACCAAGCGACCCGTTCGCTAGCGGCGGTATTCGAGAAATTCGGCACGGGGATGCAGGTCTTCCACGGGCGCGGCGGGGCCGTGGGCCGGGGAGGGGGCTCCTCGTTCGCGGCGATCCGCGCCCAGCCGCACGGCACGGTGCGAGGCCGCATACGAATTACCGAGCAGGGAGAAATCATTGCCGCCAAGTACGGTACCCGTGAAAGCGCGGCCGCGAATCTCGAGGCCATCACCGCGGCGACCGTGCTGGCGTCGCTCGAGAACGATTCGCTGTCGGGCGAGAGCCGTTCGCGCTTCGCATCGGCCATGGACGGCCTTTCCACGCAGGCATTCCGCGCTTATCGCTCCCTGGTGTACGAGACCCCTGGATTTTCCACTTTCTTCCGGCAGATGACGCCTTTGCTGGAAATTTCCGAGCTCAAGATCGGATCGCGCCCGGCGTCGCGCACGAGCTCACAGCGCATCGAAGACCTGCGTGCGATCCCGTGGGTGTTCAGTTGGGCCCAAGCCCGGGTCATGCTGCCCGGCTGGTACGGCGTGGGGCAGGCGCTGCGATCGGCCGACACGGCGCTGCTGCGCGAGATGCTCGAGGCGTGGCCGTTTTTTCGCTCCACCGTCGATAACCTGGAGATGGTGCTGTCGAAATCCGATATGGGGCTGGCCGCCCGGTACGCCACCTTGGTCGGGGATCGCGCGCTCGCCGATGCCCTGTTCGGCCGCATTCGGGATACCTGGCTGATGACACAGGAGAGTCTGCTCGCCATCACCGGACAAACGCGCTTGCTCGAAAAGCATCCGGCCTTGGATGCCTCCATCCGGCTGCGGCTACCCTACATCGAACCGTTGAATCTGCTGCAGGTGGAATTGCTCAAGCGTCACCGGGCCGGCGAGAACGATCCGCGCGTCAGGGAAGGAATTCAGCTGTCGATCAATGCCATTGCGACAGCGCTGCGCAACAGCGGATAGGAGCCTGTCTGACTCATGGGCGCCGTAGGCTCCTAATTCGATGCCGGCCGAGACCGAACCCTTGGTTGAAGCAGCGTACTCGCGCCTGGCGGCCTGCGCCGACCATGACAGCCGTACTCGCGCGGCGGCGGCGCTGATACTGGCGATTTACGATGATTTCTACAGGCAACTCTGCGAGTACCCGCATCGGGCGCAGCGCGCCTTCGAGACCATGGATCCGCACGCCTCCATCCGGATCAGTCAGGAGCGCCTGGGGCTGTACAGCCGATACATCGCGGAACATGGACCCCGGATGCTCGCGGCATTTCCCGCGCTTGCCGCCGATCCGGCGGTTTGGGACGCGCTCGATCGCCTGTTCATGGCCATGATCGTGGTTCGCTACGATGCCGACATCGCCTTCAGTTTCGCCCATTCGATACGGCGCAACATCGGCCGGGGACTGTGGCGTCCGGTCGCCTATTCATTCCCGCCTCCGAGCAGGCTGCGCGCCGACTCGATGGCATCGGTGTATCGCCGGCTGCGGGTCCCGGGCCGCATCGACGCCGAGATCGTGAGCACGGCCTTGCGACTGCCCAATTTCTCGGTTCCGTTCCGAGATCTGCAGGGCGACGCCGAGAAAATCCGGGTACGAGTCGAACAGTTGATGCGCGATGCCCTCGATGGACCGCCTCCCGTGGCCTTGGACGTCGTCGAGGCCGGATTTTTCCGGGATCGGAGCGCCTTCATCGTCGGCCGTTGGTTATTGACCGATGACCGCATCGTGCCGTTCGTCGTGGCGCTGCTGAACAGCCCGGAGGGCATCTATGCCGATGCCGTTCTGCATCGCGTCTCGGATATCCATGATCTCTTCAGCTCGGCGCTGGCCAATTTTCACGTGACCACGCGGCTCTACTATCAAACATGCGTATTTCTCTTCAGCCTCATGCCGCGCCGCCCGTTCGGGCATCAGTATTCGACCATCGGATTCAATCACGTCGGCAAGGTCGCCATATTGAATGAGATCAACGAGCAGGTTCGCCGCGGACACAGATTCCAACGTTCGCCCGGCGCGGCGGGCACGGTCGCGCTCGGGTTCACCTTTGACGAGTGCGCTTATCACTTGAAGGTGATTCGCGACAAGCCGACCAATTCCTACAAGTGGGGCGCCTTTCCCGGAGTGGCGGCGGTCTCCGATAAATACCGCGCCGTGCACGAGATCAATCGAGCCGGCAGCATGTTGGACAATGTCATGTATTTCAACCTGCGATTGGACCGCAGCATGTTCGACCCCGCACTGTTGGATGAAATCTGCCGCGAGGCGGCCGGCAGCGTGCAGGTGGATCAGGACGGCGTTTACCTGCGCCAGTTGATCGTGCAGCTGAAAATCGTGCCGTTGCCGGTGTTTCTCGAGACCGCCGATGAAGATGCGACCCGCGCCGTGATGGTGAGCCTCGGACATTGCATTCGCAACAATGCCGCCACCAATATATTCAACAAGGACTTGGACTCGAGAAACTACGGAGTCGGAAGATACGGCCGGGTGTTCCTGTTCGACTATGACGCGGTCGAAAAACTGACCGATGTGAAGATCCGCACCAATGCCGGGCGTGAGCCCGGCGAGGAAGCGGTGCCGCAATGGTTTTTCGAGGACGGAGTGATCTTCCTGCCCGAAGAGCTCGAGCACGGCATGCAGCTCAAGAGCTCGTACGCGCGCCGCTGTTTCCGCGAAGAAAATTGCGATCTGCTGGGCGTCGAGTACTGGCAGGACGTGCAGCAGAAACTCGAGCGCGGCGAAGTCCCGGCCCTTCGAGTGTATCCCGACAACACGAAACTCGACGCGAAGTAGGGAACTACTTGAGCACGTACGCTGCGAGCTTGCTGTGAGTGCGGCTCGCATCGTCCTCGGTGAAGACATCGGCCGGTTGCGATTCGCGGACGAGGCGTTCGAAATCCGCCGCGGGCAAGGGGCGGCTGAAATGATAGCCCTGGTATTCATCGCAGCCGGCCGTTTTCAAGAAGTCGAGCTGCGCGGGCGTTTCCACCCCCTCGGCGACGACTTTGAGGCGCAGGCTGTGCGCGAGCGAGACGATGGCGCGGACGATCGACGCGTCCTCCTGGCGGCTCACGATTTCGTCGATGAACACGCGGTCGATCTTGAGTTTGTCGATCGGGAATCGGCGCAGGTAACTCATGCTCGAGTAGCCGGTGCCGAAATCGTCCACCGAGACGAGAACTCCCATGGCGCTCAGCTGCTCGAGGATCGCGATCGATTTCTCGGGATCGCTCATGACGGCGCTTTCCGTGAGCTCGACCTCGAGATAGCGCGCCTGGAGGTCCGCGTCATCGAGCGCGCTGCGTATGCTGTCGACCAGCCCGCTGTCGCGGAACTGCGATGCCGACAGATTCACCGACACTCGGAGCGTCGGGACGCCGCGCAACTGCCAAGCGCGTGTCTGCCGGCATGCTTCCCGGATCACCCATCCGCCGATTGCGCCGATGAGGCCGCACTCTTCAGCCAGCGGGATGAATTCCGCGGGGGAAACGATCCCGCGTGTGGGGTGCGCCCAGCGGATCAGCGCCTCCGCGCTGCGCACCTCGCCCGTTTGGGTATCGACCTTGGGTTGATAGTAGAGCTCGAACTGGTTATGCGTCACCGCGCTGTGAAGGTCGCTCTCGAGCTGAACGCGATCCTCGGTCCCCGCATCCATTCCCGGCGCGTAGCGCCGAAAGTTGCCGCGGCCGTGCTGTTTGGCCGAATACATGGCGGCATCTGCGTGCGCGAGCAGCGCCTGCATGGATACGCCGTCATCGGGATACATGGCGATGCCGATGCTGGGCGAGGTATGAATATCGATGGCCGCGATTCGCACCGGGGCGTGCAGCGCGTCCATGACGCGGGCCGCAAGGGCCTCGGCATCCTCGGCGTCGCCGATGGAGGTGGCGATCAGCACGAACTCATCGCCGCCGAAGCGGGCCACCGTGTCGGTGGTTCGCACCACGGTCAACAGCCGGCGCGCGACCTCTTGAAGCAGTTCATCGCCCGCGCGGTGCCCGAGGGAATCGTTGATGAGCTTGAAGCGGTCGAGATCGCATACCAGCAGCGCGAAAGACCGCATGTCGCGGTCGGCATGCGCCATGGCCTGCTGCAGTCGATCGTCCAGCAAGACGCGATTCGGAAGACCGGTCAATGCATCATGGGTGGCCAGATGCCGCAGTTGCTGATTCGCCGCTTCCAATCCTCGCGTGCGCGTCGTGATCACTTCTTCGAGGCGCAGCACATGTTCTTTGACCAGCTTGTCGTTTTCCCACTTGCGGCTGAGCGCCGTGGCGCACTGCAGAACCTCGATGGGTTCGGCGGGTTTGCGCAGCACCAGCAGCTTGTCGGAGTGGCCCAGTCTCGCCACGACCTCCGTCCAATCGTAGTCGGTGTGGGCCGAACAGATGACGACCTGCACGTCGGGATCCGTCGCCCACAGGCGCTCGATGGTCTTGAGGCCATCCCAGCCCGGGGGCATGCGCATGTCGACGAAGGCCATGGTGTAAGGACGCCCTTCGACGAGCGCCTGGTGCGCCATCGCCACGCCTTCCTGCCCTTGATGCGCGGAGTCGATGTCGAAGTTCGGGCGCGCCGCGGCGACGACGGCGTCGCCGAACAGATTCGCTTCCAGCACATCGAGCGCGGCTTGCGCGGTGTGCTCGGCCTGGACGCCCAACACCTTGCGAAAATCCAGATGGATGGCCGCATTGTCATCGATGATCAGAATCCGCCGGTTGGCGCGCGCAGCGGAATCAGGCACGGGCATACTCCGGCGGGCTGCACGGCAGCTCGAGCATGAATGTCGCGCCGCATCCCGGCCCGTCGCTCGTCACGAGCAGCGAGCCGCCGAGCTCCTGGGCCGCGAGCGCCCCGCTGTGCAAGCCGAAGCCGTGCCCGTCCACGCGAGTCGTGAAGCCGTGCGTGAATATCCGGGACATGTTTTCCGCGGGAATTCCCACGCCATTGTCGATGACGCAAATGCGCACACCGGCCGGCGCGCCTTCTATGCGCAGGGTGAGAAGCTTGTCGGCCCTGCCCGATTCATCGCACGCATACTTGGCGTTGCGCACGAGATTCACCAGAATCTGCAACACCTTGTGCTTATCGACGGTGATCGGCGGCACCTCGTTGAATTCGCGGCGCAGCGTCACGCCGTGACGTACGAAGGCGCCGGCGTTCAAGCGCAGGCTGTCCTCCACCAGATCGGCCACCGCGACGGTTTCGGTCACGCCGCACAGCTTGGCGTAGCTCTGCTGCATCGCCACCGTGTCCTTGATGTGTTCCAGGTTGTCGCGCAGCGATGCGAGCTCTTCGAGCGCCATTTTCTGATCGCTCACGAGCTGTTCGCCGAGCGAGGTCAGGTACTCCGGTATGCGCTTGCCGCGCTCGTCACTGGCGAGGAATTCGCCGACCGCCGTGCCTTTCTCCTGAAGCAGCGCGGCGAGGCGGGATATCCCCGGAGCTTTCGACTGCTTGACGCGCTCGGTCACGAGGCTGGCCGAGATATTGACGCTGTTCAAGATATTGCCGACATTGTGCAGCACATTGGTCGCGACTTCGGCCATGCCTGCCTGGCGCGAAGCGATCATGAGTTGCTTGTGCACCCGTTCGAGCTCTTCCGCCGATTCCTTGCGGGCGCTGATGTCGCGCAGGAACTCGACCGAGTACTCGGGCTTGCCGTCGCCTTCGCGAACCAGCGCCGTCGTTATCCGAACCCAGTGGAAGCTCCCGTCCTTGCGGACGTGGCGTTTTTCGAGATCGACGGATTGGACCTCGCCGCTCCACAGGCGCTCGAGTTCGGCCGATACGCGTGCGATATCGTCGCGGTGCGTGAGGTCGCCGATGGTCATGTCCGCGAGTTCGCCGGAGTCGAATCCCAGCATCGTGGAGAACGCGTGGTTGTAGCGCAGCAGTCTGCCGCGGCGATCCGCGTGGGCAACGCCGATCGGTGCCTGGTCGAAGGTATTGCGGAACATGCTTTCCGCCTTTCGCAGGTGATCGCGGGCGTTGACCAGATCCGTGACGTCGGTAATCGTGCCGATCCAGCCGGAGACGCCGTCCGCGGCGACCACCTGCTCCGAAAAATGGCGAACCTCGCCGTCATCCAGGGTGCGATAGGCGAATCGGCAGGGGCCGGGCTGGCGGCAGAAATCCGCCCAGGCCTGCTGCATGCGCGCACGATCGTCAGGATGCACACGACGGGCCCAATCGTCGGGACTATGCACGGGCTCGAGCCCGAATATGCGGCGGTACTCGGCGTTGCTATAAACCATGTTCCCGGCCGCGTCCGCGTGATAAATGGCGACCGGTGCGCCGTCGAGCAGGGCTCCCGCTGATATGGCGCGGGGGTCCGGCGCCGGCGGCACGGTTTCGGCGGCCCGCGCGGCGGCCGGGGCCTGTGCCTGCCCCGCGAGCGTTCTTCCGATGGTTCGTAAGGTCATTGGCCTGGAATTCCCGCCGCGGTCTTCTTGGTCGAGCGCACCCGCGCCGACAGTCAATTTATCGGCGTATTTTGGTATGTGGACATCCTCACAGGTGGCGAATGCATCACACGATGGGGCGCAAGACAGCGAATTGCGTCTCAACTATGAGGTTCCGCCGGGCGCCGGCGGGATGGGTATGATCTCCAGCATGCGAAACGTGAATGCAAAGACCCCGGGCGGCGCATGAATACCGCCGACGGCTCGCCGGTGCACGGGCCATGGAACCCGGGCATTCAGTCGCAAATCCCCCGGGAACTGCTGCACCTGTCGACGATCTTTCGGCCCGAGAATGTCTTCACCAGCATTGCCGCGGTCAGTGAGATGCACGGTCTCACCGGTTTCTCGCCGAGCGAGCTGGTCGCCTTTCGGCCGCAAAGACTCGCCCTGCACGAGCTTCTCATACGCGTCACCGCCGACTTCGCCGTGCCTGACGGCACCCTAATCGGCGACTTAGGGATCAACTTTCGCGAGATTGCGAGCCTCTTGTTCGAGCGACATCTCCTTCCGGAGACGGATGCGATCGCCGCGGTGTATGAGCGCGCCCGGCGTGAGCTGCGCGATGCGATGGATGCCGCCCTGGCGGGCGTAATGCCCGAACATTCTCCGCTCGACTCCGCCACGAAGCGGCCGGGATCCCGGCTGTTTGCACGCATCGCGCGGCGCCGCCGCGCGGCGCCGATTCCGGTCGACCGCGGCTGGGGCCCGCGCCAGATCGCCGAATGCGAGCGGCTCGCGGGCTCGAGTGTAGATCCGCGGCAGAAAATCGTGTATCGCACGCTCGCGCGAGTGATGTCGGCGCTGTTTGCGACTCAAGGTCACGCGTGGGGCACGCGAGAGCTCATCGCGTCGGTGGCGACCAATATGGCGTGCAACGAATACGGCAGCGATTCCATCGGCCGGACGATCGAACCCATGCTGCTGCGCGCGTCACGCAGCGAAGGCTATCCCCTGCTGCCGCGGCAGGAGCGGCCGGTCGTCATCAACACCAAAGGCCCGTCGGCATCGGGCAAGAGCACGCTGCGGCCCCTGCAGAAAAAACTGGCGGGCGACATCGGGGTGCGATGGAGTGATTTCGCGCTGATCAGTCCGGACATCTGGCGCAAACAGCTCCTCGACTACGGGGTGCTCGGTACGGCTTACAAATATGCAGGCGCGTTCACCGCCGAGGAACTGCAGATCGTCGACCAGAAACTCGACCGCTACATGGCGCGCAAACACCGGCGCGGCGACATGACGCACCTGCTGATCGATCGGTTTCGTTTTGACAGCTTTGCGCCGGATTCGGACGAGGCGGGCAGCAATCTGTTGACGCGCTTCGGCCAGACGGTCTACTTGTTCTTCGTGATCACGCCGCCCGAATTGTTGGTCGAGCGGGCCTGGAAGCGCGGCCTCGAGTTCGGCCGCTACAAAGCCGTGGACGACACGCTGGCGCACGCCGTGGAGGCGTACACGGGGATCCCCGATGTGTTCTTCACGTGGGTCCGCCGCAGCGACAAGCGCATTCAATTCGAGTTTCTGGACAACACGGTGCCCCTGGGAGAGCGTCCGCGAACCGTTGCCTTCGGCGACAACGACACGTTCAATGTGCTGGACGCCAAAGGGATGCTGGACATCCAGCGGTACGGACGCGTCAACGTCGATGCCCCAGCACCCGAATCCCTCTATGCGGATCGCAGGTTGCTCGAGCCTGCGCACAACACCGGATTCCTGCGACGCTGCATGGACGGATTTCCGGTGGTCAATTTCGCCGACCGGGCGACCGGGCGAATCTATCTGCGCATCGAGTCCCGAACGCCCGTATGGATGGATGGAGCCCTGATGCAATCCGCAATTTCGGACCCCGACACCCTGAGCGGGATCAGGGCCGTTGCGCCGAGTGCGCTATCCGGCGGAGTGCCGGAAGCCGCCGCTCCGCAGTCTCTGCAAGGCCAGCAGAGCGCCCGCGCCGCGCCGACGCTTGGCCAATGGGGCGCCTAACTTCACGTCAATCGCCCTGGACCGGTTGCCCCAGGGCGCATTGCACTAGGCGGATTGCCCGAGCAGGGTATTGAACTTGGACACCGCCGCGCGGCCGGACGGGGTTTGGCCCATTCCATCCCGCGTCCCGAGGCCCGCAAAGCGGCCATGACGTCCTGCACGCTCCAACATCGACGCCGGCAGCGATAGATAGAACGCGGCAGGCAACCCAAAAACCAGCGCGACACCGACAACGGTCAATACAACAAGTGCGAATGTTTGCATTAATACTTCCCAGTTAAGCACCATTTTGGTGCGTCACAATCGTTTGTTACCTAGATGGACCTTCCAACGCGTTGCTCTCATGAGCAATCGCGACACAGATATATTATATATCAGAAGCTTTTTTCCCTAATGATTTAATCTAACCAGGCGTGTGATTTCTCTCATGTGTCACGGATTTCATTGGCAATTTCTAGCCCCCGGCCGCTGAGCGGACTCGCAGGCGAGGGGTCAGCGCGGGGATCGGCAGTCCACGGTATCTGCGCGGGTCCAGGGAGCGCTCGCCGCGCCGACGTTCAGCCGCCGGGCTGGGGAGTGCTAATCCAGGAAATCGCAGTTGCGATCGACGTGCGCCGCGAGGTCGAGGGTGTGCTGCCGCGTGAGCCGTTCGGCCAACTCCGTGTCGCGCTGCTCCAGCGCTTCGATGATCTTCAAGTGATCGACGATCGAGCGGGCGGCGCGGTCGCTTTGCACGATCGTCGCGCGGCGAATGGCACGCACGTGAATGAGAAGATTGCGTGTCGCGTCGACGATGGTTTGCGAACCGCCCAGGGCGATGACCGCCGTATGGAATGCGATATTGGCATCGGAATACTCGTCCAGATGCTCGGAAGGCGGCGAGTTCTGAAACTCATCGAACAAGTGCCGCAGCCTCGCGATTTCCGCATCGGTCGCGTACAGCGTCGCGAGCCGCGCGGCCATGGACTCGAGCGCGGCCCACATTTGGATCATTTCAATCATTTCGCGCTTCGACTTGCGAATGATGTAGATACCGCGACGCGGTATGGTGCGAATGAATCCTTCCTGCTCGAGGAGCGAGAGCGCCTCCCGTATCGGCGTCCTGCTGACGCCCAGCGCGGCCGTCAGTTGCCGCTCATCGAGACGCAGTTCCTGCTTCGGGTCGTAGATGTCGGTGTCGGCGATCGCGTTTTTTAGCAGCGCATACGCTTGATCGCGCAAACTCGTGGCATTCAACGGGCCTAGTATGAGCGGCGCCGCAGGCGCGCTGCGTTGAACCAGTTTTGCGATGGTGCTCATCAGACCCCCGATGCGTTTGTCAGGTTGCGCCAGACTTCCGAAAACATTGTACGGCTCAATTCTGAGCTCCGAGAACCCATAATCTGAGTTCCGAGAACCCATAACACGCCACAGATATATTATATGCAAGCAATCTGCATCTGGCGAGTTGAATCTCAGCGTGACGCGCCGGCTACCTCTCCACGCACAGCTCTCCACCAAGCGCGCAGCCCACGCACAGCGCAACTTTAGGTCCGTCGTTGCGTCAACCGCGGTTGCTTGACAGCTCGAAACGCCTTCATATATGGTATACCAGGAAGTAAAGAAACGGCTGGCGATATCGTTCGGACCCATGCGTCTGAATATTTTTCGGGGGGCTTCGGGTGGGTCAAGCGTGCCGATCTGCATCTTCGATAATTCGATTCGGACGGCTCCGTACAGCTTGTTGTCCATGGCTGGACGAGTTCATCAGTGCCGGATCCAACCTCCAGTTTGCGCTGCGACTGCGGCTCGCTGACACTCCCCCACTCGATAAACGCGACTAAGGAGAATTAAATGAACGCGACTTCGGAAGCAACCAGATCCCAAGCAGGCTCGTCACCGCTCGGGAATCCATGGGTTCAGTTGATCATCGGCGTCACTTGCATGGTGATGATCGCCAACCTGCAGTACGGGTGGACGCTTTTTGTCGGGCCGATTGACGCGAAATATCACTGGGGCAGAGCGTCCATTCAAGTCGCCTTTACGATTTTCGTGGTGCTTGAAACCTGGCTCGTGCCGATCGAAGGCTACCTCGTCGACCGGTTCGGACCACGCTGGATCGTTGTGATCGGCGGCGCACTCTGCGGCATCGCCTGGTCGATCAATTCGGTAGCGGACTCTTTGCCCATGCTGTACTTCGCGGCCGCGCTCGGCGGCATCGGCGCGGGCGGCGTGTATGGCACTTGCATCGGCAACGCCCTGCGTTGGTTTCCCGGCCGGCGTGGCTTGGCCGCGGGATTGACGGCGGCGGGCTTCGGCGCCGGTTCGGCGCTGACCATCGTTCCCATCGCCAACATGATCAAGGTGAGCGGCTACCAGCACACCTTTCTTACCTTCGGCCTGATGCAAGGCATCGTTGTCGTCGTGCTCGGCTTCCTGATACTCGTGCCCCCGGCCAGTCTAATGATGGCGCCGTCGAAGCTGGCGCCGGGCGCCAGCCGCCTGCAGGCCAGACCGGTCGAGATGGTGAAAACACCGGTGTTCTGGGTGATGTACGCAATGTTCGTCATGATGGCTACAGGGGGCCTCATGGCGGTTGCGCAGCTCGCACCGATCGCCAAGGACTTCAAGGTGGCCGACGTCCCGGTCAGTCTGCTCGGGCTGACGCTGCCCGCTTTGACCTTTGCGCTCACGATCGACCGCATCCTCAATGGCTTGTGCCGGCCGTTCTTCGGCTGGGTGTCCGACAACATCGGCCGCGAGAACACGATGTTCATCGCCTTCTTGCTCGAGGGTGTCGGCATCCTTGCGCTCGCGAATCTGGGCACCAACCCGGTGCTGTTCGTCATCCTCAGCGGCATCGTGTTCTTCGGCTGGGGCGAGATTTACAGCCTCTTTCCCGCCACGGTCTCCGATACGTTCGGCACGAAATTCGCCACGGCCAATGCGGGGCTGATGTACACGGCCAAGGGTACGGCCGCCCTCCTCGTACCCTATGCCAACGTGCTGTCGTCGAAGACCGGCAGCTGGCATCTGGTGTTCATGCTGGCCGCAGGCTTGAATCTGGTCGCAGCGGCGATGGCGATTCTGGTGCTGAAGCCGATGCGCGGCTCTTACACCAACCGCGCGGAGACGGCGAGCCCCGCACCCAAACCGGCGTGACGCTGCCGTCCGATGAGTGGCCGTAGCGTCACACGGTGGTGATCGCGGACATTCCGACGAACACGGACCGGTAGGCTCGCGACGCTCCCCAGCGGAGCGGCGCGAGCTCACCGGGGTCGAGTAACTACTTGGTAACGGAGACAGTCATGCTCGGTACGGTCCCCAAGGTTTCGGACACGCAGGCCACCACGACCGCGGACGACACGCTCAAGAAGAAGACTCGCGACGCCAACGTCATCTCGGGCGGGCACCTGGTCGCCAGAGCTCTGAAAAACGAGGGCGTGGATACGATATTCACGCTCTGCGGCGGCCACATCATCGATATCTATGACGGCTGTGTGGATGAAGGTATCCGCATCATCGACGTGCGCCACGAGCAAGTGGCGGCGCACGCCGCCGACGGCTATGCGCGCCAGACGGGCAAACTCGGCTGTGTCGTCACCACCGCAGGGCCGGGTTTCACGAATGCGCTTACCGGCATTGCCACCGCGTTCCGCTCCGAAAGTCCCGTGCTGCACATCGGCGGGCAGGGTGCGCTGACGCAGCACAAGATGGGATCGCTGCAAGATCTGCCGCACGTCGACGTGATCACGCCCATCACCAAGTTTGCGGCGACCGTGTCGAGCACCGAGCGCGTCGCGGACATGGTCTCGATGGCGGTGCGCGAAGCCTTCAACGGCGCTCCGGGCCCGGCATATTTGGAGATTCCGCGCGACGTGCTCGACCGCGAAGTCGATCTCGCCAAGGCGGTCATTCCCCAACCGGGCAGGTATCGTGCATCGACACGCTCGATCGGAGACCCACGGGACATCGAGAAACTGGCCGACATCCTGGTCAATGCAGAGCGGCCGGCGATCCTGTACGGACAGCAGGTGTGGACCGCGCGCGGTCAGAACGAGGCGATCGCGCTGCTGCGCGGCCTGGATATTCCGGGATACTTCAACGGCGCCAGCCGCGGCCTGTTGCCGCCGGGCGACCCGCATCACTTCGATCGCACGCGCACCCAAGC
>DASWEO010000247.1:0-5204 GCA_036394715.1 Steroidobacteraceae bacterium
GCGCTGCCCCTGTCGCACGACGTCATGGGCCTCTCCCTGAGGCTCCCCGCAGCGGAGCCATTCCGATTCGAGGCCGGCCAGTACATCGACATCATGCTGTCCGGCGGCCGGCGCCGCAGCTTTTCGATCGCCTCGCCGCCGCATGATGCGCGATTGCTGGAGCTGCATGTGCGCCGGGCCGCGGGCGGGGAATTCACGGAACGGCTGTTCGATCAAGACCCGCAAAACGCACTGTTGACCATCGAGGGGCCTCTAGGGCAGTTCGTGTACCAACCACACGTCGCGACGCTGGGCGGCGCCGTTACTCCGGGCTTTGCGGGCACGCCCAAGCCGCGGGTCGCGCCGATGCTGCTGATCGGCGGCGGCACGGGACTCGCGCCGCTGCTCAGCATTCTGCGGCACGTGATCGAAAACGGCATCGAGCGAGACATGATCCTGTACTGGGGCGTGCGCGGCGAGCGCGATTTGTATGCGCACGCCGTGCTCGAGGACCTCGCGCAGCGGTGCCCGGCGGAGGGCCGCCCCGCCCGGCTGCGTTACGCGCCGGTGCTCTCCGAACCCTCGCCCGATTGGCGGGGCTCCCGCGGATTCGTGCACGAGGCAGTGCTCGAGGACATCGATGATCTCGAAAAATACGATGTGTATGCGGCCGGCCCGCCCGCCATGATCGCGGCGGTACGGCGCGAATTCGGGCGGCGCGGGGTCGCCGCAAACCGGTTGTTTTTCGATTCCTTCGATTACGCGCCCGATACGCTCGATCGCCAACGGATGAGCGCCGCGACCAAATCGTGATCTTCCGCCGACGGTGCCAGCACCAGCGGCGACAATAGTCCCCGTTCGCGCAATGCGGCCGCAATGCGCTCGCCGGGCACCAGCCAGTGCGCACGCTCGAATTCGTCACGCAGCGCGGGCGTCGCCATCGCGAGCAGATTGGCGGCAATTTCCAAGCTCGTGGCAGTGATTACCTGCACCGCCCCCGCGGTGAAGCCATTCAGTACCTCCGCGAGAACCGCGTGACCAGGGGTCGCCGGCACACGCTGATAAACATCGGCGGCCACCACTTGCGCGCCGCGGCGCGCAAGTTCTTGTTCGAGCAATGGCCGGCCGTCGCTGCCTTTGATGATGAGTATGCGGCAGCCCGCCGGATGTTCGAGACGCGGGTGTTGGAGCAGGCTTTCCGAGTCGAATGTTCCATTCTGCGGCTGCACCGCCACCCGGTAGCCCGCTTGATTGAGGGCGCGGGCGGTCGCGGGACCGATGGCGGCCAGAGTCAGATCGCGCTGCTGATCGAGCAGCGAAACGCCGAATCGCACCGCGTTGCTGCTGGTGAAAATGATGACATCGAAATCCGCGAGAGCGCCCAGCTGTGCCGCCGTTTCCCGCCGATTGCCGATGGGCTTGATTTCCACGGCCGGCAAGCGCAGGGTGCTCGCGCCTTGAATTTCCAACAACCGGCACAGCGGCATCGCCTGCTGCTCGGGCCGAGTGACTAGGACGCCGACACCCTGCAATGCGAGCATGTTCAGCCGGCGCGCAGGCGCTCGAGCAGAGGGCCCGCGCCCGCGTCCAGAATTCGCTCCGCCAGCAGCCGGCCCAACCCGGCCGGATCGCCGATGCTGCCGGATGCGGTGTCGCGCACCAGCCGTGAACCGTCCGGTTCCGCCACCAGGCCGTCGAGCAGCAAGGTCCCTCCTTCGAGCCGGGCATGCGCCGCGATCGGCGACTGACAGCTGCCCCCGAGTCGATGCGCGAACGCCCGCTCCGCGTCCATGACAATCCGCGTCTCCCGAGATTCAAGCACGGTGACGAGTCCCAGGATGCGCGAGTCGGCGCCGCGGCACTCGATACCAATCACCCCTTGAGCGACGGCCGGCAAGAACATCTTGGGATCGAGGCGCGCAGTGATGCGCGATTCGAAGCCCAGTCGAATCAAGCCCGCGCAGGCCAGCAAGATGGCATCCATGTCGCCGCCATCGAGCCGCCGCAGCCGCGTATCCACGTTGCCGCGCAGAGCTTCTATCTTCAAGTCCGGCCGCGCCGCCAACAACTGCGCCTGCCGCCGCGGACTCGAGGTCCCCACGCGGGCACCGCGCGGCAAATCCTCGAGGCGCCCTGCCGACGCCGTCAGCAGCGCATCCCGGGCATCCGCCCGCTCGAGCACCGCCGCGATGGTCAGGCCCGCGGGAAGGTCGCCCGGCAAATCCTTCATCGAATGCACGGCGATGTCCGCCCGGTGCTCTTCCAGAGCCACTTCGAGTTCCCTGACGAACAAGCCCTTACCGCCGATGGCGGCCAGGCTTCGATCTTGAATGCGGTCGCCCTGAGTCACCATGGGTACGAGCTCAACCTCGAGTCCCGCATGTGCCCGGCGCAGCAGCCCCGCGACATGCTCGGCTTGCCAGAGCGCCAGCTGGCTCTTGCGAGTCGCGATCCGCAGCGGCTTGCCCAAGGAATCCTTCATGCGGGATCGCTCTTGGCCGGAAACAGCGCGGACTTCAAGCGATAGATGGCCGAGATATCCTCATCGCCAAAGCCCTGGACGATCAACTGCCCATACTGCGCCAGAGTCGATTCCACCACCGGCAGTTGCGCGCCGTGCCGTGCCGCCATCTCGCGGCAGATCCGCAAATCCTTCGCGTGCAGCCGCACCCGAAAACCCGCGGGGTAATCGTTGTGCGCCATGAAGGGCGCGCGATTGACGAAGTACCAGCTCGATCCCGCCCCCTTGCTCAAGGTCTCGATCAAGCGATCGAGCGGCAAGCCTTCCGCGTGCGCGAAGGCCATCGCTTCGCCGACGGCTTGGATGATGCCGGCGCACATGATTTGGTTGGTGGCTTTAGCCGCTTGGCCGGCGCCGCTCGATCCGAGATAGGCGACGGTCTTGCCCATCGCCGACAAGATCGGCTGCGCGCGCGTGAACACCGGCTCATCGCCGCCCACCATGATGGCAAGCGTCGCGTTGCGCGCGCCTTCGACGCCGCCGCTCACCGGACAGTCGAGAAAGCCGACGCCGAGCGCGTCGAGCGCGGCGTGCATGTCGCGCGCCGTGCCCGCGCCCACCGTGGAGCAGTCCATCACGATCATATTGGGATTCAATCCCGGCTCGAGACCCGCGATCACGCCGCGCACATCGTCGTCGGCGGACACGCAGATCACCACGGCCTCGCAGTTCCCGGCGAGCTCGATCAAGCTGGTGAAGGCATGACAGCCAAGTTCCTTGGCGAGCGCCGCGGCCTTGTCGGCCGTCCGATTCCATACGCCCGTCAGCAGACCCGCACGATGCAGACTGCGCGCCATGTGCGCGCCCATGGCACCCAATCCGACGAAACCTGTTTGCATACGTGTTCCCGCTCTCTATCAGTGGAACCGTAGCCTAAGGCTTTGCGCAGCGGGCGGCAAAGCGAGTGTAAAAACGGATCGTGCCGCACAACGAGAGACGGCAGCTCTAGATCTCCTCCATAGAAGATCAAGGTTTCAGGTGGCGCCGTTGCAGGTCGCGTCGATCTCGCGCTTCGCATTCAAGCGTTCAGAATCGATTTCCTCGGAAGTCAGATACTGGCGCTCGCCGTCGGCCCCGGTCTTGTATAGACGCCGGCCCTCGATCAATTTCTTGTAGCGGTCCTGTGCGTCGGCACATTGCTTCTCGCGGGCTTGCGCCACGTCGTTATCCACGGCCTTTTTGACGCCGGCATCGTCTTGATTCGGTTGATCCCGGTTGGTGGTCTTGTAGGTCGGCGCAGACTCGGATGGTCTCGCCTGCGCGCTGCGAGCCACGTGGGTGCCCAGCAACTCCACCACTTCCGCATGCACACCGTCCGGCGGCCGGTCACCGTATTGCACTTTGCCTTGTGCGTCGACCCACTTATAGACCACAGCTCCGGCCATGCCCGACCAGGCGACCAGGGCTGCGAACAACAGAAGGCGTTTCATTGTCCGATCCTCGTTTGAAACCTACGACGCAACCGAAGCTACAGCGCGCGCGAACCGGCTTCACCAGTGCGAATGCGCACCGCCTGGCCGAGCTCCGCGACGAAGATCTTGCCGTCGCCGATCTTCCCCGTGCGCGCCGTTTCAATGATGGCTTCCACCACTCGATCGACTTGTTCGTCATCCACTGCCAGCTCGAGTTTCACTTTTGGTAGGAAGTCGACGACATATTCTGCTCCACGATAAAGCTCAGTGTGGCCTTTTTGCCGGCCAAAGCCTTTGACCTCTGTCACGGTAATGCCTTGTACCCCCACATCCGCCAAGGCGGCGCGGACATCGTCAAGTTTGAACGGTTTGATGATGGCGATGACCATTTTCATGCGGGCGCACTCCTCAATTCGAATAAACACTCAGTCTATCAGCGGCAAACTGATAGAAAATGCTGCAACACAGCATGGAGTATTGCAGTTTTCTATTGTATAAACTCGCGAGTGTCTTGCGCCGGGCGCGCGAATATAAAAAACGGCACGGGTCTTTTGAAGATCCGTGCCGCCGGGATATCGCACCGACGGGGGAGTTGGCTGGCTTGCCGGCGCGAGATGCTCCTAAAACGTCAGAAGTTCGGCCTCGCTCGCGCGAGCGAGGCCCTTCAATTCCTCGCGAACGATCACGTATTCGGTGTTCATGCCCATAAGCGCTCCTAAATGGCGTCCGGACCGGTTTCACCCGTGCGGATGCGCAGCGCCTGCTCCAGATCCAGTATCCACACCTTTCCGTCGCCGGTTTTCCCGGTCCTAGCCACGTTGCAAACCGCCTCCATCACCTGTTCCGCAATCGAATCGTCCACCGCCAGCTCAATCTTGGCCTTGGGCAAAAAGTCGATCCGGTATTCAGCGCCGCGATAGAACTCCGCATGCCCATGTTGTCGCCCATATCCCTGCACTTCGGTCACGGTGACCCCCTGAATGCCGATATCCGCCACCGCTTGCCGAACCTCGTCCAACTTGAACGGTTTGATGACGGCGGTGATCAGCTTCATGCATTTATCCCTGCTTTCACCCGTTAATGACAACGCCTCCGGCACTGCTTCCGCGTACTATTCATCCTTAAGCGTTGCAGCTTCCGTGCCAGCCCAGACGCGCGTGAAATCAATGGGTTAGGCACCCTACAGACGGCGCGATGCACCGACATGGCGCGAGCCCCGGCTCGGGCGCGTTACGGGAGTGCAAGGCGCGGGCAAATTCAGGAGGTCCCATGAGCTTTATCAATTCGAGCCG
>DASWEO010000248.1:0-2757 GCA_036394715.1 Steroidobacteraceae bacterium
GCCTCATATCTTGCGCTCCAGGGTCTTTTCACCGCTCACGTGACGGGCAATTTCGTGACCCTCGGCGCCTCGCTAGCCCTCGGCACCTCTGGCGCGGTTGCCAAGTTACTGGCACTCCCGACTTTTTGTGCCGTGGTGATCGCGGCCCGCCTGCTCAACACGGCGCTCTCTAACTGGCGTTGGCCAGCATTCGAGATACTCATCGCTCTCCACCTTCTACTCCTGATCACCGGTGCTGCGCTCGCGATTCAATTCGGACCGTTCCATGATATCGACGGCTGGCAAGCCGTTCTAACGGGAATGGTTCTGGTGAGTGCCATGGCGATTCAGAACGCCTTCCATCGCGTCCACCTCGCAAGCGCGCCCCCCTCCACTATAATGACCGGCACGACGACGCAAGTCATGATCGACCTGGCCGACAGGATTCATGCCCCGAACGGGACTGAAAACCAGTCGGGCGCGCGGCGGCTCGTGCAGATGTCGACAAGCATGCTGTGCTTTGCCATCGGCTGCGGAGCCGCGGCGCTCTTGTACAACCGCGTCGGCATAAAGTGCTTCGTGGCGCCGCCGATTGTGGGAAGCCTTCCGCTCATCTTGCGCCTGATCGGACGGTCGCGGCCTGTTACGCAATCATGATCGCCTCGGTGTGGGATTTGATGCGTCGGCTGGGCCCGATCGCTCGTGCGCGATTTTCGGACAGCTCCGGGGCTTCCGCGATGCTCTTCGGCTTGCGGCTGGCCGCCTCCGTATGCCTCGCGCTGCTGATCGCATTCTGGCTGCAACTTGACAATCCCTATTGGGCCGGCACCTCGGCGGGGATTGTCGCGCAACCTGCTCTCGGAGCTTCGCTGCGCAAGGGACGATTCCGCGCGATCGGCACGGTGATCGGCGGAGTCGCCATCGTGGTTCTGACGGCCATGTTCCCGCAGAACCATCTCGCGCTGCTTTGTGGTTTGGCCGTGTGGGGAGCTGCCTGCGGCTTCTTTGCGACGATCTTGCCCAACTTCGGCGGGTATGCGGCGGCGCTCGCGGGTTACACAACTGCAATTGTCTTCGGGGACCTTGTTGCGGATCCGCAGAACGTTTTCATGCAAGCGGTGTGGCGCGTGACCGAAATCGCCATCGGCATCCTTTCGGCCGAACTGGTCCATGCATTGACCGACTTCGGACATGCACGCGCGCGCCTCGCGCGGGAGTTGGCGGACACTGGCCGAGACATCGCGTCGGGGTTGATGCAGACACTGCGCACGGGTCATGGCCCGCGTGAGGTGCGAACTCTGCGTCGGACGCTGATTCGACGTGTCATTGCGTTGGATGCGATCATCGACGAGGCTGTAGGAGAGCCGTCGCATCTGAAGCATCAGGCCGCTCCGTTGCGTGCAGCCCAGGAAGCCCTGTTCGTGGCGCTCTCCGCTTGGCGCGGCATCGCAAACCATCTTTGGGCGATGCCCCGCCAGGAAGCAAGTGCGATCGCCGCCGAGCTCCTGCCGCGTATCGCGAAGCTCGCGCGCGCTTCTTGGTTGGAAGACCCACAAGTCGCGCGGCAGATCTGCAGGGAGGAGATGCAGGTCGCAGGTAGCCTCGCCACAGCGGATGTGTCCTCTCGGCTCATACAGGACGGAACGATCCGGACGCTTCACGCTCTCGAGGGCGTGGCCGATGCCCTCGTGCTGGCCTCAAGCTCTGTGAGCCAGTCCTCGAGCCGACAGAGTTCCCGGCCGCAGGTGCCGGATTTCCTGCCTCCGATGCTGAACGGATTGCGTATCTTGATTGCGCTGTTGATCGCTGAGCTCTTCTGGATCGTAACCGCATGGCCGGACGGTCCGACCCTGATCACTTTCACTGCCGTCAGCGTCATTCTCTTCTCGGCGCGCGCGGACACGGCCTTCTCCAGCGCAATCGAGTTCGCCGTTGGATGCGCCGGCGCCAGTGCCGTGGCGGTCATCCTGAATCAGGCCATCCTGCCGGTCGTGCCCAGTGATTTTCTTGCCCTCGCGGTGGTGTTGTCCCTGGTGCTGGTCCCGCTCGGCGCGTTGGCGGCCGGCACGTGGCACAAGACCGCCGTCGTGGGGATGGTGACCAACGTGATGCCGATTCTCGCGATTCAGAATGAGCCGAGCTATGAGGCAACGCGAGTGCTCAACACCGGGCTTGCGGTCGTGGCCGGAACCGCCCTGGCGGCGATCGCGATCGGATTGCTCCCGCCGCTGCCGCCGGCCCGGCGCATCCAGCGCCTCCTGATACTCACGCTACAAGATTTGCGGGGGCTGCTGGTTGGTCACCGGCGATTCACCCAGAAGATGTGGGTCCGTCTTGTGTCCAACAGGCTGGCGGTCTTGCCCGTGCAAGCGAGCCTCGAGCAGGAGGCGCAGCTGGTGGCCGCTCTCTCTGCAGGGGAGGCCGCGATCACCCTGCGCGGGGCCCGTCCCTACCCCTCCGCAGGGCGCACGCTCGATCAGGCTTTCGCCGAGCTAGCGGAGGCGAACGTGGCCGCGGCTCATGAAAGGCTTACCCGCTTCAGTGCTCACCAGGTTGTAGAGGCTAAGGTTGAACCCCGGCGCGCGCTGCAAGCCGCTGTCCAGGCCACCTTGATCGCCGATGCGCTCAGCCGGCATTCGCGCTTCTTCTCTCGAACGAGGTGACCGAATGCAGGAAGTCAGTCTCGGCGGCGTATATCTACCGGCCGCTCTGGTGTGGGCCGGGATCGCCTTTCTTTTCTCCACTGCGATTTCCTGGACGCTCAGCCGCATAGGGTTT
>DASWEO010000249.1:0-8221 GCA_036394715.1 Steroidobacteraceae bacterium
CATCCGTCATGGCTTGGTCGATGATGGCCACACCCTCCTCGGCCTCCGCCTCGCTCAAAGTCAGCGGCGGAGTCAATTCCAGCACGTTGCCTCGCAGTCCCACATAGAAGAACACGGCCCCCAGCTGGTAGGCGCGATAGATCACCTTGGCCGCCGTGGCAACGGTCGCCGGTTCGCGCGATTCACGGTCGCTCACCAGGTCCACCCCCACGGCGAGTCCGCGGCCGCGCACCTCGCCGATCATCGGCTGCCGCGCACTCAGGGCGCGTAGGGCGCTCGACAGTCTCCCGCCGATCTGGTTGGCACGCTCAGCCAACTCCTCGTCGACGATGGTTCTGAGCACGGCGCGCCCCGCGGCCGCGGCGACCGGATTGCCGGCCGTGGTCTGCAGCGCAAAAGCCGGCGCATGGTCCATGATGTCCCGCGGCCCGATCACCGCCGACAGCGGCAGGCCGCCTCCCAAGCCCTTGCCGAACACGACCAGGTCGGGCTCCAGCCCCTCGTGCTGGAAACAATGCAGCTTGCCGCTGCGCGCAAGGCCCACTTTCACTTCGTCGACGATCACGGCAATCCCGTGGCGCCGGCAGCGCTCCTGGATCGCCGCCAGGAATCCGGGCGGCGGCACGATGAGCCCGCCATCCGACATCAGAGGCTCGATGAAGATCGCCGCCACCTGCTGCGGCGGACAGGTCGTCGCGAACTGATAGTCGAGCAGCGCGAGAACTTCGGTCGCGCTGAAGGGGGAACGATAGAGATCGGGATAGGGCAGCAGCACCAATCCGGCGCGCGGCAGGGTGTGCGTCATCGCGGTGTGCCCGCTGACGCTCATCGATCCCGAGAGGTTGCCGTGATACGACCCGATGAAAGAAATGAAGCGCGAGCGGCCGGTCGCGGCCTGCACCACGCGCATGGCGCAATCATTCGCGTCCGAGCCCGAATGCCCAAACCACACCCGTCGTTCTCCGCGCCCCGGCGTGAGCCGCAGCAGATCTTCCGCCAGCGCCACCGCATTCTCGTTGGGGTAGGACAGCAGGCTCGCTCCCGCCATGCCGGCGCAGGCGGCGCTCACCGCCTCCCTGATGGCGGGATGACTGTAGCCCAGGCTTGCGGCTCCGAACGAGGCTGACAGATCGAGAAGTTCCCGCCCTCCCTCCTCGATCAGGCGATTTCCGCGCCCACCGACCAGGCTCAACGGCGAGAAGCGCAGGCGCGCAATATTCGCGATGACCCGCGCGTCGCGCTCGCGCAATGTACCGCTGGTCACTGTCTTGCCATCCGCGCTCGATCCCGCCGCGGCATCCTCACCCACTCCCGCCGCGACATTCGCGCCGACTCCCGCCGGGGCATCCGCGCCTGCTCCCGCCGACGGCTTCCGGCTCATCGGCTTAAGCTGAGCCGCGCAATCTCATCGAGCAATTCCCGGGTCGTGCGCTGGCGGCAGTACCCGCGGTTATTGCGCAGCGACCAATCGTGCCGCTCGGCCGACAGGGTGACGCAGGCGTCGGTCGGTACCGTCACGAGGTATCCGAGATCGCAGGCGTCGCGCACCGCCGAATCCACGCACTGATCGGTGAGACACCCCGCGATGATCAGATACTGGGTGCCGAGATTGCGCAGCACGTAGTCGATGTTGGTCGAGATGAACACCGACGACGACGTCTTGGGGAACACCATTTCATCGTCGGTCGGAGTCAATTCATCGACCATCTTGGCGTCCGGCGATCCCTTCGGCACGTTGAACCCGGTGATCTTGTAGTCGAGCGAGCGATCGCGCCCCTCGGCGGTCATGCTCTCGATCAGGGTGTAGGTCACCTCGATGCCGGCGCGGCGGCAGGCCTGCTGCAGAAGCACCATATTGGGCAGCGCACTCTCCTTCAGCGTGCGGAAGAAATAGCCGTAGCGCGATTCCTTCTCGGCCTGGCTCGAGTGCGCATATTCGCCCCCGTCCCAGGTGCAGTTGTACTTCTGCACATCGACGAACAAGAGCGCGGTTCGGGCAGGTTCGATCTCGATGTCGCGGCTGAGCGGATGATTCAAGGGGTTGCTCCTAAAAAAGTGTGCTCGGCATCCTTGAGAGCGCGGGTGATTCGCCGCGCCCACTCGGCCTGTCCGGCGTCGTCGCCCACCAGGTCCTGACGTATTTCAATTTCCACATGCGGCAGCCCGCGCGCCTCGCCGTGGCGCGGAATGGTGAAGTCGGTTTCGTCGCTGACGAAGTACGGTTGGTTGTCCGCGATGGTCAGACCCGCCTCGCGGCGCAGCCCCTCGAGCACCAGGCCCGCGAACCGGCGGTCGCGGTTGTACAGCACCGCCGCGTGCATCTCGCGCCGCACGCCGTGGTAGATGTCCGTCATGCTGTGCTGAGCCACCAGAATCGTGGGCCGGCCCGCGGCCGCCCGCTCATCGAGCAGCGCGCGAATCCGCTCATGATAAGGGTCGAAGATCTCCGCGCGGCGCACCGCCATGTCGGCGTCGCTCAAGTTCACGTTGCCCGGGATCTCCACCGATTCGCTCAACCGAGGAATCGACGTCGCCACCTTGGGATCGCGATTGCAATCGATCACCAGCCGCGAATAATTCTGGGCCACCAGCGGCGCATCGAGCGCCGCCGCCACCTGCCGCGCCACGCCGAGAGCGCCGATGTCCCAGGCAATGTGACGCTGCAGCTCGGACGCGGGAAGCCCCAGATCGTTCAATCGCCGCGGAATGCGCCGGCCGGCATGATCCACGACGATGACGAAATTCGATCGTCCCTGAAGCCCGATCTCAAAGACCGGCGGCGGTTCGTCCGCGGCGAGCAGCGCATACCCCGGAGCGGTCGGGCTGGACTCCGCGGCCGCGGTGCCGGGCTTGGCGCCGCCGCCGGGCGGCGAATGATCAATAGACTTCGGCATAGCGTCGACAGATCTCACTTTCATCCAGATTTTCCAGCCCGTTGATCTCCGCCCGTTTGAACTTGAGGTACGCAGAGAACAAATCCGCTCCCAGCCATTCCGCCGCCGGCTCGCACGCCTCGAGGAGCTGCAGCGCCTGCTCCAAACTGCCGGGCAGCAGCCGCGGATTCTCGTCCTCGATCTGCCGCTCATGGCGAATCCCATCGAGCCCCGCCTGAACCACCAGCGCGAGCGCGAGATACGGACTCGCGGTCGCATCCGCGACCCGAAATTCGACATTGAACTGCCGCGCACGCAGGGCAGGATCGCCTCCGGCCACCGGACATATCCGGACCGCCGCCCCGCGGTCCATGCGCCCGACATCCGCCCGCACCGGAGCCCACCGATTGGGACGCAGCCGATAGTACGACGCCAGCGAAGGAGCGGTCACCGCGCACAATGCCGGCAGGTGATGCTGGATGCCCGCGATGAACTGGCTGCCGAGCAGCGACAACCCCTGAGGCCGGTGCGCATCGTAGAGCGTGGGCTGCCCTTCCCGATCCAGAAAGCTCCAATGAATATGCGTGCCGTTGCCCGTCCCGCTCGGTTCCGGAATCGGCGCGAAGCTCACGCGGTGCCCCAGCCGGAAGGCCACCGCCTGCGCCAGTTCGCGGGTGATCACCGCGTCATCCGCGGCCCGCACCCCGAGCGCCGGCGCCGAGGTCACCTCGAACTGCTGCGGCCCGAATTCCGCCAGAAACGAGTCCGGGATCACCCCCGCCTGCCGCATCGCCGCCAACAGCACTTCGCCGAATATCCCCTGGCGGCGATACCCATCCAGCTCGTAGGGCTGCGGCGGATGCGCCGCGACGCCGCTGTAAGTGAACTCCTGCTCGAACGTCGCGAGCAGCCGCAAACCCGTCTCAGCCAGCAGCAGGTCGACCGCACGGCGCAGGACGTGGCGCGGACAGAAATCCCACGGCGCGCCTTCCAGAGTCCTGATGTCGCCCAGAAAGAAATGCTCCGCCGTGCTGCCCTCGAACGGAACCAATACGCGGGTGGTGGAATCCGGAATGAGAAACACTTCACCCTGGGTGCCGAATGTCGTGACCTGAATAGGTCCGAACGCCGACATGAAAATATTCGTCGGCGCGAGCCCGACCCCGCGCTGCAGCCGCGCCGGCAGGTCGGCCGCGGGAAAACTCTTGCCGCGAAAATGCCCGGAAAGATCGCTGGTTCCAACGAAGATAATCGGTTCGCGCTGCATGAACCCGAGATTACCACCCGACCGCTTCCCCGTCCTTGCGGAAGTCCGATCCCGCGCGGTAATACCCGTCGGCGTGCGCCTCCGAACCCGGCTCGGCCACGTACATGATGGATTGCACGCCGCCCATGTCCTCGCCGTTCACGGATTTCACGGTATGCCCCATCGCCGCAAGCTGCGGCCCCACCAGATCATAGAGCGGCGTCTCGAGACTCAGCACATTCGATACCTGGAAATGCCTGAATCTCGCCATGTCCGCCGCCGCCTGCACATTGGCGCCCAGATCGAGAACGTCCACCAGCCATTGCGCATGACCCTGCGCCTGCATGTCGCCGCCCATCAGCGTGACGGTCATCAACGGCTCCCCGCCGTGCATCACAAATCCAGCCGACAGCGTGTTGAACGGCCGCTTACGCGGCTCGATGACGTTGGGACTGCGCGGATCCAGCGTGAACAGAGAGCCGCGGTTATGCAGCACGAAGCCATAGCGCGGCACCGTGATTCCCGAACCGAACGCGTTGAAATTGCTGTTCACCCAAGACACCATATTGCCGTCGCCGTCGGCGGCGGACAGCACGATGGTATCGCCGGGCAGAGCGAAATCCCCCTCCGGTCCCGGCATCGAAGCGCGCCGCGGGTCCACCTTGCCGCAGAGCGACGCCGCGTACGATTCCGACAACAGTTTGCCGAGCGGCACGGCAACGAAATCCGGATCGGCGTTGTAGCGATAAAGATCGGCATACGCGAGCTTCTTCGCCTCCACCATCAAGTGCCAGTACTTGGGATTCGCGGGTCCGAGCGACGCCAGCGTCTCGCCCGGCGCCCACTGCGGCATGCACGCCTGCAGAATGTTCAGGTATTCATTCGCCGCCCACGCCTGCGCGGGCGGCGGCAGCTCGAGAACGTCGAAACCATGGTACTGAACGCGCGCCGGCTCCACCCACTTGCCCTTGTAATTCGCCAGATCCTTGAGCGTCATGGTCCCGCCGAGAGCCCACGACTTGGCCACGATGGCCGCGGCGACGTCACCCTTATAGAAGCCATCCCCGCCCTTGGCCTGCAGCAAGCGCAACGTTCGCGCAAGATCGGCATTCTTGAAAATCTGCCCGGCCCGCGGCGGCTGCCCGTTGACGTACCACGTCTTGACCGACTCAGGGTCCGGCTCCGTGCAGCAGTTTTTCAACGGCAGTGCGTTGGGCAGTTGCCAGTCGTGCGCGATGCGTTCGGACACCGGGAAGCCTTTCTCCGCATACCCGGCCGCCGGCTCGAGGACCTCCTTGAAAGTGAGCTTGCCGAAGCGTTTGAGCGCCGCCTGCCAGCCCCAGACAGCGCCGGGCACGGTCACCGGCAAAATCCCGGCGAGCGGCATCCCCGACATCGGCCCCCAATTTTTCGGATTCCAGTGATAGCCCAGCGAATTGAAGTGCGCGACCGTCGCCCCGGAAGGCGCCGTCCCGCTCGAATTCAGCACATAGATCTTCCGTTCCTTGGCGACATAGATGACGGCAAAGACGTCGCCGCCGACGCCCACCATCATGGGCTCCACCACACTCAGCACCGCGGCCGTCGCCACCGCGGCATCGATCGCGTTGCCGCCCCGCAAAAGAACCTGCAAACCCGCCTGCGCCGCCAGCGGTTGACTGGTCACCACCATCCCATGCTGCACCATGACCTCGGAGCGGCTCTGCGCCGGCCAGCCCTCCGCACGAGCACCGCGAACCGCACTGCAGAACGCAGGCTGCGGCGCCGCTCCGCACACGGTGCCGGCCGCCGGAGCCTGCGCGATGGCGTAGCCGCCGACCGGAATGGCGGCCAGCCACGGAATCAGGGCAATTATGGTCGATCGTTTCTTCATTGCCGGACCCGGTTCATACCGTGGTAAAACACTGATGCCGCCGCAGACGCGCTCACCGCCGTAAAAGCACTCGCGTTCATAGCGCCAATCGCGCTCATCGCGTTTATAGCGCTCATCACGCCCATCAGCCCATCGCGCTCATCGCGCCCATCGCGCTCATCGCGCCCGCAAATCTTCCACCACGCGGCCGACCTGCGCTATTTCGTCGTCGTGCGGCTGATCCCGCAGCGTTTCTTTCAGCGCGTCGGCATACCATTCTCTCATAGAACGAGTGTTCAACAACCGATCCACGTAAGCAACGGACACCGGATCGAGGGTCAGCCCATAACTCTGGATCCTGAACGCCACCGGCGCATAGAAGGCGTCGACCGCGGTACACGCCTCTCCCGCAAGATAGGGACCGCCGAAGCGGCGCAATCCATCATTCCACAGCGCGCCGAGCCGGGCGATGTCGCGCTCGAGCCCCGCCGGAATTTCATGGAGCCGAACGCGCACGCCGCAACTCATCGAACAGCGGCTGCGCAATTCGCCGAATCCGGCATGCATCTCCGCCGCCGCGCTTCGCGCCCACGCCCGCGCGGCCTGCTGCGCGGGCCAAACGCCGGCATGCCGCTCCGCCAGGTATTCCATGACCGCGACCGATTCCCAAACCACCGTGCCGCCGTCCACCAGGCATGGGACCTTGCCTGTAGGAGAAATCTTACGATAACTTTGCCAACTCGATTCGTCTCCAAAGGGCACCAAATGTTCTCGAAACCCGATCTCGAGCTCGCGCATCAGCACCCAAGGCCGCAGCGACCACGACGAATAGTTCTTGTTCGCTATGTATAAATCGTACATTGGATTTCCCCCCGACGACGCCGCGCCGACGCTCCGTCCAAATTCACTGAGATAAACATATCTCGCCGCCCCGATCAATGCGCAGTAACTTGCAGGCAGGTGTCAGTCTGTGCGCTTCGCCGCGCGGTAAGTTGCAGGCAGGCGCCCGTCCGCGCACATCGATGCGCGTCAAGTTGTAGGTCGGCGCCTACACACGTTGATTTTGGCGATCAATGTGATTTGGAGCGGCCGACGTCGGACGATTGCGTCGCATCCGGCATGCAGCACCGTGCCCCGGGTTCATGACATTGGTTCGTAGCACAGCACGACATTGCCATTGCCGAAAGCCCGCGATTTGGTGAGCTTCATTGGCAGCTTCTTTTTGACGCCTTCGAATAGAGTCCGGCCATTGCCGAGGACCAGCGGGCTCACCACGATTTGGTATTCGTCGATCAAACCAGCGTCTGCCAATTGCGCAACGATGCTGCCGCTTCCCATGATCGTCATGTTCGGACCGGGCTCCCGCTTCAACTTGCGGACTTCCGTCGTCAGGTCGCCCTTCACCAACGTCGTATTGTTCCATGAGGCTTTATCCAACGTCCTGGAAAATACAATCTTCGGCAGACCGTTCATCCTCTCAACGACGATGGGATTGCTCTGCGCCGCAAAGGGCGTCGGCCAGAAACTCGCCATGAGGTCATAGGTGACTCTACCGAACAAGAGCCGACCTCCGCCGCCAGCGTTGTCCGAGACAAACGCCTGCCACTCCGGATCTTTTTTGTGGGCCCAGCTCATGTCACCATTGGCGTCCGCAAAGTATGCGTCGAGAGATACCATGGTGTAAGTCACGAGTTTTGACATATTCCTTTTTCCTCATTAGAGCAGGCATAGTTACCAGGGCGGTTATCGGATTTCAGACAATTGCTCTTGCGAACCTTGCAGCCAACGCAGTGAACCGGGCGTCGTCAGAATCTCGCCCGTCTCCAGCAGCGTCTTGATTCCGGAGAGAATCATCGGCCAACCGCCGTAGAGCTGACTGTTGGCGTCCTCGCGCAATTCATCGTGCGTGACCTTGAGCAAACAGGAATCGCCGACCGGCTCGATCTCCCAAGTTACCCGCGACGTCCCCTCGCTTTTCACATCCTCGCCCCACAGTGCCCGAAAGCTCTGGACCAGCCGTCGGGGCGGATCCACCTCCAGATTTTCGCCCTCGAAGATCGGCGCGGCGCCGCCGACGCCTACGTATCGGGACGATGGAGTCCAATCCGACGTGACGACTGCACCGAAGTTATACTTGCGCCGCATCTCGGTGTCGGTGATCGCCTTCCAAAGGCGCGCCGGCGTCGTCTTGATATAGATTTCGAATACTTTCTTCATCGTCCTGTCCTCCAGACTGTGTTTGAGGTCGCT
>DASWEO010000250.1:0-2146 GCA_036394715.1 Steroidobacteraceae bacterium
CAGGTTCTCGTCCACTACGGCAGCGGCGAGAAGGCAGCGGCGGCGGTCGTCGCAGAAATCCGCCAAGCCGGAGGCCGCGCCGAGAAGGTCGCCGCCGATCTGCGCGCGTCAGACGGACCGCACGCTCTGGCCGCGCGCGTACGCGCCATCGTCGGCGATCGGCTGGACATCCTCGTCGCCAACGCGGGCATCGCGAAGGCGGCCACCCTCGAGGAGACGACCGTCGAGGATTTCGATGACCTCTTCGCCGTGAACGTTCGTGCGCCGTATTTTCTCGTGCAGCAGCTTCTGCCCACTCTGTGCAAGAACAGCAGCATCGTGCTGCTGTCGTCGCTGGCGGCGCATGCGACCGTCGGCACGCTGTCCGCCTATGCGGCCACCAAGGGTGCCATCGACACGCTCGTGAAGCACTTCGCCTCGGCGCTGGGCGGCCGCGGCATCCGCGTCAATGCCGTCGCGCCCGGTGTGGTCGACACCGACATGTCGAAGTTTGCACGGAGCGATACCGGCCGCGACTTCACGCTGGGAATACAAGCGTTGAAACGCATCGCCCAACCTGATGATATCGCCGCCGCGGTCGTATTTCTCGCCTCCGACGAGGCTCGCTGGATCACCGGCGACACGCTGCACGTGGACGGCGGCTCGAAGCTCTGAGTCGCCGCGCCTTAACGTGTACCAACAACCGGCATTGTTTGCCGCCGGTGACGATTGACGCGGCGGCACCTCAACTCCACAGGCCACCAGTATGGCTGCATAGTCCCTGATCCGTGCGGTCACACTGCGGCGAGCGCAGCAATGGATGGCCGGTATAGTTTTTGCGCAAGCATGAGAGCCGCGGCGAACACGAGAGCGATCGCAACTGCTTGGAATCCGCCCTCGAGACTCCCCGTTCTCTTCGCGATCGATCCGATGATCGACAGGGAGAAGAAGGAACCGAGACTGCCAAAGGAATTGATGAAGGCCAGCGCGGACGCCGCCGAGCGCCCACCCAGAAATTCACCGGGGCAGGCCCAAAACGGACCGAGATAGCCGGCCAGCCCGGACGCTACGGCGCACCACAGGGCGACGCGGACGGTCAGGGAGGGCGTGGCGCCGACGAAATATAGCCCGGCAGCGGCAATCAACAGCGAAATCGCGGCATGGAAGTACCTCTCGTTTCGCCGGTCTGAACTCCGCGACACGATGATCATCGCGACCAAGCTGACAGCGCTCGGGATCATCACCAGAATGCCGATCGTCGTGTTCGAATAGCCGATGGCCACCGCCTTGATCGACTGCGGCATCCAGAAGCCCGAGATATAGAGGCCCATCAGAAACAGAAAGTGAATCCCCGTCAGATGCAGAATACGAGGATGGGTAATCGATTTCAGTACGGTCAGTTGCCCCCCTTTGGGCTTGGCGGCTGCCTCGGCCGCGAGCGCGCCTTGGATCTGCGTCTTTTCCTCCGCGGTGAGAAAAGACGCGTCGGCCGGGCGGTCGGGAAGCAGACGATAGGTCAGAAGCCCACAGGCGATAGCCGGCAGCGCTTCGAGAATCAAGAGCCACCGCCAACTGCTCAGCCCAAAGCCATGCACGTGGTCCAATATCCAACCTGACAAGGGCCCACCGACGATACTTGCCGTCGGCAGTGCCGTCAGAAAGAATCCGATCGCCTGGGCTTGTTGCCGTTGACGAAACCAGTAAGACAGGTAGTAAAGGATTCCGGGAAAGAAGCCGGCCTCCGCGACGCCGAGTAAAAAGCGCGCCACATAAAGCTGCGGCGCGTTCTGGACGAAACCGGTCAGAACTGCGACCAGGCCCCACGTCAGGAGAATGCGGGCGATCCACGAGCGGGCACCGACGCGATGCAGAATCAGGTTGCTCGGAATTTCAAACAGGAAGTAGCCGCAGAAAAAGACCCCGGACAAGAGCCCGTATTGTTCGCTCGACAGGCCGAGCTCGCGATTCATATTCAGCGCCGCGAAGCCCACGTTGATTCGGTCTAGATAAGCGACGACGTAAAGTAGAAACAGCAGGGGAAGGAGATGTCGGCGCACCTTGCGCGCAAGGTCCACTGTCTCGACGGCGGGCAGAGTATCGCGCGAATCCACTCAGCCTCCCAACGGCGCGAGTTCAGGCGCAGAAAACCCCTCGCGCCGGTAGACGC